>JBOHZJ010000292.1:0-16986 GCA_050738395.1 Steroidobacter sp.
CATCGGAACTTCCCCTTTCAGCATGCACCCCCTTGCGATGCGGGGGTGCGGCAAAAGGTTGCAGATGCATGCGCCTTGCTATTGCATCGATCCGAATTCGGCGAAGTCCACGGAGGAAGCGGCGATCTGCTGGTTGCCTACAGCGACTTGAGATATTGGACAAGGTCAGCCATCTGCTCATCACTCAGGCCAAGAAGCTGTCTGGTGTTGTAAGTCATCACGACATCTTCGAGCGTGGCGGCGGATCCGTTGTGGAAGTACGGCGGGTGTTGCCACACTCCTTTCAGTGGAGCAGTGCGGTACTGCTTGGTCGCGCTGCGTGAGGCGTAACTTGGGACTGCATTCGGCTCCGGTTCGCTCACGACCTCATCGGGAGAATGGAGACGGAAATTCGCGTCCGTGAATTCGGGGCCGCTGTGACAAGAGGAGCAGCGCGCCACACCCTCGAAGACCGCCTTGCCACGTGCTGCTGCGGAGGCGTCGAAGCTGCCGGCTGGCGCCGCGGGCGCTTCCAGCGTTAACTGATATGCCTGCAGCGCCGGCAGCTTGCTGCTGATCAGGTCCTCGACTCCGTTGGTGACCGTCACTCCGGTGCGCGGCTCGGAGAACGTGCCGTGCCCGCCCATCTGCGTGACGCCGACGTAGCGATTCCAGTACGCGATCTCTTCGCCGTCGCCGGTCGATGTGATCCGACGAATGCCCTTCAGACCGAACGCCGGAGAAATCACCTGCGGGCCATTGACGCCATCGAGGTTGAACCGTGGGTCGTACTTGCCCTTGCCCCACGAGTTGTAGACTGCCTTCTGCTCCGCGCTCAGCGCAGGCGAGAGGGCGATGATGGCGCCGGGATTCAGGTCTCGATTGGGCCAGCCATCAAGGCGCTTGCCGATGCCCGGTGCGAACGAGTCGTCTACCGTTGAGTGACACAGGGCGCAGGTGACGCCGACGCGCGTGAGGGTGTCCTTGCCGTTGATATTCTCGACAGCGCCTTTGAGGCCGACGACAGCGTCCAGCTTCAACAATGCAACGGTTGTGTCGGGACTCGTCAGGCTGATGCCGCCATTGCTGATCCCTTCAACCACGGCCGGCGGCAATGCTTCGGAATCGACTTTCAATCCGACGGAGAGCGCGGTTGTTGGATCGACCGCCGCAGCGATCACCTCATGCATCCGCAGCGTATCGGTCCATTGAGACTCATCGCCAAAAGTGTCGAACCTGAAGATCTGTTTTCCCTGCTCCACCAGCGCGGGATCCTCCGTCGCGTCCGGCGCACCGCTGCCGTTGTTGTCACAGCCGGCAAGCAGAAGCGCGGCGGCTCCCATTGCGCCAAGAATCCCTGCCCGACGTACGTGTCGGCCCGGGCGCCATCGTTCAATAGCAGGCTCTTGAAAAGCTCTTTTCGACAGACTGCTGGACCGGGCCACGGACGGCGCGACGAAACCATGCACTCCCGAGTGCTCGATTTCGGAAGCGCAGCGAAAACCACGCCCACTGTCTTTCACACGATTCTGGCAAGCGACGTTGGAAAGTCCATGAAAGGATCTTTTCAACAACTTGCTAGACGCAATCTGCTGTGACATGACGGCTCTCGTTCGACGCGTAGTGCGGAGAAGCAAGCGACGCAGTCGCTGCACTGCGCGCCTGCGCGACAGTCAATTGCGATGACTTGTGATACTTAGATGAGGACTGATGGCGCAGCGTTCCCGACGCTGCGCTTGATCGCGCTGTGGCTACGAGCTGGATGGCGGCGCCGGATTCCGCGCCACTTTTTTATTCCAATGCATGTTGCCGACAGACTCAGCGCATTGCGTTCGCAATGTGCGCGGACTGGCAAATCGATCCGCTGCAACGCCGATGCTCGCGTACGAGTGAAGCAACGCGCATGCACCGCCCTGTCCGACCGCACTGTTGCCGAATGCGCGAGGGTTCCTGGCCCGGCCGCCCTGCGCGAGCGCCGACGTGCTGTCGCGAGCTCAGTGGAAAAAAGCTTCGCGCGGCAGCGCCTCGCGAATTGCGTCGGTTCCGTGGTGCAATAAATCCTTCGGGATCTCTCCCGCCAATACGTTTCGACAGGTCTCGGGCAACTCTTGTCGTAGCAAGCCGAGCATGCGAGGCCCCGCGACGATCACCAGCTTGTCGAATTCGTGCTTGACCCGGTCTTCATCAATTCGGCGCGCCACCGCGCGCGCGAACTGCTCAGTCTCGTGACGCTCCGTGCTGCGTTCGCCGTCGACGCCATGATGGTGGCCAGTGCCGCCAAATCTGCGGCCCTCGCGATCGGTCTCCAGATCGATGTCCTTGAGCCCACCCGCGGGGTTTTCGATAGTTCCACGCGCGGACAACGGCGCACCGAATTTGGCTGCATCGAAAAAATTCGCTTCACGCTCATCGGCGACGACAACTCTTACGTTCATAGATCGCTCTCCGTATTGTTCCGCTCTCCCTGCCGCATGTTGGCGGGCCTGGCGAGAACGCTTGTGCTTACGAGAAGCAACGTCCCCATGCCGGTAATTGTTCTGCGACATGAGGCCCGCTCCAAGCTGTCCCGCAGAGGTGATCGAGACATCGAGATCCGGCGCCTGCAGTCGTCTCGTGCAGTCGGCGAGCCGGGCGTTTCTTACAGACCGTAGGGCTACGGGAATATGAAGCTTGCGCGCACTCTTGGTCCGGGCCTTCGGTCAGTCGCCTTGCATGACCGCATAGAGTCTGGAAGTAGGAGTGCTCTTCGCCTTGCGGCGATTGGCGCCGCGGCGCTTGGGTGGATTGCTGTTCTCAACGAGAGACTTCTTGCGTCGGTGGGGCATGGCGCGACCTCTGCATGGGTTCACTGGCAAAATCCGCGAACCGTCCAATACCCTCCGACAGGGCAAAGGAAGAAATTTTGAACCCACTCATGATTCTGGTCGCCGGTCCATATCGCTCCGGCACGAACGATGACGCGGCGCTCATCGCAAGCAACGTAGCAGCGATGACAGAAGCCGCGCTGCGTCTCTTTCGTGCGGGACACCTGCCGGTTCTCGGTGAATGGTTCGCGCTGCCGTTGATCGAGCACGCCGGTTCACGTGGAATCGGCGATGCAATTTTCAACGAGATCTTTCATCCGGTCTCGCGCCGCCTGATCGAGAAATGCGACGGTTGCCTGCGCATCGGCGGCGTATCCGCGGGAGCGGACGAGATGGTCAGCCTTGCGCGACAGCACAGCAAGGCGGTGTACTTCTCGATCGAGGAAATATTGGGCGAAACAGAAGATGCAAGTGGAGTTGGTTAACCGGCCAACCGGCTAACTGGCCATGGATGTTGACCGGAATTCAGAGCGATCTTTTTTCTTACTCTGGCCAGCTTGCCGGTCGGCCAGTTTGCCAGTTGGCCGTCCGCCTACCGGGACGCCGCCTTCGGCCACAGCACCATCTGCGTACATCGAAACAACGCCAGGATTTTGCCGCTCGATGCATCGACCACCGGTGCATCCCACACATGTGTGTTGCGACCCATGTGCACGGCCTGGGCGGTGGTTTCAATCACTCCTTCGCGCAGCGTGCCCAGGAAATTCGATTTCAGTTCGATCGTGGTGAATCCCACGGCGTCCTCGGGCAGATGTGACCAACAGCCAAAGCCGCTTGCGGTATCCGCGAGCGCGATGACGCTGGCGGCATGCAGATAGCCGTTCGGCGCAAGCAACTGCGGCTGCACGTCGCACTGCATGACGAACCTACCCTGGCTGATGTGAGTCGTCCTGAGTCCCAGCAGGGCCGGCAACTTGCCCTCGCTGCGCTGTTGCCAGAATTCAGGCGTCATTCCCGCGCGAAGTTTCATGAGCTGCTCCGACGTACGAAGGGCTCGCAGTCTACCGGCGAAGCCCGGCGCACGCGCGATCGTTGGCTTGCCGGCGGGAATTGGATTCGATGCGATCGAGCGGCTTCGGCCGCGACCGCTCGCGCGTGATGTGTCGCCTGGCTCACCACCTGCACGCGCGGCGCAAATTCCGAGATTCGAGATCAGCCTCGCGATCTGGCGCTGGCCGCGAGATCGCCCTGAGTTCGCGCTCGCACCTTCATCGCATGCTCGATGAGCGCGCGCAAGGTCGCTGCGCTGGTCGGCTTCAACAGGTAGTGATCGAAAACGAGATTGTCGGCCAGCGCTCGAAATGAGCGCAGGCCGTAGCCCGTCGCTGCGATCAACAAGGGGCGTGTAACCGTGGCGATGCTGCGCAGCTCATAGGCGACCTCATATCCATCACGATCGGGCAGACCGATGTCGATGACTACGACATCCGGCATGGACTCCGTCGCCAACCGGATCGCGGACTCGGCGCTCGCGGCGATCGTCACCGTGTAGCCGCACTCAGTCAGGCCGCCAGCCAGTCCCTTCGCAACGTCGTCGTTGTCTTCGACGACCAGGATCCTGCGCAACGGCGCCGCGACGGGTGGCCCGGAGAGGGCGACGTGCTCCGCCTCTGGTCTTTCGACCTGTGCGTTCTCGATTGGAAGCCGCACCGTAAATCGACTGCCGTGGCCGGGCCCCTCGCTGGTCGCCGCGATGCTGCCGCCGTGCAGTTCGACCAGATTTCGGGCGATAGCAAGCCCCACGCCCAGTCCACTCGTAGTGCGACGCAGCCGTTCATCAAGCGGCGCGAACAGGTTGAAGATGCGAAGCAGCAGCTCTGGCTCCATGCCATAGCCATCGTCGCTGACCTCGATGCAGAGCTGTGACGCCTGATCCGACACGGACAAGGCGATCGATCCGCGTTCCGGCGTGTATCGATGCGCGTTGTCCAGCAGCGTCTGGATTACCTGCAGCAGGCGCCTGGGATCGCAGCGCATCTGCACCGGCTGCGAGGGCAGCGTCACGTATAGATTTTGCCGCCGCGCATCCATCTTTGGCTTCACCGCCTCGACCGCCTGGGTCGCAAGCGCCGCCGCGTCTATATGTTGCATCGCGAGGTTGAGTTCACCGCGGCGCAGCTGCGCTGCGTCCACCAGATTGTCCATTAAATGCGTGAGCTCAAGAACTTGCCGCTCGATGGTATCGATCGCGAAGCGTTGGCGCGGGTCGGTGCACAGTGAACGCAGCAGTTCGCACGCGCTGAGCAGAGGGGCTAATGGATTGCGAATCTCGTGCGAGAGCGCAGCCAGGAATTCGTTGCTCGGCAAGTGATTTTCGCCTGGCCCTGCGGACACATCGGAAGCGTGCCGGCGTTCAGGATCGATCATGAGCGGGGCCCTCCTCCCCAGCGTCAGCTCGGAATGTCATATATTTTTCGACGCCCGCTCTCCGCTGACGCAGGTCGCCAGAGACGTGCCGTTCAGACGAACGGTGGATTCGAACCCAGCGCAACGCCGCAGCGAAGGATGAGTTCCACCGAATCGTATTCTTTTTTGATTTCTCTTCCGCCATGGCTATTCATCGCCCGGACGCTGGGGAAGCACGACTTCAACACGCGACCCTTCGCCCGACGTCGACACCACCTGGATCGAGCCGCCGAGGAGGTCGATGAGGTCCCTGGTGATCCCAAGGCCGATCCCCCGACCCGGCAGGGCTTCATCGATCGAACCCAACCCTGCGATCAGGCGCGCCCCCGTGTCGGCCGTCATGCCGGGGCCGGTATCGCTCACTTCAATGCGCCACTGGGCATGATCCACCGCCGCCAGGCGCAGCGAGACTTCACCTTCCTCGGTGTACTTGATTGCATTCGACACCAGATTCGCCATCACCTGTCTGGTCTTGAGCCGGTCACCGATCACGGCGCGAGGGGCGGCATGGTTCGACACCGAAAAGCGCAATCCTTTCTCTGCCGCACTCGGTCCGTGCGTAGCGGCGAGCTCATCCGACAACGCCCTGGGATCATATTCTTCGATGGTGAGCGGCTGCCCCTCTCCAATGCCTGTCGAGTGCTCGAGCAGGCGCTGCAAAACATCGTGCATGTCGCGAATCTGCACCTGCACCAGCGCCCTCGCCTTTACGTCCTCAGGCTGCCGCTCCCACACGCCTGCGGCATAGGACAAACCTTGCACGAAATTGCGCAACTCGTGCGCGATTACCGTGGTCAGGCGCTGGCGCTGAGACGAAGCACGTTGCAACGACCGATTCGCCTGTTCGAGCTGTTCGACATATCGCGCGGCGGCCCCCTGCTGCTCTGCTGTGTACTGTTGCGCTGAACTGATCGTGACTTCGCTGAAGAACTCCTGCACCAGGGTGCGACCGGTTATTTCAGTTACGCCGCGAAACTCAGGCTCCAGCTCGCGGAAGCGCGTGAGCGTCGACGCCTGCAGAACGCGCGAAAGAATCTCGACCTCGCGCAGCACTTCGTCCAGGCGGTAACCATCGCGCCAACGATAGTGTCCGTGCTTGCGTGCATCTCGCTCCACGCCGTCCTGCAATATCGCGGCATCCCGTTCCCGCAGAAATGAGCACAACTCTCCGTAGAGCTGCGGCAGGTGATCCAGAAGCTGCTGATGCGTCAGCCGATCGGCGGAATCGATCTGGGAATCGCGTCGAACCGCGAGCAGCCACTGCTCGGTAATCGCCTGTTGCTGGGCCTCGAGATAGGACGCGAGGCGGGAAAGCACGGTCTGCCGGGCGCCAGGTCCCATGAGCATCCTCTGAAATCGGCAACGTACGCACCTGAAGGCTCCACGCGTGAGCCCAGTGCATCGAGCGGTGGAGCTCAACGCAGTAAAGCTATCGCGCCCGCGGTCAGTTCCCGAAAGCGGGTCGCTGCGCATGAAAGTCTCAGCCGTTCCGTTCGGCTCACTGAGCGTTCCGCGCACGACGTCGGCGCGATTTTGCCTGCGTGCCGCATATTTCCATGCGACACCAGCGACGCAGACCGTTGCGGCTGCGATCGACGTAGACCCACCCGCAATCCTCACCCCCGCAAGTCCTGATGCGATCCGCTTCCTCCGAAACGAGCAGCGTGGCTGCCGACCACACGATTGGCCAGAGCAGCGAATCGAGCGATTCGCCGAACGACGCCCACGACCATCGCATCCTGGCCGCAGCGCTCTTCCTCTCCTGCTCTTCTGTGCGCAGCTCGAGCCGCTGGACCGCCTGATGCAGCAACAGGTTGTACGCCTCGAAGAACCTACTTCGTTCTCCGGCGTGGGCTTCCGTTGTGAAAACGCCCTGCAGAATCGCGCGGATTTCTCGCGCCCTCCTCAGAACTCGAACAGCTTCCTGCGGGCGACGCCTGGCTGCGCGGCGTAGCCGGGCGCGGACCGTTGCAGAAATGACGCCGGCGCCTTCGGCCCAGGCCGTCAGAGCGTGGTAGGTCGTCAGCTGCTCATGCAGCGTCCCAAGCGGAGTCCAGTCAACCGTGTTGACCAGATCGAGCGCGGGATCGCCGCCGAGGTAGACAAATGAGGGTACAGCAGGTTGAGTCGCCATGGATGAGAGGCTAGCACCGGTATCGACGGGTTGACAGGTGCAGCGAGCCTTGAGTACGTTGCTCCTGTATTCTTACCTTTACCGGTGCAGAGGACATCATGCACAAAACCGCGTTGACCACGATCGCGCCGGATATCTTCCGCAAGCGCCTCATCATCGAAGGATACTTCCAGACCGAAGTCCGGGAAGAAACCGTGCGAGCGTACTTCGAGTACATCACCGGCGGACTTGCGCTGAGAACTTACGGCGATCCGATCATTCACAGCACCGGCGGCGCGGGCAAGCAGATCAACCAGGGATTCGATGGCTTCGTACCGCTGATCGATTCGGGCATCTATCTCGCGGTCTGGCTCAATCCGCGGTTCATGTCGACCATCATCTACACCTGCGGCGAGTTCGATGAAGAGCGAGCCGTCCGCCTCGTTCGGGACTTCTTTCGACTCGCCGATCACGAAGCGGCGATCTTCTGACGCCGCCAATGCCGACCCGTTCAGATGGAACCGCGTTCAGGTGTAAGGATGAGCAGCAAGCAGAAAGCGTCCATGAAGACCGGATATTCAGGGTGATCGGACATTGAATCCGCATTTTCCATTACGTTTTTTGTGAACGCTCGATGCGACTCTAATCGCTCGATTCGGGAGAGAACCGATGATCACGCGTGTATGGCGCGGCGCCGTGCCGGCCGAAAAAGCTGATGCGTATCTCCGCCTGATGCGCGAGGTCGCGCTGCCGGATTATCGCGCGACCCGCGGCAATCGCGGCGCGTGGTGTCTGACGCGCACCGAGAATCGCATCGTGCATTTCGAGATGCTGACCTTCTGGGATGACATCGAAGCCATCAAGCGCTTCGCGGGCGAAGATTACGAAGGCGCAAAGTACTACGACTTCGACGGCGACTATCTCATCGAGAAGCGCCCGAAGGTGCAGCACTACGAAACTTACGACCGCTAACGGCCAGCCCGCGCGTCGGCCATGTCCAACCCCGGAAATGGGGACAGTCCCCATTTCCGCGCACTATGAGGATCCTTCGGGTTTCGATGCAGCCTGAGGGGGATGAGGAATGTCCCCATTTGCGCGGAGCCGGACCGAAGCACCACAGCTCCCGCTCACGGGCTATCGCGACCTCCATTGCGTTCGATTACTTCGTGCCGACGCCGATATTGATCGGGTTGGTCAGGATGGCGGCGCGATTCGCGTGCGCACGTTCGCGCACCTGTTGCTCCAGCGTCTGCTCGATCGTGACTCTCTCCTCGGCCGTCAGTTGCAGTTCGCCGAGCACTCCTTCCACGATGGGATTGCTGTAGATGAGCCAATCCCACAGATCCTTGCCATCGCGAAATTCCGTGGCCTCCGTGATCGTCTCGACGCTGACATCCTTCAACCCTGAGTTGGTCAACACCTCGCGCAACCTCCGCGGGTCCTGTAGCTGAAACGGCAAGGGAGCCGGATCCATGGGAGGACCGGTGAACTCCGGGCGCACTGCCTGAACCGCACGCACCAGGAAGTCGAAGAACTCGATTCTGTGCGGATCACCGTACGCGATCATCAGGACCTGACCGCCCGCCTTCACCACACGCGCCATCTCGCTGACGCCTTTTGGCATATCGGCGAACAACATGACGCCGAATTGTGAGCCCGCCATGTCGAAGCTCCCGTCCCGCACTTCGAGTGCGTGGCCATCCATGACTCGTGTCTCGATGTCGAGCCCTTCCCCCTGTGCACGCGCCGTCAGCAATTCCAGCATCACGGGCGACTGATCAGTCGCCAGTACTCGCGCGCCAGATCGCGCCGCCGGGATGCTGAGAGCGCCGCTACCGGCGGCGACATCCAGAAAGCGCATTCCGGAACGAAGCCCTGCGCGACGCAGACCTTCGTTCCCCAACCACATCTGGGTCGGGGTATTGGTTCTGTCATAGCCTGGTGCAATTTTGTCCCAGGCGGCGCGCTCAGCTCGCGCCACACCTGCGGCCGGGGCCGCGGCCCTTGCTGCTTGCTGGCTCATTGTTCAACTCCCGACTTTGCAAAGGCGATGAGCCGCAATCTATGCTCGACACAATCTTCGATCTTTGCCGGAACTCCGGATTCTTTTGCAGCCGCCGCCTTTCCGCTTGCTGGAGTGAACCATGGACGCCCTTTCTCATGCGTTGAATGCGGTGCGCATGACGGGCGCGATTTTCTATCATGCGGAGTGCTCGGCCCCGTGGGGATTCGCTGTGCCGCCGCTGCATCAGGTTGCGCATGTGCTGGCGCCCGGAACCGAGCGTCTCGTGCCCTATCATCTGGTTGCCGAGGGAGCAGCGCGGGTGAGGTTCGATGGGGGCGCGGATGTTTCGCTCACTGCAGGCGACGTCATCATCATTCCGCATGGCGATGCTCACACCGTGACTAACGGCTCACCCGCCAGGCTGATGGACAGCGCCGCTTCGCTCGGTGAGTTCCTCTCCGGAGATCTGCGCACCATGCGGCTCGGCGACGGTGGAGAACTGACAAAGTTCATCTGCGGCTATTTCGGTTGCGAGCGCCACGCGGACCGATTGTTCCTTGCGGGACTGCCGCAGATGATCAAGATCAACGTTCGCGCCGATGCTGCCGGCGAGTGGGTGGAGAACTCGATTCGCTATCTGGTCTCGGAGGCGGACGCGGGGCGGCCGGGACAAACAACCCTGCTGTCGAAGATGGCGGAAGCGCTCTTCGTTCACACGCTGCGTCGCTACATGGAGCAGTTGCCGCCTGAACAGACCGGCTGGCTTGCGGGTGCAAGAGACCCGGTGGTCGGCGGTGCGCTCGCGCTGCTGCACCAGAAGCCCTGTCACCCGTGGAGCGTCGATGAATTGGCCGCGGCAATCGGCGCGTCACGTTCCGTGGTCGCGGAGCGCTTCGCGCGATTTCTGGGGGAACCGCCGCTCAGTTACCTGGCGCGCTGGCGGCTGCAGCTCGCCGCGAGGCTCCTGCAAACGAGTCGGAAAACGATTGTGCAGATCGCATCGGACGTCGGTTACGAGTCGCAGGCAGCTTTCAATCGCGCGTTCAAACGCGAGTTCAGCATTCCACCCGCGCAATATCGCAGACAGCTTGCGGAACAAGCGCACTGAGCGGCGCGATACGCGATGGCTCGTGACGAGCATGCGCAAATGCAACACCAGGAGACTCGCATGCCCGAAGACGAATCCGTCTTGACGCGCCCTGCAGGGGCGCCGGACAAAACAGTGCGATATGGAACCGAGGCGGAGCAGATCGCGGATCTCCGCCTCGGCGACCGGCACACCGGGCGTCGGCCGCTCGTCGTCATCCTGCACGGTGGGTTCTGGAAGCCTGCGTACGATCGAACGCACACCGGGCCCATGGCGGCGGCGCTCGCCGAAGGGGGATGGACGGTCGCATCGGCGGAGTACCGGAGAATCCCAGGCAATCCCGACGCAACACTCGAGGACGTATCGCTGTTGTTGAATCACCTGCGCACGCAGACATCGCACCACAACGGTCGGATCGTCCTGATCGGGCATTCAGCCGGCGGACATTTGGCGCTTTGGGCGGCGGCGACGCTGAAAGAGACGCCTTTGCTCGGCGTTCTGGCATTGGCGCCCGTCGCGGATTTACAGCTCGCTCGCGAGCGCGAACTTGGCTCAGGCGCAGTCATGGCGTTCCTGGGCGTGGCGCCGGAGAGTCGCCCAGACCTGGACCCGCGCCGCCTGCCTGGCGTCGCGGTTGCGACGACGATCCTGCATGGAGATGCGGACGAGACGGTTCCGTTTGCGATCACGGAGTCATATGTCGCGGCTCACCCGGACACCCGGCTGGTTCGACTAGTGCGCACCGGGCACTACGGGATCATTGATCCACTGAGCGACGCATGGCCAACGGTCGTGGAAGAGTTACGGCGGCTTTCCCGGCTTTAGAGATCAGACAGCTAGTCGGGTTCAGCCGTCTTCACAGACTCGCAATACTCAACGCAGCTTGCTACGGTTGCCCGATGAAAATACGACGCCGCGAATTCATTGCTGGGGCGCTCACGTTGCCGGCGATCGGTTCGTGCGCTCTCACGAATCCCCCATCAGGAGAAGCTATGTACGGATTGATCGGCAAATTCAGCGCTGCGCCGGGGCAGAGAGATGCATTGATTGCAATACTGCTCGAGGGCGTGCAGCAGATGCCGGGTTGCCTCAGCTACATCGTAGCGAAGGACAGCGTGGATGCAGACGCAATCTGGATTACCGAGGTCTGGGACAGAAAAGAGAGTCACGCGGCGTCGCTTTCGCTGCCAGCGGTCAGACAGGCGATCGCCCGCGGCAAACCGTTGATCGCCTCCTTCGGCGAGAGCTTCACCACCATGCCGGTCGGCGGCGCGGGACTGCCGTCGCCATCGCGTTAGTGTTGCTTCACAAAGAAGCACTCATATCGTTCGCCCTGCGGTTTATGGTCGAGTCCAGGTGAGGATCCCTTCGACCAGGCTCAGGGCGAACGGAGCAGCAAGGCGCCTCCTCAAGGCGCTCTCTTCTCCGTTCGCCCTGAGTGCATCGAAGGGATCTTCAGGGCTGGAAACAGCAGATGGAATCGTTTCGCCCCTTCGACCACTCAGGGTCAACGCGAACGGGAACCAGGAACGCGTCTTCGGGACATCAACCAACGGCTGCACAACTACAACGGCGGGAATGCCTGTCGTGCGCCGTTGAGCTTGTGCACGACGCCCTGACGCATGACGAAGCGGACGCGCTCGAGTTCGCTGACGTCATCCAGCGGGCTGGAAGCGACGGCGATGATGTCCGCGTCCTTGCCGGGTTCGAGCGTTCCAAGGCGATCCTCACGGCCGAGCAAGGCGGCGGCGTCGACCGTCGCCGCGCGGATTGCAACGGCAGGCGTCATGCCCGCGTTGATGAGGTGACCGAACTCGAGTGCATTCTTGCCGTGATCCGATACGCCGCTATCGGTGCCGAATGCGATCTTCACACCGGCCTTGATCGCAGCCGCTATGTTCCTGGCGTGCGCTGCCGCGGCCTCTTCTGCTTTCGCAAGCGTCGCCTTTGATCGTGCGCCCGCCCTTGCCTGCGCAAGCGCTGCATGCGGCGCGACGAACGTCGGCACGAGCCAGGCGCCTGTCTTCTTGAACAATGCATTCGTCTCGGCGTCGCTGTAGGTGCCGTGCTCGATGGAGTCCACACCCGCTTCGAGCGCCGCCTTGATTCCGTTCTGGCCGTGCGCGTGTGCGGCGACCTTGCGCCCGAATACATGCGCGGTATCGACGATCGCCTTCATCTCATCGGCGAACATCTGCTGATTCAGGCCGCCGGCGATATTGCTGTTCACACCGCCGGTCGCGGCGAACTTGATGACCTCGGCGCCTTGAGATATCTGCTCGCGCACTGCGCGACGGCATTCCTCCGCGCTGTTGCAGAGATTGTCTGCACGCGCGCGCGTCGCGGCGCTCATGTCGCGATTGATGTTGTTCGAAGGATCGCCATGTCCGCCGGTGATGGAGATGCCGCGCCCGGCGGGTGCGACGGTCGGTCCTTGCACCAGCCCGGCGTTGATCGCGTCGCGCAGGGCCGTCACGCTGCGAACGTCCGAGCCCAGATCCCGTACGGTCGTGAAGCCGGCCTCCAGCGTGCGGCGCGCGTTGTCCACGCCGATCAGCAGATGATCCTCGATATCGCGATTGGTCAGTTCGAGCCGGGCGCGCATCTTGTCGTCGTCGTTGAACATGTGCACGTGCATGTCGATGAGCCCGGGCAACACGAACTCATTGCTGAGATCGATGATGCGCGCGCCGGTTTCCGGGCCGATCAGCCCGTCGCGGATCGCTTCGATCCGTCCGTCGCGAATGATGACGGTCGATGCACCCCGCGGCGCCTGGCCTGGACGATCGAGCAATGCGCCGGCATGAAGATAGATGAGCGATCCGGCGGGCGTTTGCGCCGCCGTCGGCGCAGAAATCATCAGAGGCAGGAGGCTGACGCATGCGATCTTCAGAAGCGAAGTCATTGTTATTGTCCCCATTCGTGAATTTCGGGCGATGCTAGCGCCTATCGGCGCAGCAACCAAGATTGGCTCCCGCGGATGCTCTGCATGTCGCCCGCTGCTACTGGCGCCGTTGCATTGGCTCGACGATCGTCTGACCTGAGCATCGCTCCCTGGTGCGGACTGGATTGCAGATCGACACGGCATCGGCTGGAAGTTGTACCGAATAGCTGCTGAACCGCGCGTCGGGCTGCATATAGTCGGTGGAGATGTACTGGGCGCCCGATGACAACGCCGCGTCGCGCCGCGACGTGCTGCCCGAACGGGCTTCGACCGTATCCGCATCCGCTCGCGTGCGCACGAGAAAGCCGGCGTCGACCGCGGCGCGAATACGCTGCGCCTCCCTGATCGGATCGTTCAATGTGAGATACGCCGCGGCAGGCGATGATTCGTCGGTATTGACGAACATGAGCCGGCCTCCGAGAGAATGCCGCTCACCCTGATAGAGCGCGACCTTCTCCGGGTTATCGTCGAGTGCGAACAGGATGCGGCCGCGCGCATCGCGGAGCCGAGGCCAGTTCCCAGCCAACACCGCAGTTCGCAATGTTGGATGACTCCCGCGAACCTCATCAGGCGTGATGAGTCGATAGGCGGCAAACACCGACGCGATCTCTGCGTCCAGTGCATCGAAGTCGGCCGTGCTGAATTTTTCCACCGAAGCCCCGCCGGGAACAGGAGAGGGATCGTCCTTTGCGTTGATCAGAATCAGCAGTGGTGTGTGGTCGGGATTCGCCTCGGACCACGTTCTGATGATCTGGAGGCAAGCTATGAACGAGAGGCAGTTCGAACGAAAGTCGATGTCGGGGACATGCATCACCTTGAAGCCTGGTTGCGCCATCTCCGCTTCGAAGTCCGCCTCGAGGGGCGTTGCCGTCAGCCGTGCGGCGAGAGGATTGGCGAATCGCTTGCCATCCTTATCGATATGGATGTCGAGTTCGAGTTGCCGCGCGCCGAACTGCAGTTGTTGTTCAATCGGCCGATGAGCGTAGTCGAGGCTCGTCGCCGCGCCCGGGGAGCGAGAATGCAGCAGAGCAAGCTCCTTCCCGGGAATGGCGCGCTTGTAACTGTTGTGCGTGCCGAGACTGGTGAGGTCGTTCACGCGCAGGTTCTCGTCCTGCCACGCGGACGCACACTTCGATCCGGGAGGAGGCCTGGGTGAAGACAGATCGCACAGCGCGTCCGCACCGGCAGTGCATGCGAGGAGCAGCAGCGACGACGATAAGGCGAGCAGTCTGAGCATGCACAGACCCTACGCCCAATTGCATCTCAGCTCAAAGCTTCTCCAGCTCCATGACCCAGCGACAAGCTTCCGCAGCCGTCGCTCCGCGCCCCATGTCGGAACATCCGCCCTTCATTCGTCCTTATGGAGCCGCTGATAAGATGTTCTGAACCAACTCGCGTTCGAGGAGACTCACAATGGCCAACTATGTAGATGGATTCGTCCTGCCAGTTCCGAAGAAGAACATCGACGCCTACCGAAAAATGGCGCGCAAGGCTGGGAAAGTCTGGAAGGAGTACGGCGCGCTCGAATACCGGGAATGTATCGCTGACGATGTCAAACCCGGCAAGTACACCTCGTTCCCTCAAAGCGTGAAGCTCAAGCCCGATGAGGTCGTGTGGTTTTCGTGGATCGTGTACAAGTCCCGCAGACATCGCGATCAAGTGAACGCCAAGGTCATGAAGGACCCACGCCTGGCGAGCATGGGAATGGATCCGAAGACGATGCCTTTCGATGGGAAGCGGCTGATTTACGGCGGCTTCAAGGTCGCCATCGAACTCTAGTGTGATAAAGATAACTTTCAGACTTCGTTCGCGTTGAGTCCATCGACCGATCTCACGACTGTATCGCCTGGAAGATCCCTTCGATGAACTCAGGGCGAACGGAGTCCGTGTGGGACGCCACACCAGGATCTTTGCAGCCTCGTTGAGCGCGCCCGTGAGCCAGCAACGATCGTTGGGCCTGCCCTGCGACACCGTCCTGATCCGGTGCGCTAACGACATCCCTTGTCTTTATGTCCTGCCCTCTTTGCGAGATCGCCGCTTGCGGCCGCCTGAAATTTCTACGAGTTGCTGAAGCGCTTTCTCTTTCTGCGCCGGCGAGTGACCCTCGTAGTAGTGGTCGATCAAGCGTCGGGCAAGGCTGATCTTTATCGAGCGAGCGTCGGCAGGCAGGTCGAAGTCGCCCTGATCGAACGCCAGGACCACTTTGAAGAGATGCTCGAGATCCGGTTCCGGCAAGCCACGGTCGGTTTCGACGAGATTCTTGATGGCTCCGAGAATTCTTGCCGAATAGGCCGCTGCCAGATTGCGGGCTACGGTTCGATCGTCAGGTGCGCTGCTGATTGCTGCTTCTTCGAGGAGAGCCCACGCCTGCTCGAGCTGAAGCAGACCATTTCCGGACCGGTAGTTCGCTTCCGCGCGGGCTAAGTGCTCGCGCGCGGAGAGCAGCTGTCGTGATTCGGCCATAGAGCGGCTTCGGGGCAGAGACGCGCTATTCGGCGCGCTACGATTCCTCAACACGGTCAAACAATGCGACGATGGCCGCGGCGAGGTCCGTCTCCTGAAACGGCTTCCGCAAAAAAGGCCAGGCGCCGCCGAGGAGCTCTGCATCGAGCGACTCGCCCGCATAGCCGGAGTTCAGCAGTACTTTGAGTCCTGGTCGAAGCGTAACGGCATGCACCGCCAGCTCCACGCCATTCATCCCTCCTGGCATTACGACATCGGACAGCAACAGATCAAGCGGCGCGTTCGAACCGAGGACCTGCAGCGCCTCCTCTGCGCTGGCTGTCCGCATGACTTCATGCCCGAGATCAATGAGCATCGTCGCCGTGATGTTCGCGACCGCGGGATCATCTTCGGCCAACAGAATCTTCAGCCGTCGCGACTGTTCGCGCGCTCCTGCTTTCCTGACGTGCGTTCCTGCCGTATGCACTTCGCCGACGGGCAGGAACACATCGAAGCACGCGCCCTCGCCTGTCTTGCTCTGCACGCGCACTTCGCCCCCCGACTGGCGCACGAATCCGTACACCTGACTCAGGCCGAGCCCCGTGCCCTTGCCGGGCGCCTTGGTCGTGAAGAACGGTTCGAAAATACGATCCATTACTTCCGGAGTCATGCCCGGGCCCGTATCGCACACGCGCATCAGAAAATATCGCCCGGAACGCAGATTTGGAACCTCTGTCCCGGCTACCTCCCGCACCTCAGTCTCGATGGATATCCTCCCGCTCTCGCCGATCGCATCGACTGCATTGACGATCAGGTTCAGCAACGTCGCCTCGAACTGCGCCGGATCGATGAGTGCGACTGCCCCATGCGCGCACAGGCGCAAGTCCAGAGAGATCGTCTCGGGCGCCGCGCCCCGTAGCAGGGGCTCGCTTTCACGAATGAGCTCATTCAGATCAGAGGGTTCAGGTTGCAGCGGCTGACGCCGCGCGAACGCGAGGAGCTGACCCGTCAGGCGTTCGCCACGTCTTGCGGCTGCAAGCGCCGCCTCGCCGAGCCGGGTGCGCCGCTCGGCGTTTTCCGGGTGGCGCAGAATGATGTCGAGCGCACCGATCACTACGGTCAGCAGATTGTTGAAATCGTGCGCGA
>JBOHZJ010000293.1:0-11282 GCA_050738395.1 Steroidobacter sp.
AGGCGAGGCCGAAAAAGCCGAGCGCGTTCTGGTCGAAGGCGACGCCCTGGACCAGCACGTTGTCGTCCTCGCTCGCCGTGAAATCGCCGCGGCTCGCCTTTGACTTGCCGTTCACAGCTTCCGTGAAGTAGTCGAATGTGCCTGAATCCGCACCGGGACCGAACAACATCAGCGGCTCTTTAGGCCATTCAGATCGCACCTGGCTCCAGTTCGAGACGCGACTCTGCGCCGCGGGCTCCCACATCTTCTTGAGGTCGGCCACCGTCAGCGACTTCACCCAGGTGTTCTTCGGGTTCACCACGACCGTGAGCGCATCGAATGCGACCGGCAGTTCCATATACTTGATTCCAGTAGCGCGGCACGCGTCCATTTCTTCCTTCAGAATCGGACGCGAGGCGTTGGAAATGTCGGTTTCGCCACGGCAAAACCGCTTGAAGCCGCCGCCGGTGCCCGCGATGCCGACGGTGACTCGGACCTTGCCGCGTTTGGAAATCTGAAATTCTTCGGCAACCGCCTCGGCGATCGGGAACACGGTGCTCGAGCCGTCGATCTTGATCACGTTCTGTGCGGAAGCAATCTGGGGTGCAGCCAGAGCTGTAAACCCGGTCAGGGCGACGCAAGCGCCCACGGTGCGCCACAACTTCATGGACTTGACCTCGTTTGAGTGTGGGAAGAAAGCTGAGAAACTCAGCCCTGAAACTCAGTTGCGAAGTCTGACGAGCTTCGATGACATTCGTGTTACACGTGGGCGTCCTGACACCCGGAACAAGGTGCGCAGTCTCATCACTGTCATTGGCGCGTAACACGTCGCTTGCCGGCCCTGAACGCCTTCGTTATAAGTCCGCGCCTTGATCCGTCTCGCTGCCGCCGGAGCCCCGCCTTGTCTACCGCCGATGCCGATACCCTAGCCCTCACGCAGGAATTGATCCGCAAGCCGTCGGTCAGCCCGGAGGATCACGGCTGTCTCCAGCTCATTGCGCAGCGGCTCGATGCAATCGGATTTCGCATCGAGCGCATGCCGTTTGGTCCGGTGGAAAATCTGTGGGCCGTGCATGGCGAGAGCCGACCGCTCCTGTGCTTCGCCGGTCACACGGACGTCGTGCCCACGGGACCGCGTGAGGAATGGCAGAGCGATCCGTTCGAGCCCGTAGTCAGAGACGGCGTCCTCTACGGACGAGGTGCTGCGGATATGAAGAGCGGTCTCGCAGCAATGATTACGGCTACTGAACGCTTTATCGGGCGACATCCGGAGCACAGCGGAACGCTGGCGTTTCTTCTGACGAGCGACGAAGAAGGTCCATCGATCGACGGCACCCGACGCGTGATGGAAGTGTTGGAGGCGCGCGGCGCAAAGATCGACTGGTGCGTCGTGGGCGAACCGACGAGTACAGACGCGCTTGGCGATACCGTAAAGATCGGCCGGCGCGGTTCGCTCTCGGGCAAATTGACCGTGCACGGCGTTCAAGGACACGTCGCGTATCCACATCTCGCCGACAATCCGGTGCACGCAGCCGCGCCAGCGCTTGCAGAACTGGCTGTGCGCGTCTGGGACAAGGGCAACGAATTCTTTCAGCCGACTTCGTTCCAGGTGTCCAATATCAACGCCGGCACGGGAGCGCCCAACGTCATCCCTGGCGAGCTGAAGGCGCGGTTCAACATCCGCTTCTCAACGGAACAAACCGTGGAGAAACTGCAGCAGACGATCACCGACATCCTGAATCGCCACAAGGTGAACTACACGATCGAGTGGTTCGTCTCCGGCCTGCCGTTCTTCACCGCGCCGGGCGAGCTGTCCGCGGCAGTCACTCAGGCAGTGAAAGAGCAGACCGGCCGCACACCGGAGTTGTCGACGACCGGCGGCACGTCTGACGGCCGCTTCATCGCACCGACGGGCGCACAGGTAGTGGAGCTCGGCGTCATCAACGCGAGCATTCACAAGGTAAACGAGAACGTGCGCATCGCTGACGTCGCCGCGCTGTCGGCGATGTATGAGCGCGTAATGGAGCTGCTGTTGACGGTTGAGGGTTGAGGGTTGAGGGCAGGAAGCCCTTTTTTCCTTTCGGGCTGTCAACAGTCAACTGTCAAGCGTCAACCCTCTCAAAATTCACAACGATCGCCCACGCACCAATCCCGACGAGCGCGATCAGCACCCACCACGGCATCGTCAGGCCGAGAAAGGTCCAGTCGATGGCGCCGCATTCGCCCGAGCCGGTCAGAACCTTCGTGACGACTTCGGTGACTGGCATGATGTCGAGCAGGTAGTCGAGATCCGCGCCGCACGAGGCGACCGTCCCGGGCGGCTGCGCCTGAATCCAGACGTGACGCGCCGCGATCAGTATTCCTCCGAGCGCCGCCAGAAAGATCAGAACGCCGTAAGTGCGCGCGCCGGTTCGGCCGGGATGATGGAGCGCCGCGATCAGGAACATCACGCCTGCGACGATGACCGCGACCCGTTGAAAGATGCACAAAGGGCACGGCGCCAGGCCCAGAACGTGTTCAGCGTAGAGCGCATATCCGAGAAGCGCTGCGCACACGAGGAAGCCAAGAGCATTGCCCAACCGGCGAGAGATGAGCGCCACGTCAGACGCCCGCCCGGTCCTGCCCCCGCTTGCGTGACTGCAGATGCTTCTCGACCTCGTCGAGCGAGGTGTGGCGAATGTCCTTGCCGTGGACCATGTAGACGACGTACTCGCACACATTCTTGGCGTGGTCGCCGATGCGCTCCAGCGCGCGGCCGACCCATAGCACATCCAGTACGCGGCTGATGGTTCGTGGGTCCTCCATCATGAACGTGATGCACTGACGCTGCAGCGCCTCATATTCTTCATCCACCAGCCTGTCCTTTTTGGCGATGGCGACCGCCGCTTCGGGATCGAGGCGCGCAAAAGCATCGAGCGCCTCGTGGACCATATCGCCCACGAGACGGCCAATATGTTTGATTTCGCGATACCGGTCCGCGGGCCGTTCGACAGCCGCCAGCCTTGAGCCGATGTAGCCGATCTTTTCGGCTTCATCGCCGATGCGCTCGAGGTCGGTGATCGTCTTGATCACCGCAACGATGAGGCGTAAATCGGAAGCAGCCGGGCTGCGGGTCGCCAGAATGCGGCTGCAGTCGTCATCGATGGCGACCTCCATCGCATTGACCTTGGCGTCGCCGTGCGCGACCTGTTCGCCCAGTCGGCTGTCGCCCTGCACGAGCGCGGCGACCGCCTGCTTCAACTGCTCCTCCACGAATCCGCCCATCTGCAGCACGTTGGTGCGCACGCGCTCCAGATCGTCGTTGTAGCGGCTCAGAATATGATGCGAGAGATCAGATTTTTCCATGACGCGCTCGGTCCAGTGATTGTCCGCTGTATACCCCGCCGCGGATTGCGTCTGCAAGCGTCGCAGCCCTGGCGACAATCAACAACATGTAAAGCGGCGGCGTCGCGACGAATGGTCGGCGCCGCCGACCGCGTGATCGGAGTCGCTGGTTCAGAACTTCACGTTGAAATCCAGCTGCAAGCGATCGTAGTCGACCTCCGTCGCCCCGACCGAATTCGGCGCGTCTACGTTGCGCTGGTTGATGAAGTAGGTTGCGTTCAGGGTCCAGTTCTTGACCGGCGCGTAGGCCGTTCGCAGCACCCAGCCTTCCGCGTCCGACACGCCGCCGCCGAAATCCGAGTCGATCAGCTGTGCGAACAGGGCGTCCTTTTCGATCCTTTGATACGCCGCACCGAATTCCCAGGTCTTGAAATTGCCAGCCTTGCCGAACAGCACGCCTGCGCCCCACGCGGTATCCAGATCATCCGGATCCTGGTTTTGGGCGACGTCCGCCAAGAGTTGCAGCGGCCATGCGCCAAGGGTCGTATTGAACTCCGCCATCAGATTCACGACCTGGTAGTCATTGAGCAGCAAGGCGACCGGCGGGGTTCCCACGTTGAACGTGGTGTTGCCATTCGCATTGCCAGCGTGGAACGGCGCCCGGCCCTGCCCCGCGCTCAAATCGTAGTAGTGCGCCGCCAGCATCAGATTCGAATTCCCGATCGGAAGGCGCGCGCCGATTTGTCCGCCGAACAACATCGTATCCGACGTTACCGTACTCTCGGCGCCTGATGCTTCGTTGATCCAGTAACTGTAAGCGCTGCCGAAGAACATGCCGCGATTGAACGTGGCGGCCAGACCTTCCGGATTGACGTCTCCGTCCCAGAACAGGCTCTGCCCCGGCTTCACGAAGGGCTGCTTCATCTTGCCGCCGATCAGATTGCCCCAGCTCGCGAATTTCCAGTCGAAGTACGCAGTGTCGAGGTCGACGCTCTTGCGCGAGAACACGCCGGTGAGCGACTGATTCGATGAACGCGGATCACCGCCCTCCGTCGTGGCGAAGCCAATGCCCACGAGAATGTTGTCCGTCGCTTTCATTTCGGCGTTGAAACGAGCGCGGACGCGATCGCGATAGCGATCAGCGGCGCTCTGCACGCCCGCCGCGTTCAGCGTCTCATCGCTGATTTGTTCGTGGCGATAGCGAAGATCGCCCTTGAGCGCGACGCGCCCTGCCCAGTCCGCGCCCTTCACCTTCGCAACTTCCATCGCATGCGTGGCGGATTCCTTGCGCAAACCGCGCGTTTCAGCCTTCAGATAGTCATCCTGCGCCTTGAAGCTTTCGTTCTCCGCCTTGAGTGCGCTGTTCTCCTGCTCGAGCTTGTCGACGCGCTGCATGAGGCCCTGCAGTTGCTCGCGGATCTGTGCGATCTCATCGGGGCTCGACGCCGCGTTGCCTTCCGCCCAGACTCCGGACAGCACGGCGGCCACGAACGCGGACACCAACAAGCTCTTCATAGGGACTGCTCCTGCGACGAGGTCGCGAAGTTATATGACAGACCGGCCCCGATCTACGCACATTCGTACTGCTGGGGCGATGCAGGCGATGCCGCGTTTTATACGCGCCGTTTGTTACAGATAAGTTTCATCGCGGCGTGCGTGACAATTCAGGGAGATTTAACGACAGTCAGTCGGCGCGAGTCGGATCGGAGTCGGATGGATCGCGACCCATGGTCGTCTGAATGAAATATTTCAGCTCAGAGAAGAACGCGATGCGGCACGACTCCACCGTCATCTCATGGTCACAATCGGCGCGCTCAAGCAGTCGTTGCGGTTTCTGTGCATTGCGAAGCGCACGCGCGAAGCGGCGCATCTGACTGATCGGCGCCACCGGATCCTGTCGACCGTGCATCATCAAAATCGGTGTTTCGATCGCATGCACCCGCGCGATGGGCGACATCTGCCACAGCGCGCGCTGATCCTCGCCTAATCGTTCGTTCCACAAGTCGCTGTCCTGTAACCGCGATGTGTACTGCGCCAGGGCCATGAGATCCGCGACGCCTGCATAGCTCGCGGCGCAGGCGTACCACTGCGACTCGCGTGCGGCGCCGAGCAGCGCCGCATAGCCTCCAAAACTCAGGCCGGCGATGCAGATCCGGGTGGGATCTGCGATCCCCTGCTTCACCAGCCAGCGCGTCCCATCGGTGATGTCGTTGTGAACGACGCCGCCCCATTGACCGACGCCCGCGGCGGCGAATCCTGCGCCGTAGCCGAGAGAGCCGCGATAGTTCATCTGGAGCACCGCATGCCCGTGAGCGGCGAGAAACTGCACCAACGGATCAAACGTTTGCAGGTTCCGGGTTTCAGGCCCGCCATGGGGCAGCACTACGGTCGGCAATCCTCGCGGCGTCGGAACACGCGGGAGGGTCAGATAGCCTGGGATGATCTGTCCATCGCGCGTCGGATAGGAGACCAACTGCATCGGCGCGAGCACGCGGTCCTCGAGCTCCGGATACTGGTGACCGAGGAGCGTCAGCGCGGGTTTTGCAACGTCATACAGGTAGAGCGACGGTGGATTGACATCGCTGGCCGATCGCACAAGCAAACGTCGACCATCCGCGGATCTATCGATGATGAGATTGACCGTTCCAGCAAGTCTCGCATCCAGCCACGCACCCCGTTGCGCTTCCTCCTTATCAAAGAAATGGACTTGCTCGCGATCGCGTACGTACTGGATCGAGAGCAACGCGCGCGTCTGCGGGTCGAGAGAGACCGGGCCCGCAACGTCATAAACAGGATCGGCGAACAATAACGACGCGACAGGTCTGTCGCTGTCGAGGTCCAGACGAAACAGCGCGGCGCGGCCCTGATGATGTTTGAGTGCGTAGAGAACATTCGGCGCGCCGAGTTCGAGCGGACCGATGGCGTGGATATCGGTGAGCGCTTGTTCGAGCAGCACTGACCAGCCGTTGGTCGCACCGCGCTGCACATGGAGACTGGCTTTCTCAGCGCCATAGCCGACGCCCAGGTGCACGTTGCCGCGGCCATCGCTCATCCACCGACGCACCGGCGGGTGCGAACGCACGACGCGCCGCAATGCTCCGCTTGCGACATCGAGCTCGGCGACTTCGGGGTAGCCCCGACCCACCGGATCGTGCTGCAACAGCACGCGCCCGGGCTCGCCTGCTGCGAAATCAATGATCTGATCGCGAACAGGATCTTCCAATCGCTCATTGAGCTCGCGAGTCTCACCGGTCGCCCACGTGATTACATAGAGACGCGTCTTCTCGATGATCCGATGCGGCGCCCGCACCGGAGAAACAGTTCCGCAAAGCAGCTGCGCCGAGCCAGCCCAGTCGCACCATCGGATGCGCTCGCGTCCTGCCTCCACTTCAAGCGTGCGGCGCTCGCTCCCATCGCGCAGCGAGCGCAGTACGACCGCCTGGCTATCGGCTGAATGTTCAACGAAGCTTAAATTGACGCCGTCAGGGGATAGCGCAGCAAGCGCGAGCCGCGGCGCCTGCGCAAACGACCGCACCTCGTCTCTACCGACCGTCGCCGCTCCGTCAAGCGACAGGACTGCGAGCACGGCGACAGCCGCCCTCATGCGCCCGGCGCATCGATTGGACATGGGCCGATGTTAGCGAGTGAGCACCGGTGGTGCGCAGGTCCGTATTCATCCGCGAGTTGAAGGATGACAATTGACGACCAGAGCCGAGGCGTCCTTCCGACCGTCAATGGCGAACTGTCAACTCTCAACTGTTCACATCAGAACTTGAACGTTGCGTCGAGCTTGAACGTCATGCCGAGCTCCTGCTCGAGAACGGTGATGTCGCCGCGCTTCACATCTACGGTCTCATCGAGCAGATTCTGCGCGCGCAGCCGGAAACTCAGCGCTTCCGTCGGATAGAACGAGTAAACCAGATCCAGAGAATTGAAGGGCTGCTCGTAGGCGTCCGGCGCCCCATTGCGGCCGGCGAAGAACACCCGCTCGCTGAACATGTTGTAAACGAGCGAAGCGCTGTGCGCCTCGTTCGGCGCGTCGAACCCGATCTGCACGTTTACCAGCCAATCCGAATGCTGCGTCATTGGACGCGTCCGGTTGGTGAGATTCAGCGCCGCCTCGCCCACCACCAGCTCCGAATCGCTCAAGGTTGCGTTGCCGCCGACAAACAACGAATCGGTCCAGTCACCGGCCCAGCCGGTCATGAAGCCCAGACTCCTGAGCCACTCGACTTCAACGCCGTACAGCTCGGCCGATTCCGCATTGATGAATGTCAGCGATACATTGTCGTCCGTACCCGCCGATTCGATGGTTTCAATGGGATTGGTAATCTCCTTGTAGAACCCCGAAACCGTAAAGCTGTCTCCATTGCCGAACAGCCATTCTGCGCGCAGGTCGAAATTCAGCAGCTCCGACGTCAGCAGGTCCGGATTGCCCCGCACCCGAGCGTCCGTGAGTGGGTCGATATACGTAGCCGCCGATACCTCGCGCAGGTCCGGGCGCGTCACGGTCTCGCTCCAGCCGAAGCGCAACTGGAATTCCTCCGCCCAGAAATCGGTCGCCATGTAAGTCAGGCCGAGCGAGGGATAGTAGTCGTCCTCCGCCGTGACCAGCGAAGGCAACTGTTCCACCGGAATTGGGATCTTTGGGACTTCCACGCTGTACTCGTACTGGTCGACCGGCACAGCCAGTTGCTTGAAGTCCTCCCAGCGCACGCCGCCGGCCAGACGCCAACGCTGGTTCCAGTTGATGTCGAATTTGCCGTAGTACGCGTCGATTACCTCGGCCGCGAGATAGCTCTCGGCGCCGATGCCGCCCAGCGACATCGAGAAGCCGTTGGCCGGATCGAGCATGCTTTGTTCATCCAGCACCTGACCCGGCGTGCCGGCCAGCGCATCGCCGTTATTGGCGCCGACATTCAGTTGAGTCTGCAGATACCGGCGAGCCTTCGTGTAGTAGTCGCCGCCGCCGCTCAGCGTCACGTCGAAATCGCCCAGCGCGAAAGGCTTGCTGAGCGACCACCCATAGCTCTCCACTTCGTCCACCAGATCAGTGTAGCGATACTCGGCCGCGCTCGCCGACTGGCGCAGACCAGTGGATATGGTCGCACCGCTCTGTGGATCGATGGCGTCCGCGGCCGAGACCGTCAGCTCGGTCGGAATATCAGTGGTCGCGGTTGCGTCGGAGTAGTACCAGGAATAGTTCAGGTTTTCAGTGAGACCGAAGCTCAGGAACTCGCCGAGTCCGCCGAGCAGCTCCACCGTGTCATCGCCGAGCGTGTGCGAACCACGCAGCTGCAACAGCTCGAGGTCCCGCTCCTCGAATCGCAGACGGTACGTGCGCAGCTGCTGGCCGTCGGCCCTGCGGAAATTGAAGTTGTTGCCCGTGCTCAGCGCTGCTTCATCTTCGGTGTTGCGCAGATACATGCCCGTCGCTTCGATCCTGTGATCGTCCCCGTATTCCAATCCCAGGTTGAGCGAGCCGGTCAGCGAAATATCGTTAGCTGTCGTGCGTGTGCTGAAGACAGTGTCGGCGTCCATGGCCGAGCGATTCATCCGATCGCGATTGCGCCAATTGCTGCCATAGTCCGCAAGCGCCATGAAGCCGAGCCGCCAGCGTTCGGATTCGCCGAGATACCAGCTGTTGCCGAGCGTCGCCTCCACATTGATGTCCGGATCGGATGAGCCTTCAGAAAAATCGACGTCGCGATACAGGCTGGTCGCGAGCTGACGGTTGATCGTCTGAGCCTCGGCAAGCGTGTGCGGCTGTCCGTCGCGATTGAGCCCGTTGAGAATTCCGACCGGCGACAGACTGCCCTGATACTGCTCAATCGCATCGCGAATCTCGGCCGGCAGCGCACGCGTTCCATCGTCGCTTCCAAGCCAGTCGTCCGATCCGCCGCGATAGGTGAGCGCATCGCCGGACGCCTGCGTGTTCCAGCCGGAGCCCACCTGAAAATCGAGTACGAATTCATCCGGAATGCCGGTTGTGCGAATGTCGACGCTGCCGCCGCCGAATGCGGCCGGCATATCCGCTGTGAACCCTTTCTGCACGGACAGCGACTCGATGATATTCGCCGGAAACAGATCGAGCGGGATGACGTTGCGAGTGAGATCGGGCGACGGAACATAGGCGCCGTTCAGCGTCGTGCTGGAATAGCGTTCCCCCAGACCTCGCACGTAGATGAACTTGTCGCTGACCAGGGTCACACCCGGCAAGCGTCGCAACGCAGCCGACACCGTGCTGTCGCCCACGCGGCTGATCTGTTCCGCGCCGAGCAGATCGACCGCAACTTCATGATCAAAACGCTCCTGCGCGACATCCGTCGCAGCCGAACGTTGCCGCCCGGTGACGACGACTTCCTCGACTATGCCGCCCGGCGCGGAACTGACAGCCGCCTCGGGCGCCGCCGGATCCGCTTGCGTCTGCGCTGCTGTCGCTTCCTGAGCCTGCGCCACTGCAACGACTGCCTGGCCGCCGACGACTGCTGTAGATACAGCGAGCGCCACGCGGATCGCGTCCCGTACTCCGATCTTCATCGCTTGCTCAACCTTCATAGTGGGATTGCTCTGGTAAGACGCGGGCCGCAGGGTTGACCTTGCGGCCCTTGTCGTGAGGGTTATTCGAACCAGAGGGGTTGCGCGCGGGCGCCGTCGTGCAAGCCGTATGTCCAACCGGCGGTCCAGTCATCAGCGCTGGTTACAGCACCGACCTGACCGGTTCCCACCGTGAAGGCGACGCCAGCGGCGTCGGCGAACGCAGTGGCGGTGTAGAACGTACCCGGCTCCAGAACCCTGACGTTGGCGTTCTTCGCGTCCGTGATGATCACGTTGCCCGTGTTGAAGCTGTAATTCGCTCCGTTAGTGCTGGGATTTGCGCCGAGGAACCACTCCTGCACCGTGTCGGTATTTGCGAATGATCCCTTCGCCGCCTCCTCACACACGAGGACAGTGTTCAGGACCGTGGAGTCGCCTGCGGCGGCGAACTCCAGCGTGCGCGGGTTGCCGATCTCGAAGCATTCATTCGACGCCGGACCATACCCGCCGAAAACGATGCTATCGGCCAACTGCATCTGCGCGCCCTGACGGAACAGGAAGCCCTCCGAATCGTCATGCGTCGTCAGGGGAAGATCAGCATTGGACGGGATGCAGGTGACGTTGGAGATCAGCGGATTGCTGATCGGCGGTGTATCGAACGCTTCGCCGACATTCGTGCGGCCGTCGCCCACGTTGTCCGCTTCGATGCAGCGATTGCCGTTCGTCGCGGAGTGAATGACGAGCGCGTTGCGCACTGCGCCCACGTAGCCGTCGGAGTAGTCGATCGAGTCATCGCGTACATACAGGGCGACGAAGTAGGAAACGTTCACGGCGCCGCCGAAGAATTCGATGCCGTCGTCGTACGTGCTATAGACCTGCAGGTTCTCAACGACCGTACCCGAGCCCACTGCGTTGAACGTGACGCCGTTCAGTTCATCGCCGGGCGCCACCTCGAATCCAGTGTGCTTGACCACGACGTAGCGCAGGACGCCCGAGTTGTCGGCGTTATCAGCGCCGCCATAGTTCGATGGCTGACCTTCGGACACTACGTGGCATTGGTCGGCCGCGCGCTCTGCATCCGAGCAATTGTTCGTGATTCCGTTGCCATTGATGACGATGCCGCCCCACTGCTGAACGTCTTCTGCGCCGACTGTGCCCGCAACGGCGTCGGTGTAAGACGTGAACGTGATCGGCGCGTCAGCTGCACCGTCCGCAATGATCTGCGAGCCGCGGTTGATCAGAACGTAGTCCGCGGGATCGGTGAAGGCGAGCGTGACGCCGGCTGCGACCGTCAGCGTGGGGCCGTCGCCTCCCGCGGGTGCAGCGCTGTTGACGTTCTGACCGACGGCCAGCGTGCCTTCAAAGACGTGTACTCCGTCGATCGACGGAATCAACAGGTCGACGGTCAGCGGATTCGCGGCGCCGACAAAGATGGCTGAGTA
>JBOHZJ010000294.1:0-13997 GCA_050738395.1 Steroidobacter sp.
CGGTGTAATCGACACTTCGTAGCGCGCCCCATCCGCCATCGGCAGATAGGTTGCACTACCGTATATCGCATCGATGAATGGCAGCCAGCGCGGGTACGTGGTCGAGAGCGTCCAGAGATCGAGGCCGGGATTTTCGCTGAGTGCGTACACCGTGCGTTCATCGTTGCGTTCCTGCTCGATGTCCCGATAGCGACCGCTCACGCGTTCGAGCCGGTACTGCGTGTCGATTCCAAGCAGGTTGGCCCAGCCTTGCCACTTAAGCACGCGCGCATCGAGCTGCCATTCGTCGCCGGCGAGCATGAACGTCTGCATCTCCCCGTCCCGCGACTGAGACAGCGTAGCGCGATAGCGCTGTGGGCCGCGTGCTTCGAAGACAATCTCGGCGACGGGTTCCTCGTGAGTGAGGCGCGCGTACGTATGCAGATTGAGCGAGACGACAAAGAAGAGCGCCGCCGCCGCGAGCAGCAACGCGCCCATCAAGGCGGAACCAGTCGCCGCCAGAAAGCGTGCACGAAACAGTCGCTGGCAAGCGAGCGCGAGCAGCAGCAGTCCGAAAATCGCGACGACGAGAGCGATGGCGTCGGAGGGCATCGGGCTGGGTTATTGACTGCCGGCTGCCGGCGACTTGCCAGACAGGAACGCGGACAAATCTCCGCCTTCGATGAGATGCGCCAGCATGGCGATGCCTTTGTCCAGACGGTGATCGTACGGCTGATACTGAACCTTACTACGCACCAGCGCATGGACTTGTTGCAGCGGCTCCGTGGTTTCGAGCGGTTGCTGCTTGTCGATCGCATGCGCGGCGGCAAGCAATTCCACTGCGAGCACTTGCGCGGTGTTTTCGCAAATGCGGCGCAGCTTGAAGCCCGCCCACGGCGCCATACTTACATGATCTTCCTGGCCGGCAGAGGTCGTAACGTTATCGACCGAGGCCGGATGCGCCAGCGTGCGATTCTCGGACGTCAGCGCCGCCGCAGCGACATGCGCAATCATGAATCCCGACTCGAGGCCGGGCTCGGTTGTGAGGAACATGTTGAGCGCCGGATTGACGCGTCGATCCAGCAGATCGGTGCGTCTCTCCGACATGCTCGCGATCTCGGCGACCGCGATCCCCAGGTAGTCGCCCAGCATAGCCAGCGGCTCCGCATGGAAATTGCCGCCGGAGAGAATGTCGCGATCGAAAATCAGTGGATTGTCGGTCACGCCGTTCAGAGCGTTGCTCAGCACGTCGCGCGCATGCGCAAGCGCGGCTTCAACGGCGCCGAGCACCTGCGGCATACAGCGCACGGCATACGGATCCTGTACGCGGTCGCAGTCTTCATGGTCGCGGTGAATCGCGCTGTCCGTCAGCAGCAATCGAAATCGACGCGCGACCTCGATCTGATGCGGCGAGCGACTCGCCTGCTGAATGCGTGCGTCGAACGGTGTGTAGCTGCCGGCGAGTCCGTCTACTGTGAGTGCGCCGATGACGACCGCGGCGTCGAGCAAGGTTTGCGCACGGAACAAGCCATCGAGCGCGAGCGCGAGACTGAGCTGTGTGCCGTTGATGAGTGCGAGTCCCTCCTTGGCTTCCAGGGCGACGGGCGCAAAGCCGGCGGCCTTGCAGATCGCTGTTTCTTTCAGTTGATGCTGCCCGTGAAGCGCCTCACCTTCACCGATGAGGCACAGCGACAGATGCGCCAGCGGCGCAAGGTCGCCCGACGCCCCGACGGAGCCGCGCTCTGGAATGAGCGGCAAGACGTCATTGTTGAGCAGTGCGAGCAACGCTTCGACCACTTCGGGACGTACGCCGGAAATCCCGGCGGCCAGGCTGTTGGCTTTCAGCAGCAACATTCGGCGCACGAGCGTCGGTTCCAGCGGTTGGCCGATGCCGGAGCAGTGACTGCGCACCAGATTGAGTTGCAGTTGCCGGACCTGATCGGCGGAGATGCGCCTATTCGCGAACGCGCCGAACCCGGTCGTGATGCCGTAGCTCACACGATCGGTCCGCACTGCCTCACGCACGATCTCGACGCTGCGCTGCATAGCCGCTCGCGCACTCTCGCCAAGCTGCACGAGCGGGCGCTCGGCGTCGAACCTGCGCAGGGCCTCGAGCGTCAGGGACTGTCCGTCAACTATCAGAGTAGGGCGGTTCATGGCGTAAGTTCTAGTCGAGGTACACGTGTCGCCGGCGCTTGCTGTCTCACGCATCCAGTCTCTTGTAGCGAATGCGATGGGGTGTGTCGGCGTCGGCGCCCTTGCGGCGCTTGAGGTCCTCGACGTATTCCGAATGATTGCCTTCGAACCAGACAATTTCGCTGTCGCCCTCGAACGCAAGGATGTGCGTCGCGATGCGGTCGAGGAACCAGCGATCGTGGGAGATGACGACGGCGCATCCCGGGAAGTTCAGCAGCGCCTCCTCCAGCGCACGCAGTGTTTCGACGTCGAGATCGTTGGTCGGTTCATCGAGCAGGATGACATTGCCGCCGCTCTTCAGCACCTTCGCCAGGTGGACCCGGTTGCGCTCGCCGCCGGACAGTTCGCCGATCAGTTGCTGCTGCTGCGCCCCGCGGAAGTTGAAACGGCCGACGTAACCTCGCGATGAGGTCTCGTAGGCGCCCACGCGAATCATTTCGAGACCGCCGGAGATTTCCTGCCATACGCTGTTCGAATCGACGAGCGACTGCCGCGACTGATCGACATAGGCAAGCTGCACGGAGGGCCCGATGCGCACTTCGCCATCGTCGGACTTTTCCTGACCAGTGACAATGCGGAACATCGTGGTCTTGCCGGCGCCGTTTGGGCCGATGACGCCGACGATCCCACCCGCAGGCAAATTGAAATTGACGTTGTCGAAGAGCAACCGATCGCCAAAACCCTTCTTCAGGGCTTTTGCCTCGATCACGAGTTCGCCGAGTCGTGCACCGGGCGGAATATAGATCTCGTTGGTCTCGTTGCGCCTCTGGAACTCCTGCGAGGCGAGTTCCTCATAGCGTTGCACGCGCGCCTTGCTCTTGGCCTGTCGCGCCTTCGGATTGGAGCGCACCCACTCCAGTTCACGTTGCAATGTCTTGCGCAGGCCTTCCTGCTGCTTCTCCTCGATCGCAAGGCGTCTTTCCTTCTGTTCGAGCCATGAAGAATAGTTGCCCTCCCACGGAATGCCGTGACCGCGATCGAGTTCAAGAATCCAGCCTGCGACATTGTCGAGAAAGTAGCGATCGTGGGTCACTGCGATCACCGTGCCGGGATAGCTTTCCAGAAACCGTTCGAGCCACGCGACGGATTCCGCATCGAGATGGTTGGTCGGTTCATCCAGCAGCAGCATGTCGGGCTGCGACAGCAGCAAGCGGCACAGTGCGACGCGACGTCGTTCGCCGCCGGAGATTTTCGTCACGTCTGCATCCCACGGCGGCAATCGCAATGCATCGCCTGCGACCTCCAGCTTGCGCTCGAGCTCCCAGCCGCCCCTGGCGTCGATGGCGTCCTGCAGCTTCGCCTGTTCCTCCAGCAGCTTGTTCATCTCGTCTTCGCCGAGATCAGGATCCGCGAATTTGTCGCTGACGGCGTTGAAGCGATCGATCAGCGACTGGATTTCACTGACGCCTTCCACGACGTTGCCGCGCACGTCCTTCGTCGCATCGAGTTGCGGCTCCTGCGAGAGCAGGCCGATCTTGATGCCTGGCTGAGGCCGCGCCTCACCTTCGAATTCCTTGTCGATGCCGGCCATGATGCGCAGCAACGTCGACTTTCCCGATCCGTTGAGGCCGAGCACGCCGATCTTCGCGCCGGGAAAAAACGACAGGGATATGTCCCGGAGGATGATGCGCTTGGGCGGCACGACCTTCGAGACGCGATTCATGGTGAAGATGAACTGGGCCATGGACGGGAGAACTCGCTCGGACGCAATGGGTCGCGAATCATAGCTGGGGAGCACATGACTCGCGACCCTGAAGGGTGCTGCTCGCGTGCTACGCTCTGCCCGCATGCCCTCCTCGAACGTTCTTCTCATCTCAGGCGACGAGATTGCGCGCTACGGATTCGGCGACGGTCATCCGTTCGGGCCAGATCGACACGAAGCGTTCATGCGCGAACTGCATGCGAGCGGAGTGGACGGACGGGTGCAACGCGGCAGTCCTCGGCCCGCTACGCGCGAAGAACTCGAGTTTTTCCATACGGCTGAATACGTCGATCTGGTCCGCGATCGATCCGCGAGCGGGCAGGGATTCCTCGACGCCGGCGATACGCCCGCGTGGCGGGGGCTATTCGAAGCCGCGAGTTGCGTCGTGGGCGCGACATTGAACGCGGTCGATTCAGTGATGGCGGGTAAAGCGCGACGCGCGTTCGTTCCGATCGCCGGCCTGCATCATGCCTCGCGCAGTCACGCCGCGGGCTTCTGTGTGTTCAACGATTGCGGCGTCGCTATCGAAGTTCTGCGCCGCAAGCACGGCGTCAGGCGCATCGCATACGTCGACATCGACGCGCACCACGGCGACGGGGTGTTCTACGCCTTCGAGGAAGATCCGGACCTGCTGTTTGCGGACTTGCATGAGGATGGCCGGTTCCTCTATCCAGGCACGGGAAACGCCGGGGAAACCGGCTCCGGACGCGCACAAGGCGCCAAACTCAATATTCCTATGCCGCCCGGGTCGGGCGATGAACAGTTTCGGGCTGTCTGGCCGAGCGTCGAGGAGTTCGTGCTGGCGGGGAAGCCCGAGTTCATTCTGTTTCAGTGCGGCGCCGACAGTGTCGGCGGCGATCCGCTCACGCATCTGCGCCTTACGGAAGAAGCTCATGCCTACGCCGCCGCGCGATTGTGCGTCATCGCCGACAAATTGGGTCACGGCCGCGTCGTCGGCATGGGCGGCGGGGGCTACAACCGTCGCAATCTCGCGCGCGCATGGACGCGAGTGGTGCAGGCTTTCGTCGATGCCGACGAGAGCAGCAGCGGTTAGCGGTTGGCGGTTAGCGGTTAGCCAGAGCCAGGCGGAGCGCCCGGTGGTTGCTCTTACTAACCGCCAACCGCTAACCGCCAACCGCTACAATCGGATCTCCCCCGTCCCGCGCCAAGGATCCTCATGTTTTCCGCGAATCTGACCATCTCCGGCTTCGATCCCGAGCTGAAAGCTGCGCTTGACGCCGAGCTTCGTCGCCAGGAAGACCACATCGAACTGATCGCCTCCGAGAACTACGCCAGCCCGCGCGTGCTGGAAGCACAAGGCTCGGTACTGACGAACAAGTACGCTGAAGGCTATCCGGGTAAGCGCTACTACGGTGGTTGCGAACACGTCGATGTCGCGGAACAACTCGCCATCGAGCGCGCCAAAAAACTCTTCGGCGCCGCGTACGCCAACGTTCAACCGCATTCCGGTTCGCAGGCGAACGCCGCGGCCTATCTTGCATTGATCAATCCGGGCGACGCGATTCTCGGCATGAGCCTCGATCACGGCGGACATCTCACGCACGGCGCCAAGGTGAATTTTTCGGGCAAGCTGTTCAAGGCTGCGCAGTACGGGCTCGATCCTGCAACAGGCGAGATTGACTACGTGCAGGTCGAAAAGCTTGCACAGGAGCATCGCCCGCGGCTGATCATCGCGGGCTTTTCCGCCTACTCGCGCATCATCAATTGGGAGCGCTTCCGTCGCATTGCGGACGACGTGGGGGCCTACTTCCTGGTGGACATGGCGCACGTCGCCGGACTGGTCGCGGCCGGCATTTATCCGAATCCGGTGCCGTACGCAGACGTCGTGACGACCACGACGCACAAAACCCTGCGTGGTCCGCGCGGCGGCCTGATTCTCGCGCGCGCGAATGAGGAAATTCAAAAGAAGCTGAACTCGCTCGTGTTCCCCGGCACCCAGGGCGGCCCGCTGATGCACGTGATCGCAGCGAAGGCGGTCGCATTGCTCGAAGCATTGCAGCCCGAATTCACCGGGTATCAGAAGCAGGTGCTCGCCAACGCACGCGCCATGGCGGGCGGCCTCATGAATCGCGGCTACAAAATCGTTTCCGGCGGCACCGACAATCACCTGTTTCTCGTCGACCTGATCGACAAGAACATCACAGGTAAGGATGCCGACGCCGCGCTGGGTCGCGCGCATATCACCGTGAACAAGAACGCCGTGCCGAATGATCCGCGTCCGCCCTTCGTGACGAGCGGCTTGCGCATCGGTACGCCGGCGGCGACGACGCGTGGCTTCAAGGAAGCGGAGGTCATCGAACTCGCCGGCTGGATCGCCGACATCCTCGATGAGAACTGCAGCGACAACGTCGTGGCGAAGGTGCGCGAAAAGGTAACGGAGATCTGTCGCAGATTCCCTGTGTATGGTCACGGGTGAACAGCGGACAGCGGACAGCGGACAGTGGCGGAATCAGAATCTGGCCATCTCTCACTGTCCGCTGTCCGCTAGTCACTGACCACTTCCCATGCATTGTCCGTTCTGCAATCACGAGGAAACGAAGGTCACCGACTCGCGGCTGGCGGGCGAGGGTCAGCAGATACGTCGGCGGCGCGAGTGTCTGAAATGCGGTGAGCGCTTTACTACGTTTGAGACTGCTGAACTCGTGATGCCGCGCATCGTCAAGAGCGACGAGAGTCGTGAGCCGTTCGACGAGCAGAAACTTCGTAACAGTATGCTCAAGGCGTTGGAGAAGCGGCCCGTGGCGAGCGAAGCGCTCGATGCGGCCGTGGTGCACATCTGTCACAAACTGCGCACGCTCGGCGAACGCGAGGTTGCGTCGCGCCTCGTTGGTGAATTCGCGATGGAGGAACTGCATCACCTCGATGAGGTTGCGTACGTCCGCTTCGCCTCGGTGTATCGCAGCTTTCAGGACGTCGATGCGTTTCGCGAGGAAATCGAGCGCATGCGGCACAGGCGAAGCCGCGAAGCTGCAGAGGCGCAACTGGCCTTGTGGTCGGGCGAGGCGGGGAAGAAGAGATGAACGCCGCGGCATGGTCTTCCCTCGACCACCGCATGATGCAACGTGCCATCGAGCTTGCGCAGTTGGGTCGATACACGAATCACCCGAATCCACGCGTCGGCTGCGTCGTCGCGCAGGGCGAGCGGATTATCGGCGAAGGATGGCATCGAAAGTGGGGCGAGGCGCACGCTGAAGTTCGCGCGCTCGACGCCGCCGGCGATGCGGCTCGGGGTGCGACTGCCTACGTAACGCTTGAGCCGCATTCGTATCAGGGACGGACGCCGCCGTGCACGACTGCGTTGATCCGGGCGGGAATCGCTCGCGTGGTCTGCGGCGCCCTCGATCCGAATCCAAAAGTGCTGGGCGGGGGAGTGCGGCAGCTCGAGGGCGCCGGAATAGCAGTGCAAACCGGATTGCTCGAAGGCGAAGTGCGCGAACTGAACCTCGGCTTCGAGAAACGCATGACGACCGGGCTGCCGCGGGTAATCGTAAAGATCGCTGCGAGCCTGGATGGTCGCGTAGCGCTCGCAAACGGCGCCAGCCGCTGGATAACGAGCGAAGCGGCGCGTGCGGATGTACAGCGGTTGCGCGCGGAAGCAAGTGCAGTGCTTACCGGCGTCGAGACTGTGCTTGCGGACGATCCACAGTTGAATGTGCGCGATCCTGCGATCGAATTGCTGGGCCGACAGCCGCTCAGAGTGGTGCTCGACTCAAGGCTGCGTACGCCGGCGTCATCGAAAATACTGGCGTCGCCAGGTGAGACGCTGATTTTCGCGGGCGCTGCCGACAACGCAGCAGCGCTGCAACGCGCGGGAGCGCAGGTGATCAGCACGCCGCTCGGCGAGTCAGGGCGCGTGCGTCTTCTGGAGGTGCTGCGCGAGCTCGGTGAGCGCCAATGCAACGACGTTCTGGTGGAGGCTGGCCCGACGCTCTCAGGCGCCTTTTTGAAGCAGGGGCTCGCCGACGAACTGATCGTATATGTCGCGCCAGTGCTCCTGGGTCACGAGGCCAGGGCGATGGCGAGTCTGCCGCAACTGGATCGCCTCGAGGATGCGCGCCGGTATACGCTAACCCACATCGATCGCGTCGGCGCCGATGCGAAGCTCCGGTTCCGACCAATCACCAGTCACTAGTCACCTCTTCAATGTTTACCGGCATCGTTCAAACCATCGGCGCAGTGCGCTCGATCACTCCCAAAAACGGCGATGTGGAACTGCTGATCGCGGCGCCTGAACTCGGGCTTGCATCGGTCGCACTCGGCGACAGCATCAGTGTGAACGGGTGCTGCCTGACCGTAACGCGACTGACGACCGATTCATTCGCCGCGGATGCATCGACCGAAACCCTCAATGTGACGACGCTTGGGCGTTGGCGGGAAGGTCAGCGTGTGAATCTCGAGAAGGCCTTGTGCGCCGGCCAGCCGCTCGGCGGACATTATGTAACCGGTCACGTCGACGGGGTTGCGCAGGTCATCGAAGCCGCCGCAGACGCCCGCTCGATTCGCATGCAGTTCGAAGTTCCGGAAGCGCTGGCCCGATACATCGCGCGCAAGGGTTCGGTGTGCATCGACGGCGTGAGTCTGACGGTCAACGAGATCAATGAAGCGCGCTTTTCCGTCAACCTCATTCCGCACACGCTGGAGGCGACCATCTTCAGCGATTGCCGCCCTGGCGCACGAGTCAACCTCGAAGTGGATATTATTGCGCGGTATCTGGAAAGGCTCGGGCTCGAGGCGCGCGGCGCGCGGCTCGAGCAGGACTGATCATCTCGTCGCTTTGCTCTGGCCCAAATCCGCGCCCAAGCCCCAGGCCCCATCTCCATGAACCTGAACTCAATCGACGAAATCCTCGCTGACCTCCGCGCCGGCCGCATGGTCGTCGTCATGGATGACGAAGATCGGGAGAACGAGGGCGACCTCATCATGGCCGCCGAATTCGTGCGAGCCGAGGACGTGAACTTCATGGCGCGGTACGCACGCGGACTGATTTGTCTCACGCTGACGCGCGATCGATGCCGCCAGCTTCGATTGCCGCTGATGGTGAGCGACACGAATCTTCATCAGACCACCAATTTTACGGTCTCAATCGAAGCGACCGAAGGAGTGACAACGGGCATTTCTGCGCATGATCGCGCGCAAACCATCCGTGCGGCGGTGCGCCGCGATGCGAAGCCGGAAGATCTGCGGCAGCCTGGTCACATCTTTCCCATCATGGCCCAGGCAGGCGGAGTGTTGACGCGCGCCGGTCATACCGAGGCGGGTTGCGATCTGGCGCGTCTTGCAGGGCTCGAGCCTGCCGCGGCAATCGTCGAGATCCTGAATGAGGATGGCACGATGGCGCGTCGTCCTGATCTCGAAAAATTCGCGGCGCATCATCAGCTCAAGATCGGCACGATCGCCGACCTGATCCGCTATCGGCTGGAGAAAGAGCGTTCGGTCGAGCGCATTGCGGAGCAGGTCGTCACAACGGAGGTCGGCGAGTTCCGGATGTACTGCTTCGAGGATCATGTCAATCGCACAGTCCACCTGGCGCTCGTCGCTGGCGAGCTGAATGCGGCGCGTGCGCCGCTCGTGCGCGTGCATCTGAAGGACACCCTTGGCGATGTGGTCGGCATCCATGATCCTGCGCTCGGCTGGCCGCTGCGTTCGGCCATGCGGCGAATCGCGCACGAAGGCTGCGGCGTGGTGGTCATTCTTCGCCCCGAAGAAACCCCCCGCGATCTGATGGAGGCGGTGCATTCGATCAACCGTCCCTCCGGCCGTGAGGTGAAGGCCGGCGCCAACGTCCTGCGCACCTACGGCATTGGCGCGCAGATCCTGCGCGATCTCGGCGTCACCAGAATGCGAGTGCTGTCTGCTCCGAAACAGATGCATGGCCTGTCGGGGTTTGACCTCGAAGTGGTGGAGTACGTCGATGGCTGAGGCGGCCTACTGGCCTACTGGCCAACTAGCGTCTGGTCAGAGGACCCAATAGTGCGCGCGAGTGCGGTTGTTCACTTGGTTATACTGCGCTGCCTTTTCACTCTGGCCTGTTGGCCAGTTAGCCTGTGAGCCAGTTGGCCGACCCCATGGACATCAAAACCCTCGAAGGCGACCTGCAGTGTCGCGAACTGCGCTTTGCGATTCTCGCGGCGCGCTTCAATGAATTCATCGTGGATGCGCTGGTGCGCGGCGCGGTCGATGCGCTGCGACGGCATGGCGCCGCCGACAAGCAGATCGAAATCGTTCGTGCGCCCGGCGCGTTCGATTTGCCGCTGGTCGCCCGCAAGCTCGCTCAGAGCAAGCGTTACGACGCGATCATTGCGCTGGGCGCAGTGATCAAAGGCGCAACCGCGCACTTCGACTATGTTGCGGGCGAATGTGCGGGCGGACTCGCACGCGTTGCGCAGGATACCGGTGTGCCGGTCGCGTTCGGTGTGCTGACGACCGATACCATCGAGCAGGCGATCGAGCGCTCGGGGACCAAGGCCGGCAACAAGGGCGCGGACGCCGCAGTCACGGCGCTGGAGCTCGCGAACCTGCTGCGCAGGATCGAAGGCTGAGCCGCGGTTGCGCGTTTCGAAAAGGGGAGTAACCACAAAGATCATGCCCCGAAGGAAATCCCGCGGGACAAAGAACACATAGATCAGAGATAAAGAAAGGTGTCGTTCTCTCGCCTGATTTTTGTTGTTCTTTGTGTTCTTTGTCCCGCGGGATTTTCGTTGGTCATGTTCTTTGTGGTTACTTTACATTCTTATGAATTCAGATCCGAAGAAAAAATCGCCGCGCGGTACGCGCGCCCGCTCCATCGCACGCAAGCTCGCTATGCAGGCGCTGTATCAGTGGCAGCTGACGAAACAATCAGCGCCGGAGATCAAGCGGCAGTTTCTCGAGAGCGAAGAATCCGCTGGGGTCGATAGCGAGCATTTCAGCGAGTTGCTGACGAACTGCATCGATCGCAACGACGAAATCACTGCCGCACTCGCGCCCTTCATCGATCGGCCGATCGAGCAGCTCGATCCGGTGGAGTCCGCGATCCTGATGATCGGAATGTTCGAGCTCATGCACCGCATCGACGTGCCGTATCGCGTCGTCATTAACGAAGCCGTGGACCTGTGCAAACGCTTCGGCGCCACGGAGGCGCACAAGTACATCAACGCGGTGCTGGACCGCGCGGCAAGAGAAATCAGAAAGGCGGAACGGGAGTAGTCAGAGACCAGGTTTGAATGGCCGCAAAAAGGCTCAAAACGCACATAACAGAACAGAACGATCGAGGGATAGGCTTCACCCTACTTTATGCGCTTTTTTGCGCCTTTTTGCGGCCGATCAGTTCCGAACTCTTGACGTCTACGGCTAATCTTTCTTCCCATGAGTCTCGGCGAATTCGACATCATCGCTCGCTACTTCACCCGCCGCGTGGAACGTGCCGACGTGCTCCTCGGTGTGGGCGACGATGGTGCGGTACTGGAGACTCCCGCCGGTCGAAAGCTGGTTATCGCCATGGATACGATCGTGGTGGGGGTGCATTTCCCGGAAGGGACCGATCCCGCGGATATCGGTTACCGGGCGCTTGCGGTGAACCTCAGCGATCTCGCGGCGATGGGCGCGCAGCCCGCATGGATGACCCTGTCGCTATCGTTGCCTCACGCCGACGAGCAATGGATCAGCGCATTCGCTTCCGGACTATTTGAGCTCGCCGATCGCTACCAGGTCGCGCTGGTGGGCGGCGATACGGTGCGTGGTCCGCTCGTCATCACCGTTCAGGTCGCCGGCTGGGTCGAAGACGATCGCTGGTTGACGCGATCGGGGGCTCGTGTGGGCGATCTGCTGTTCGTGTCCGGAACGCCCGGCGAAGCTGCTGCCGGCCTGGCTGTGATTCAAAAAGACATGCAGCGCGGAACTGCAGCGGTGCAGCTGACGCGCAGATTTCTCCGGCCCGAACCGCGAGTCGAACTGGGTGAGCGACTGCGCACCCTCGCGAGCGCAGCGATGGATGTCTCAGATGGCTTGCTGACCGACCTCGGGAAACTCTGTGCAGCGAGCGGCTGTGGCGCGCTCCTCGACATCGATGCACTGCCCCGATCCGTTGCGATGCGAGAACTGTTCGACGCTGACGCCTGCGTCGATTACGCGCTGGCGGGCGGCGACGATTACGAGATCATATTCACGATCCCGCGCGAGCGAGTATCTGAACTCGCGGCGTCGATATTGCCGCCATTGACGCAGATCGGCGTGATTACATCAGGCTCCGGCGTGCGCTGTGAAAGAGACGGACGACCGTTCGCGACGAAGCGAAGTGGACATGATCATTTCGCGAACCAGGATGAGCCTCGATGAAGTGGAGCGCCGACCCCGCGTTGCTCCGCCATCCTGTGCACCTGCTGGCGTTCGGCTTCGGTTCCGGACTCAGCCCCGTGGCGCCCGGTACGTTTGGGACGCTGATCGCTGTTCCGATCGTGATGTTCGTGATGAGCTTCGGTTTCGCGGCGCATCTGCTGTTCGCGGTCGTTGCATCTGCGTGCGGCGTCTACATCTGCGGCGAAAGCGCACGACGCCTGGCGGTGCACGGCCACCCGGGCATCGTCTGGGACGAGATCGCCGGCTATACCGTGACGATGTTGGCAGCTCCACGCGAATGGTATTGGCTGCTGAGTGGTTTTGTGCTGTTCCGCTTTTTCGACATCGTCAAACCCTGGCCGATCCGGGAGGCCGATCACAGTCTGCGCGGCGGCGTGGGAATTATGCTGGACGACATCATCGCGGGCATTTTCGCGGGAGCGATCCTGCTCGGGGTGAAGTTTTTCCTCTGACGCTGACACTCAAACATCGTGAATTCTCCGAGCGGTCTGATGGCACAGCGCAGCGCTTCGCGTGGTGAGCGCATTCCCGATCGCGTCGGGAAGTACGTAATCGTCAAGGAAGTCGGCCGCGGCAGCACCGGCGTCGTCTACCTGTCGCACGATCCGTACTACCGCCGCGACGTCGCGATCAAGGTCTACAACCTCGAATCGCATGACGAAGATCGCGCGCGCGTCACTCGCAAGATGTTCCTTTCCGAAGCACACATGGTCGGCATGCTGCAGCATCCGAACATCCTGCCGATCTTCGATGCGGGCGAAGAGGGCGGCCACTACTACATCGTCACCGAGCACGTGCACGGCGCACGCACGCTGTCTGCCTATTGCAAGCCGGACAACCTGCTCCCCATCGATGACGTCGTCGAGATCATGTACAAGTGCGCGAAGGCGCTGCACTACGCTCACAGCCGCGGCGTCATCCACCGCGACATCAAACCTTCCAACATCATGCTCACGCAGGCGAACGACGTGCGCATCATCGATTTCGGCATCGCGCTGGTTGCGGATTCCGAGATTTCGCGCATCGACGGCATCGCAGGCAGTCCGTCGTATATGTCGCCGGAGCAGGTGCAGTCGCTCGATATCACCAATCGCTCCGATCTGTATGCGCTCGGCGCGGTGATGTACGAGATGCTCACGGGTTTCCGCCCCTTCCGCGGCGGCAATCTTTCCAAGCTCCTGCATCAGATCGTCTACGCGACGGCGCAACCGATTCACGCGCTGCGCTCCGACATTCCTGAACTGCTCGAGGATTCCGTGGCGAAGGCGCTGCAGAAAGACCCGGCGAAGCGCTATCGCAATGGACTCGAGCTCGCCGCGGATCTCACTCGCGTTCATCAGACCCTGCGCGACGGATCATCAAAGCTCGATAGACAGGAGCAGTTCTCGATCCTGCGCACGCTCAAGTTCTTCCACGACTTTTCTCAGGCGGAAATTCTGGAAGTGCTGCGCGCGAGCACGTGGCAGGATTACGAAGAGGGCGAGGAGATCGTCAAGGAAGGCGAAATGGACGATCGCTTCTACGTCATCGTCTCCGGCAGCGTCGGCGTCATGCGCAACACGAAAGCGGTCGGGCAGCTCGATGCGGGCGATTGCTTCGGCGAAACCAGCTACGTTCGTGGAGCGAAGCGCCTCGCCACGATCAAGGCCCTGAGCGCCGTGACGCTCATGAAAGTCAGCTCAACCCTGCTCGAGCAATCCTCGGCGGCGTGCCAGCTGCGATTCAACAAAGTGTTTCTGCGCAGCCTGATCAGTCGGTTGCAGAG
>JBOHZJ010000295.1:0-5211 GCA_050738395.1 Steroidobacter sp.
GGCATACCGGCCGGGCCATCCACGACCCAGTGATAGCGCGTATCGTCGATCCTGCTCACTTCGCGGATATGGCTCATGAACACAGGCAAGCTCTCGAGAGCGCGCCAGCACTCATAGACTTCATCCACCTCGGCATGCACTTCCATCGTCTTCTGCACCAGCACGCCGTCGGCGTCGCTTGCGCGAATGCCGACGAGATGCAACAGCGGCATGTTGCAGATGCTGCGCACCAGTAGCGCTGCGCCGCCCGCGGCCAGGCCATAGCCCACAGCATCACGTCTCGCTACGCCGCCGAGCACCAGCGCGAACCCGGCCGCACCGGCGAGTACTCTCGGTGCGGGCGACCAGTTGCTTTGCAGGTACTCAAAGCGAGGCGCACGTCGAGGAGGCTCGCCTTGCAGGGCGGGAAGGTTGCCGGCCTCCGCGTGCACGCGCATCTCGTTTGCGACATCCTTCACGCCGCGTACGCGCGCGACGCCCCGCTCCAGGGCATTCGCCTCATCCTCGAGCACATCTCCTTGCAGGGTGATCACACCGTCCTTGCAATGTACAGTGATGGAACGCGGGTGCGTCGTAAGCCTGCCGAGCTCGGAACGTACGCGCGCTTCGAGGATCTGGTCGTCGGTTCGAACACGGCGCCAGACTGCTGTCGCGTCGCTGTAGAGACCGCGTGTACGATGACGCGCATCCCTGCCGACCTTGCCGACGAACTCGCGCGATTGACTCGCGCCGCGGTTCACTTGGTCCCGCAGCAGCGCGCGACGACGGCCGCCGGATCTCGGATCGAGAAAGAATGCCGCGCCTGCGGCCGCCATTGCAGCCGCGACGCCGACGCCGAGATACCCTGCGCTACCGCCGGTCCGATTCGATTCCCACATGTCGCTACCCTCCGTCTCGTCCCGATGCACTGCGCTGGCGGCGCCGGCCTTCGTCGTCTGAGTAGTCGCGCCCTGACCAAGCGTAGTTTTCCTGCCGGCCATATCTGCCTCTGTCACGCTGGTCACTGCGCCATCGGCGATCAATCAGACGCCCAACACATCGGGTAATGGCATGGCGATGCATTGGTTCAGGGAGCGTCGATCATCGCTCTCGTCTACTCGGCCGGCGTCTGCGGACGCGGGAGTTCAGGCGCCTGCTTCGGCTCCTCCTGCTCCGGTTCGCGCTCCGGTCTGCATGCTGTCGCGGCGAGCAACGACGTTGCGACCTGTAGAAACGTCCTGCGTGAAAGAGTCCGGCCGTCGGATTCGACGGAACGGCTGGCTTGAAACTGCATCTCACACCGCTCCGGTCGACGTTGACGGTGAAGGGCTGGAAGCGGAAACGATCGACAGCGATACGCATGATCCCGGATCGTCCCCTGCTCCAGGGTTTCGCGGCTCGAATTACTCGCTAGTCTTCCTTCGGAGACTGCCTCTTCGTGCGCCCCTTGAACTCTGACTTGCTGACATATCCATCAGCGTCGGCGTCCAGCGATGCAAATTGGGTGGACAGCGTTGCATCGGCGCTGACTTCAGCCTTGCTGAGCTGCTGGTCACTATTGCGATCGAGCGATTCGAAACTCGCCTGCGTACCTCTCGATCTGTCCTCGGTTGCTCTTGAGGGTTTGTCGTCGGCAAATCCTGCTGTCGATACGAACGCAGCGACAGCGAATGCAATCAGGGTTTTCATGGAACCTCCTCGGGAGCGATCGTGAGAAAGCTTGCAGCACGTAGTCAGATGACGGAACCAGGGCGCGTTTCCCGCGTAGGGTGAACGCGGAGGCATTGTTGATGTTCCGGAAGGCGGCCTGACTTCGCTGAGACGGTGCGGAACACATCACGCTCATCGTGCTGTTGAGGATCATCCTACGCCCTCGCCCGGAACAGCCACCCTCCTCGTGCGTCTAAGAAACTCTTCACGCGTCAGCAAGAGGAGAACGCCATGGCCTATATCGAAGGGTTTGTCGCGGCAGTGCCGCGCGCGAACAAAGACGCCTATCGCAAGCACGCAGAACAAGCCGTGCCCTACTTCAAGAAGCTCGGTGCGACACGCATGGTCGAGAACTGGGGCGACGACGTGCCGGACGGCAAGATCACGGATTTCAAGGGCGCCGTGAAGGCGAACTCGGACGAAGACGTCATTTTCTCCTGGATCGAGTATCCCGACAGAGCCACGCGCGACAAGGCGAATGAAAAGATAATGAATGATCCGGCGATGAAGGATATGAGCATGCCGTTCGATGGCAAGCGCATGATCTTTGCCGGGTTCGAGCCGATCGTGGACGAGGGCAAAAAAGGCAAAGTCGGCTATGTCGACGGCTCGGTCATTCCGGTCCCTGCCGGCAACAAGAAGGCATACCTCGAGAGCATGAAGAAGAAGGCTGCGCTGCTGAAGGAATGCGGCGCCACCCGTGTGGTCGACGCCTGGGGTGATGACGTCCCGGACGGCAAGGTCACCGACTATAAGGGTGCAGTGAAGGCCGAAGCCGGCGAGAAGATCGTCTACTCCTGGATCGAATGGCCGTCGAAGGAAATCCGCGATAAAGGTTGGGAAAAGGCGATGAAGGATCCGGGCATGCAGCCGGACCAGCTACCGTTCGACGGCAGACGCATGATCTACGGCGGCTTCGCGCCGATGCTCGATCAATGACGTTTGACGTGTAGCTCCGACGCAGACATCCGTTCCCGCCGCGTGCGAGCCTTCGTACCGGCGGGTCGAGGCGTCAGGTCTCTCGCCTTGCGCCGCGAAACGGGACGCAGTCTGGCGAGGACAGCTTTCAATCCACAGCGTTGCGCAATCTGCGCAGACCTGATCGCGAAGGGTTATGGCCTGCTCATCTCCGCCTTCATCATTCTGCTGATCCTGCCGGTGTCGACTATCGTCATCTGGAGGATCTGACTGCAACGACTCCAGGCTCAATCGCGCTGCGATCGGAGACTTAGCTGTCGTCGCGCAGCGTGCCCGCGATCAACACCCACGACGCTAAGGCGCTCGCGGCCGCGAGCGCCGCGGCAACGTACGCGACGAGCCGAAACCCGTCGACGAACGACTCTCGAAGAGCTTGCCGGATATCGGCTTGCGTTGCATCGCCGCTGTCTTCCGGAATCGCAATATTGAGAAGGTCGCTGCTCCGACCAAGAAGCTGCGTCCGCGTTTCCGCGGAGATCGGCAGTACCTCCAGACGCTCGGCGAGGCTGCCGTTGAACTCGTTCACCATGAGCACTCCGAAAACCGCGACAGCGAGCAGAGCGGCAGTGCGCGAGACAGCATTGTTGACTCCTGAAGCGATGCCGGCGCGGCGCTCTTCGACCGCGCCCATCACAGTCGTCGTCAGCGGTGCAACGCTCGTCGCCATCCCGATGCTCATGATCATGACCGCGGGAAAGAAACTCGTCCAATAGCTGCCCGCGTCCGGGCCGGGCACGGCGAACAGGGCGAATCCCGCGCCGGCGACAATGGGACCAACGATCAGCGGGAGTCGCGCGCCGTAGCGCTCGACCAGCCCGCCCGCCCAGCGCGAGAGCAGGAACATCGTCAGCACGAAAGGCAGCAGGGCGGCGCCGGCAGCAGTCGGCGTGTAGCCCTGCACCTGGATGAGGTTGAACGGGAGAAAGAAAAACAAGCCGCCAATTGCGGCGTACAGAAACAGCGTCAGCAAATTCGCGCCTGCGAACGTCAGCGAGCGAAACAGCGATAACGGCATCATCGGTTCTTCGCGACGCGCCTCCACCAGGAGGAATCCCGAGAGCGCGACAACACCGACGGCGAAAGCTCCGATGACGAGCGCGGCCGTGGCGCCGCGTGCGTTCGACTCGATCAGAGCGAAGACGACGCCGCCCAATCCGAGGATCGCCAATATCGCTCCGCGCCAGTCAATGCGCCCGTTCGCCTGTTCATCGCGGCTTTCGGGCACACGCCGCGCGATCAGGATCACGGCGGCGCACAGCGGAATGTTGATGAAGAAAATCCAGCGCCATGAAAATTCCTCGATCAGCCAGCCGCCCACGATGGGGCCGACGCCGGCGGCGATCGACGTAAATCCTGACCACGTTCCAATCGCCTGCCCTCGCCGCGCCCGGGGGAAATTGGCGCTGATGAGCGCGAGGCTTCCCGGTACGAGCAGCGCCGCGCCCACACCCTGCACGCCGCGCGCAATGATGAGCTGCGTGATGCTGGCAGCGAGTCCACACCAGATCGAAGCGAAACCGAAAATCAGAACGCCCGCAGAGAAGATGCGCCGGCGCCCAAGACGATCCCCGAGCGAGCCTCCGACGAGAATCAACGCAGCCAGCGTCAGGGCGTACGACTCGACGATCCATTGTGCTTCCGTGACGTTCGCGTCCAGCTCGCGTTGCAACACCGGCAGCACGACATTGACGACCGTGCCGTCGATGAACGTAATGCTCGACCCGAGAATCGCCGACGTCAGCACCCAACGGCCGGCCCGACCGCAATCCGCCGCCTCTGGATGCGAACGTACGAGTGCTTCATCGCAGGGTTGTCGAACGTTGCTGAACATGTGCGGAACCTGTACCGCTTCGTTGCGTTGAAGGCTTGCTGCCGGCGTGGACGACTTCTACAAGCTCTGACGCTTTGCCTACAGGACGGCCGCATCGTGCGTCCCGTCCGCGCCTCGGCGCAATGCGCTACATACAGATGGAGGATTCGATATGTTGCTTGCAGACAAAAACGTCGTCGCGAACCTCGCAGTGAAGAATCTGGCGACCGCCAGGAAATTCTATGAAGACACACTCGGTCTGAAGCAGATCGGCGCCGAAGGCGACGAGCTGATCGTCTTCCGGAGCGGCGACTCCGCAATCAACGTGTATCGATCCGAGTACGCCGGCACGAATCAGGCGACCGCCGTCACGTGGACGGTCGGTGATGATGTAGAAGGCGTCGTTCGTGAGCTGAAAGCCAAAGGAGTAAAGTTCGAACATTACGATATGCCGGGCATGACGCTGAAAGGGGACGTTCATGTCGACGGCGAAATGCAAGTTGCATGGTTCAAGGATCCCGACGGGAACATCCTGAACGTCGCAAACCGGTAGCGCGGTGCGTGCGAATGCACTGGGGAGTACTCGCACACGGCGAGCGCATTGCTGAGCGTGAGCGCGTTGTTTGCCGCAACGATCGCCGTGCTGCGTTCGTGGAGCCATTCGCCCATGCGCATCTCTTGCGCCGCTTGCCTGGGTCGAGGTACTCGACGCCGACTCAGAGCCAGGCAAACAG
>JBOHZJ010000296.1:0-28706 GCA_050738395.1 Steroidobacter sp.
GAGCATGACTCATCAAGCGCCCGCGGTGAACCCGGGCAGAGCGCGCGCCGTCGTCGATAGACGACGAACTTGCCAGCCCATCACGAGCGTTGAGAGACGCGAGTTCCGCCGCAAGTGGGTTCAGGGACGCCGTGAATCCATCCCCGGAGGCTCTGACGAAAACATCCGTGTTTTCGACTCCGCTGGGCGTCGCCAGTCGCTCTGCCGCCAGGCGCGCGCGATGGTGTTGGCACGATGAGCTGAAAGCTTTCCGGACGGCACTGCGTCTCACCCGCTGTCATCGGGTCTAATCTCCCAGGCAAAGTTCAGCCGAACGCTGTACAGTGGCCTCCGTCACAAGCTGCCGTCCGGTCAGCTCGTTTACTTCTCGCGGTATTGCTGGGTCCTCGACCCCCTTCCCCCGAACCTGTCTCCTGCCTTTACTGGACCTGCGCTTCAACAGCGCCGTAGGCCGGTAGAGGAAATTCTGTTTATGCCATTTGCATCCCTCGGGCTCATGCCCGAACTCGTCCGTGCGCTCGCCGATCGTCAGTACACCGAGCCCACGCCCGTTCAGGCGCGCGTGATCCCCGAAATTCTTGCAGGCCGCGACATTCTGGCCGGCGCACAGACCGGCACGGGCAAGACGGCCGCGTTTACGCTGCCGATCCTGCAGCGCTTGCAGGCTGAGGCCCATCCGTCGAAGGCTCCGCGCGTGCTCGTTCTCGTGCCGACGCGCGAACTCGCATCGCAGGTGAACGAAAGCATCAAGAGCTACGGCAAATACCTGCGGCTGCGCACGGTCGTGGTGTTCGGCGGCGTCAGCATCAATCCGCAGATCGATGCGTTCCGTCGCGGAACGGACATCCTCGTCGCGACCCCGGGTCGACTGCTCGACCACGCGCAGCAACGCACGGTCGACCTGTCGCGAGTCGAAATGCTGGTGCTCGATGAAGCTGATCGCATGCTCGACATGGGCTTTATCGCCGACATCCGGCGCGTCATCAGACTGCTGCCGACCCGGCGGCAGAATCTGATGTTCTCCGCGACTTACTCCGAAGACATCCGCAAGCTCGCTCAGACGTTGTTGCACAATCCGGCGGAGATCGAAGTCGCGCGGCGCAACGCCCCGATCGAGGCCGTCGAGCAGCGCGCGTACCTGGTGCCGAAGGATCAGAAGCGCTCGCTCCTTTCGCACCTGATTCAGGACGGCGACTGGTCGCAGGTTCTCGTATTCACGCGCACCAAGCACGGCGCGAATCGGCTGACCAAGCAACTGCAGCAGGATGGCATCGAGGCCGCCGCAATTCACGGCAACAAGAGCCAGTCGGCGCGCACGCAGGCGCTCGCCGATTTCAAGAACTTCAAGATTCGGGCGCTGGTCGCCACCGAAGTCGCCTCGCGCGGTCTGGATATCAAAGAGCTGCCGCACGTCGTGAATTACGAGCTGCCGAACGTGTCTGAAGACTACGTGCACCGTATTGGCCGCACTGGACGCGCGGGCGCGTCCGGCATCGCCGTGTCGCTCGTGTCGTCGGACGAAACTGGATTGCTGAAGGATATCGAGCGGCTGCTGCGCAAACAGATCCCGCAGCTCCAGGTCCCGAAGTTCACACAGATCGTGACTCGGCCGGACGAACGCGACGCGCCTTTCGATCGCGAGCGTCACGCGTCCCGCTCGCAACCGCAGCAACGTGGCGGTCAATCGGGTGGGAATCAGCAGGGGCGAAGAGGGCGCGGTCACGCCAGACCCGGGCATCCAGGCGCGCAGTCGAGCCGAACCAGCCGAAGGCCATAACGAGATGAGCGACTAGCTGCTAGCGGCTAGCCAGAAAGGATTTGCGTTCGCCGCTCGCTAGCGGCCTGGAACACTTGATTTTAGACGGCGATCAGCTTGCGAAAGCTTCGAAATCCATCCGGGATCTGGGTAGCAGCTAGCGGCTAGCGGCTAGCAGCTTCCTTGACTACCTCGGCATATCCGGACACACATAGGGAACCGACGCTGTGACGTACGTTTCCTCCTGCGACTTCCCTGAGATCTTCAGCCGCAGAGAATTCTGGGTCGGTTGCGTGTACTGCGCTTCGATTGGAATAGTGTCTTCGACCCAACGGATCGTATCGTCGGAAATGATGCCCCACTTCGCGATGCGAAACGTCTCGAAGCACGAATCCATCAGCAGGGACTTGTCGGGCAGGAATATCTTGATGGAGCCGCGCGGGTTGCCGAGCGTGGTCGACACCCACACTTTGCCCACGAATGTCGGCAGCGCGTAGTCAGCGCCGATGGTGGCTGGCGGGGATGCCGGGGAAGCTGGCTGCTGATCGCACCCGATCAGCAGTACAGTTAGTAGCGCAATCCCATTGAGAACGAATCGTGGAGACACCGGAAACCTCTCAAGGATCGTGAGAGGAGATGGCCACGCCTTCGCCGAAGAACATCCCATTCGATCCGGGGCTGATTTCGCCGCGCGCTTCGGCTTCCGCCCGAGCGCGCTGCATTTTCAGATGCGCCTGCCGGATCTTCAGTTGCGCGTCCTGCTCTTCTTCGAAGAATTTCAACTGTTGCGACGTCAGGATCGCTGCGACCGTCTCGCGCACACGTGCGTTGTGCTCGCTTTGTCGCCGCAATTGTTCCTCCTGCAACTCGATCTGCAGCGCTGGGTCAGGTCGGTTCGATGCGTTCGTCGTCATCGCGGAGAACGCGAGCGGCGGATTGCGGCTCCATTCCTGCATCATGCGTTCCTGTGAATCGGCGAGGGCTCGCTGGAGCGGCTTCACCTGATCAGGTTGCAGGGGTGCGCCCTTGCTCGCGAACGAATTGCGCAGCTGCGTCACCTGGTGACGCACGCCCATCGACGACTGATACTCCTTCCACGCACGGGTCTTTTCGTCACCCAGCACGGCCGCGATTTCCGCTTCGTTCTTCTGCTGCTGAACCCGAGCCTTACTTTGCATCCGCTGGACGGCGGCGGGATCCGTCGGACCATCGAAAAACATCGCGTCCTGGTTTTCCATCGAACGCAACTGCTGCTCGGCCAGCAGGGTCACCAGCCTGTCGGCGTCTTCCGGCGCAAGCTGTAGTTCCGCGGCCAGATCGGAGTACTCATTGGAGAGCATCATCTTGTGCTGGCTGAGCATTGCGTCACGATAATCCGGATCCCGCAACAGCGCGCGCTGACGCTCTGCGTTCTCACGCATCATGCGGATGCGCTCCTCGCGCGACGGCATTCCAGCCGGCGCGGCAGACACGATAGCAGCGGGAGATGGTGCGGCCGTCGCCGGTGCTGCGGACGACTCAATGCGCCGTGAAACGGGCTGTGAAACTTCGGCTTCCGCAGCCGGCGCCTCGGAGGAGATGGGTCCGAATGGAGTTGTGACAGTCTTCGCCGGCAACGCGCTGATGCGCGCCTGCAGGATTCGGGAGTTCTCGCGCTCTGCGCGCAATTCTCGAACCAGATGCAGCGTGACGGCGCCCAATGCGATCGATATCGTGAACAGAAGCAGGACGAACTTGTTCATGCTCCCTCCGTTCCGGATCACTCTCGCTAGTCGCTAGCCGCCAGGCGTAGGCGTAAGCGTTGGTGTCTCACGCTCCTGATTCGCGACGGCTTCGCGCAATTCGCGCAGCTTCGCTTTTACCGCGGCGGCGTTCTGTTCGCCCATGCGGATAAGCAACTTCTGTCCAGCCGAGCGTTCTTCGAGCGCCGGATCGGCGAATTCATAGAACACGCCCGGTTGCGTGAGCCGAATCGGACCCTGCACCTCGGGCGTCTCCAGCAGGTGGTCGATCACTTCGACGAGGCGGTCGTTGAAGTAGCCTTCCGGATAACCAAGATCGACATACGCTTCCTGGAACAGCGGATAGAAGCGCCGATACATCGCTGCAATCTGCGCGGCATTGGCGTTCTCCACAATCGTCACGAGAGGCGCATAGCGGGCGTAGTTGTCTTCGCTCAGCGTGAGCTCATCCCCGTCCTCATCCCCGTCCTCAACCGCGAGCTCGCCTGGCGTGGGCCTCAGAGGCCGGCGCTGCACCGCTGTCTTTTTGCGTGGCAGATTGTCGATGGTGACCACGGCGTTGCGGACGATGTCGTTCGGCACAAGGTACGGTTCGAGCGTCCGCCCGAAAATCCCGGCGAGCGATTCCTGAGCGGCCGTGTCGCTCTCACTCAGCGGCGGCAATGCCTGCTCCTCAGCTGGCTGTTCGCCGATCGGATGCCGGATCGGCTGCTCCACGCTCGTCGGAGTCTCAGCTGCGGCGGCCGGCTGCTCCTCGACCTGCTTGTGGGTGCGGCCGTAATAGAGCGCGGCGCCCAGCCCAATCACCACGACGATGGGTATCGCCCAGTAAATCCACTTTCTCTGCTCGTCGTTCATGGGGGCACCTCGGAAGGATTGGGAAGCTACTAGCTGCTAGCCGCTAGCCAGAACAAGACCGGAATGAAACCGCTCCTCTGCTGTTTTCAGGCTAGCAGCTAGCAGCTAGCAGCTAGTAGCTAGTAGCTATCTCCCCGGCTTCTGAAACTTCAGCAAAAAATTGTCCGCTTCGCCGATCGCGAGGTACTTCTCGCGATCCTGCTCGCCTAACGCCAGCGTCGGCGGCAATGTCCAGACGCCGCGCGCCCAGTCCTTGGTGTCCTTGGGGTTCGCGAGTACTTCTGACTTGCCAATCAGCTTGAAACCCGCCTTCTCGGCGAGCCCAATCGTGTAATCCTCGCGCACATAGCCGTTCGCGGCCTTCGGGTCCTGCGGCTGATCCGTGCGAGCGCGATGCTCTTCCACGCCAAGAACGCCGCCCGGTTTGAGCGCCGCGTAAAACGCCTTGAACGCGTCTTCCGCCGCACCTTGCCCCATCCAGTTGTGAACATTGCGGAAAGTGAGCACCAGGTCGGCTGAGCCTTCTGGAGCAATCTCCCCGCCGAACTGAGTCACCTTCACGTTTCCATAGAGCGCCTTGTTCCCGTCCAGCTTCTTCTGCCAGTTTTCGAGCCCGCGTGCAGACGACGCGGTGTAGTACGTACCTTTGTCGTGCAGATAGGGCGCGAGGATTTCCGTCCAGTAGCCGCCGCCGGGTGAAACTTCAACGACCGTCATATCCGGCTTGAGGCCGACGAACTCGAGCACCGCCTGCGGATGGCGGGCCTGGTCGCGCGCCACGAAATTCGGTGAGCGATGTTCTGCGGCGACCGCCTTCTCGAGGGCTGCATCCTTTGCCAGTGCACCCGAGATCGGGACGGCGAGCGCAGCGAAGGCGGCGAGCAGATGACCAATGCGCATGGGCGACTCCATCGAGATAGATTGAGAACAGGCGTGCGAATGTAACAGACTGTTTCTTTCGCAAACATCGTGACAACGCGTGCGCGGACCGGTTCCCGTCCACGCTTCCATAATCAGAACTCGCTCGTCCTCCGCCAACTCGAACATGACGACTGCAACTTACGTTCGTGCGCTGCTCACCTGCTGGTTTTGCAGCGCAATCAATACAACAGCGAATAGCGCCCCGCTCGAGCTGCACGAATGTCGCCTGCAGAGCGCGTCGGCCGGAGGCGGTGCAGCGGCGCGTTGCGGCGCCTACGTAGTTCGGGAAAACGGTGAGGATCCGGCGAGCAAAGAATTGCACATCCACGTTGCGGTTATTCCGGCGCTCCGCCTGAAGCCCGAGTCGGACGCCTTGTTCATCCTCAGCGGCGGGCCGGGCCAGGCGGCGAGCGACTTCTATCTGTCGATCGCACCTGCATTCGCGCGCATACGACGCGATCGCGATATCGTGCTCGTCGATCAGCGCGGCACGGGACGTTCGAATCGCCTCGACTGCCAATTGCCGGACGATGCCGAAATCGCCGCGGTCGATGTGGACAAACTGCGTACGGCCGCGCGCAGCTGCATCGACGCGCTGCCCGGCGATCCGCGGTACTACACAACGAGCATCGCGGTGCGCGATCTGGACGAAATCCGTGCGGCGCTCGGCTACGAAACAATCAATCTCTACGGCGCATCGTACGGAACCCGAGTGGCGCAGCACTACATGCGGCGCTACCCGACTCGCGTGCGCGCGGCGATTCTCGATGGCGTCGCGCCCGCCGAAATGGCGCTCGGTCCGGGCGTGGCGCTTGCCGTACAGCGCGCCCTCGATGCGATATTCGACCGCTGCGCTGCAGAGGCGCAGTGCGCTCGACAGTTCCCGGATCTCGCGCAACGTTTCGATGAGCTGCACGATCGACTGGCCAGGGAGCCTGCGAGCGTATCGATCCCCGATCCGCTCACGGCCGAACCTACCAATGCAACGCTGGGCGCGCCGCAGCTGAGCGCCGCCGTGCGCTTGCTCAGCTACAGCGATGAGACGTCTTCCATCCTGCCCGTGCTGATCCATGAAGCGCAGGTCGCGCGACGACCGCAGGCGCTCGCGGCCCAATACCTGATGATCAGGCGCGCCATGGAAGAACAACTCGCCCAGGGCATGCACTTTGCGGTGGTGTGCAGTGAAGACGCGCCGCGCTGGGCCGATGGCTACGTCAACGATGACCTGTTGGAGCAGACCTACATGGGCGCAGCCTTCATGAACGCGATGCGGACGATATGCGAGGTCTGGCCGCGCGGACCCGTAGACGACGGATTCAGTGAGCCGCTGGACACGACAACGCCGACGCTCATGCTGTCCGGCGGCAATGACCCGGCCACGCCCGCGAGCTACGCGGAGCAGGTTCTGCCGGGCTTTGCACATGTGAAACACCTGGTGCTCGCTGGCCAGGGGCATGGCCAGATCGGCGTCGGCTGCGTGCCGCGAGTGGCGGCTGAGTTCATCGATGAAGGCTCGGTCAGGGATCTCGAGGATGAGTGCGTGAAGAATATTTCGCCTGCGCCCTTCATGTTGTCGCTGACGGCGACCGCGCCATGACGGACTTACTGGTTTACTGGTCAACTGGCCGGCTGGCCAGAGTTGAAGAGGCGTCGCCTTATGATTGTCGTTGAGCATCTGCAGAAGCGTTTCGGCGCTGTGCAGGCGCTGCACGATGTTTCATTTAGCGCTGACGACGGTTGCATCACCGGATTGCTTGGTCACAACGGCGCCGGCAAATCGACCAGCCTGCGCATTCTCAGCACCGTACTGCGCGCCGATACAGGTCGCGCCCTCGTCGATGGACACGACTGCGCGCTTGCGCCGCTGCAGGTGCGACGTTCGCTGGGTGTGTTGCCGCACGCGAGCGGCTTGTACGCGCATCTCACTGGACGGGAGAACATTCGCTACTACGCACGACTGCATGGGTTGCAAGGCGCCGACGCCGAACGCGCGACCGGCGAGCTGATCGAGCGGCTCGGGTTGCACGACGTCGCCGATCGGCGCGCCAAGGGCTATTCGCAGGGCGAGCGATTGAAGGTCGGGCTCGCGCGCGCACTGGTGCATCGTCCGCAAACGGTCATTCTCGATGAGCCGACCAACGGACTCGATGTGAACGCGGTGCGCATGTTGCGCGAACTGATTCGCGAACTGCGTGCATCCGGGCGCTGCGTTCTGTTCTCGAGTCACGTGATGCAGGAAGTCGCCGCATTGTGCGACGCCATCGTCATCATTGCTCGCGGCCGCGTCGCCGTGAGCGGAGCGCCGTCGCAGATCCTCGCAGCGACCGGCGCACCGGATCTGGAAGAGGCGTTCGTGCGCGCGGCCGATCGGGAGGATGCCGCATGACGCGCGCGGTGCGCATCGTTTTTCTCAAGGAGATGCTGGAAAACCTGCGCGATCGGCGCGTGATCCTGTCCGCATTTTTCTTCGGCGTGCTGCTCGCACCGATCGTCTTCGCGATCACGACGACGATTGCTTCCAAGCGCGTCCTCGAGAACCAGGACAAGCCGCTGAAGCTGTCCATCGCGGGCGGCGAACATGCGCCGAACCTGCTGCGCTTTCTGCTCGAGAACGGCGTCGACGTCGGTCAGGTGAATCTCTCGGCAGACGCTGCAACGCTCGCAGTGCGTCGCGGCGAACACGATCTGGTGTTGCTCATTGACCCGGCGTACGGCGAAGAGCTGCGGGCCGGCGCCCCCGCGCCGCTAAACCTCGTGGTGGATTCTGCGAATACTCAGACATCCGCCGGCGCCGATCGCGCCCGTCGTCTGCTGGATGCGTATGGACAGCAGATCGCCGCACTGCGGTTGATGGTGCGCGGCGTCAGTCCTCAAGCCGTTCGGCCGATCGATGTGCGTACGCTCGACGTCGCGACGCCGGCGGGACGATCGCTGCTGATACTCGGCATGATGACGTACTTCTGTTTCATGTCGATGCTGGTCGGCGGTTTCTATCTCGCGATCGACACGACCGCCGGCGAGCGCGAACGCGGTTCGCTCGAACCTCTGCTGGCTCTGCCTGTGTCGCGCGCCGAACTCATCACCGGGAAAATGCTCGCCACGAGCGCGTTCATGGCGGCGTCGCTGTTGCTCACGCTCGCGGCGTTCGGCGTCGTGCTCGAGTTCATTCCGCTGGAATCGCTGGGCATGTCGGCTAATTTCGGCCCAGCTGTAATTCTCGGCGTCTTTGCGGTCATGGCGACATTCATCCCGCTGGGCGCCGGCCTGATGACGGTAGTCGCGTCCTTCACGCGCAGCAACCGCGAGGCGCAATCATGGCTGTCAGTCGTGATGTTCCTGCCGATCGCGCCCATCATGTTCGCCGTCGTGAGCGGCACCAAGCCGACGGCGCCGCTGATGGCGATCCCAAGTCTCAGTCAGCACCTGCTCGCGACGAGCCTGATGCGGGGTGATGACATACCGGCGCTGCACGTCGCGATCTCCACAGGCGCGACGCTGCTGATCGGCGCACTGCTCGTGCTGCTCGCGGTGAAGCTGTATCGCCGCGAGGCGATCCTGGGATGAGTTGCGTCCGATTGGCTCCTGATTCACCGCGCACTCTGCGTTCTGAGCGAGAGTTCCGGATCTTCTCGCAGAGATCGCAGGTCGAGATGGTCGCAATTCATTCCGACCTCCGATCCTGCTCCGGCTCCGAAGCCTCTGCTTGCGGGTGCGCTGCGAGATACCGCGCGACCTTGCCTTCCACGTTCTTGCGCAGGTTCATATGGAACAGGTTGTAGTCGTAGATGTGGTAATTGTCGCGGCCGAGCGGGCGGGCGCCGTAGTGCTGTGATCGAATCTCGCTGACGAGCAGCATGCCGTCGATGCATTGCGCGTCCGCGACGCCCATCTCGAGAATCGGCTTGCCTTCGATGTATTCCTGCGGCAGCGCTTTCAGATCTGCAATTTCTCCGTCGAATGTGCCTGGATAGGCGACCGCGCCAATGTTCAGTTCATGTGCGGCATGTTCACCGTCAGCGCGCCAGGTCAACGGATTCACACAGATGTTCTTGCGCAGATCAAGGAACTGACCTGCCTCGGGGCCCGCCGCGTTCCACGTGACGAGGCATCCGAGTTGTTCCGCCGAGGCGCACACTGGCGCGTCCGGAACTTCCTTCGCGAGCAATTCACCATCGATGCTGAAGCCGATTGGGTAGGCCGCGATCAAACGCTCGAGCAGCGGCGTGCCCGAAATGCGCTTCTCGATCAGGGTGCGCAGGTGCACTGAGCCCTGACTGTGCGAAGCGAGCACGAAGGGTCGGCCCTCGTTGTAATGCTCGAGGAAGTAGTCGAAGGCGCGCTCGACATCCTCGTACGCAACCTCCAGCGCGGACGCGCCGCTGCCGGTGTCGTCCATGAACGAGTAGAGCGTCGCCTGCCGATAGCGCGGCGCGTAGATCCTGCAGCAGCTGTTGAACACCGACGCCTGGCTGCGCATCACGAACAGATCGGTAAACTGGTTCGTGTTGGCGTCCTCGAGGGGCTGATTCCAGTTGGCCGTCTTGAAGTAGGTCGTTGGATGCACGAAGAACACATCGACGCTCGCGACGGCCTGGTGGTCCTGCACGTCGGCGCCGGGCGGCAGATCCGCAGCATCTTCACGCTCCGGCAGCGCCGCCCAGTGCTGCGCCTGTGCATAGTCAGGCGCGTCCGGCCGCGTTCCTTCAGCGAACGCATGATCTGGCTTGATGCGCTGGAACGCGATCAGCATGCCGAGTTGGTCGCGGTAGATGAAAGCAGCCGCGCTGATGAGCACGAGCACCACCGCCACGGCGATCAGGACCTTCTTCATACGAGTAAACCTTCTCCAGCAATGATTCCGCACATACATGGTCATGATCGGGCAGGCTCGAAAACGGGCTGCTGGGCGCTGTGCTGCTGGCAAAAATAGGGACGCTGCTGCTCTATGTCTGACCAGCAGCCCAGTACCCAGCGCCCATCACTCCAGCGACCGCAGTCAGCGTCGTCGCGCCAGCCAGTCGACCATCGTATCGCTCACGACCTGCGCAGCGTCCTGCTGCACGAAGTGGCTCGCGCCGGGGATGGTCATGATCGTGAGGTCCTTTTCGACCCACTGCCACGTCCCATTCAATGCGCCGGGCAATAGCGCCTGGTCCTCCAACCCGTGAAACATGAGTACTGGGACTTTCACCTTCGGAAAGGCGAAGTCCGCCGGCGGCGGCGCGACATCGGGTTTCGGATAGTTCGCCTTGTAGTAGTTCAACATGCTCTCGAAGTCCGACTGGTTGAAGGCGTCGATGTAGCGTGCGCGGGCGGCCGGATCCGTCACCCACTGCGCCAGTCGTTCCGCCGTGAGCAGCTTGTGCGCATCGGGCTTCTGGAAATTGAACGCGTACTCGCTGTTCTTCTTTTGCTGCGGATTCGTTGCTATCTCGCGCGAGATGCCGGCGGGATGCGGCAGATTGCAGATGACGAGCAGTCGCGTGATGTCCGGCTTGCGCATCGCGACGTTCCACGCCACCGAGCCGCCCCAGTCGTGGCCCACGATGACCGCGCCATCGACCTTCTCGGCCTTCACCACGGCTGCGATGTCATTGACCAGCAGCGGCATCGCATAGCTGTCGACGCCCTTCGGCTTGTCGGATTGATTGTAGCCGCGCAGGTCGACGGCGACCACGCGGTACTTGTTGTCCGCGAGCGCACGCATCTGATGGCGCCAGGAGTACCAGAAATCCGGAAAACCATGAATCATCACGATCAGCGGACCCTTGCCCAGCGCCGCGTAGTGAATTTTCACGCCGCTAGAGTCGGCGTAATGGTGTTCAACTTCATCCCACACGTCCTGCGCCATAACCGCCCCCGCTTGTAGTGTCAGCCAGCCGACCAGCCAGCTCGTGATGAGAGTGCGCATGAAAGTAGCCTCTGTCGCGTTGTTCGGCGTTCTCGTTGCGGACGACTATATACCGGAGTCAGCGGTTGGCGATTTGGCCCTTGGCGGTTGACAAAAAAAACGCAACGATCGCGTCTTCACCGACCGCCAACGCTGATAGCCACCGCCGTATCCTTCGCGCCGGCTCATTCAATCAACAACAATGCCTGCTCCTTCCCTCGACCTGCTGCTCGTCCTGGCGGCTGCATTCAGTGCGGGCCTGATCGACGCCATGGCTGGCGGCGGCGGGCTGATTCAAGTGCCAGCACTGTTTGCGGTGTACCCATCGGCTTCACCGCCGGTTTTGCTGGGCACCAGCAAGTTCGCCGGAATCTTCGGCACGGCGAGCGCCGTATTGCGGTACGCACAGAAGGTTGCGATTCCATGGCGCGCGCTCGCGCCGCTGGCTGTGTTCGTACTCGTCACTTCATTGGCCGGGGCGCGGCTCGCGACAATCGTGTCGCCCGATGTGTTTCGTCCGCTCGTCCCGCTCATGCTGCTCGCCGTGCTGATCTACATGCTTCATCGCAAGGACCTGGGCGGTGAGCATGCGCCGCGCGCCTTCGCCGGCCATCATCATGTCGCGGCCGCGGTGCTCATCGCCGCGATCGGCTTCTACGACGGCTTTTTCGGCCCAGGCACGGGCAGCTTCCTGATGTTCGTGTTCGTGCGCTTCTACGGCTACGACTTCCTGCATGCGAGCGCGTCCGCGCGCGTGCTCAATGTCGCGGCCAATGGCGCCGCCCTCGTCTACTTCGCCTCTCACGGCTACGTGCTCTGGTATATCGCTGCGGGCATGGCGGTATGTAATGTGGCCGGCGCTCTCGTCGGCGCCCGCCTCGCTCTGCGCGGCGGAAGCGGGTTGGTGCGTAAGGTGTTCATCGTCGTGGTAAGCCTGCTGATTCTGCGCACCGCATGGACAGCAATCGGAAGCCCCTAGCTGCTAGCTACTAGCTACTAGCCGCTAGCCAGAGAATGCAGAGCGCCCTGTTGCGCTTGCGTGGCTTCAGAGCGTAGCGTCTCTGGCTAGCAGCTAGCGGCTAGTCGCTTCCTAGCTATTCACCAGTCACTTGCGAAGCATCTATGTCCCTCCGCAACAAAACCCTGTTCATCACCGGCGCATCGCGCGGCATTGGGCTCGCGATCGCCAAACGGGCGGCGCGCGACGGCGCGAACATCGCCATTGCGGCGAAAAGCGACCAGCCGCATCCGAAACTGCCCGGCACGATCCACACGGCGGCCGCCGAGATCGAGGCCGCCGGCGGCAAGGCGCTGCCGATGCAGGTGGACATTCGCGATGAGAATGCCGTCGCCGAGGCGGCGAAGAAATGCGCCGAGCACTTCGGCGGCATCGATATTCTCGTGAACAACGCCAGCGCGATTTCGCTCAGCGGCACGATCGACACGCCGATGAAGCGTTTCGATCTGATGTTCGGTGTGAATGTGCGAGGCACGTTCGTGTGTTCGCAGGCATGCATCCCGTATCTGAAGCAGTCCGCGAAAGCCGGTCGTCAGCCGCACATTCTCAATCTGTCGCCGCCGCTGAGCATGAAGGCGCGCTGGTTCGCGCCGCACGTCGCTTACACGATGGCGAAGTACGGCATGAGCATGTGCGTGCTCGGCATGGCGGAAGAATTGCGTTCCGACGGCATTGGCGTGAATGCGTTGTGGCCGCGCACGGTCATCGCGACAGCGGCGCTCAATCTGATCCCGCTCGCCGATCCGAAACGCGGTCGTAAGCCGGAAATCATGGCGGACGCCGCGCATGCGGTCCTCACCCGTGATCCGCGCAACTGCACCGGCAATTTCTTCATCGACGATGAGGTGTTGGCCGAAGCCGGTGAGAAGGATCTGGATCAGTATGCAGTGACGCCCGGCGCCAAAAATTTCCTGCCCGACTTCTTCGTGGATTAGCGCAGTGACTCGTGACTAGTGATTCGTGAATAGGCAGAGGCGCGCACTGCGCGCCGAATCCCGATCAACGCGACGCATTGGAAGATTCATCATGAGGCGGCGCGACCACCTGTTCGCAAAGATGCTTCCGGTCGGCGTCGCGCTCACCATTGCATTTCTGACCATCGCAGGCCCGACCACAGCGGGGCAATCAGTGATGATCGATTACAAGTGGCGGACATTGAGCGGCGGACCGCCGCTCGTGATTGCGCATCGAGGCGCCTCGGGCTATCGGCCCGAGCACACGCTTGAGTCGTACGTGCTCGCGATCGAAATGGGCGCGGACTACATCGAACCGGACCTGGTCGCGACGAAGGACGGTCAGCTGATCGCACGTCACGAGCCGCTGCTGGATGACACCACCGACGTGCAATCCCGGCCTGAGTTCGCGAGCCGCAAGACTACCAGGACGCTGGACGGGAAATCGGTGACGGGGTACTACGCGAGCGACTTTACGCTGGCGGAGATAAAGCAGCTGCGCGCCGTGCAGGCCAATGCTGCGCGCTCGAAGGAATACGACGGCAGGCACGAGATTCCGACGTTCGAAGAGATTCTCGATCTGCTCGCCGCAGAATCGGCAAAGCACGGGCGAAAGATCGGCGTGTATCCGGAGACGAAGCATCCGGCGTTTCATTTCATGCTCGGGTTGCCGCTCGAAGGCCGTCTCCTCGATGCGCTCAGGCGTCACAACCTCGATCGGGCCGACGCACCCGTGTTCATCCAGTCGTTCGAAAGCGCAAACCTGCAGTACCTGCGCTCCAGGACGAAACTACCGCTCGTGCAGCTCCTCGATGACGGTGCGCTCGTCTATGACGACTCGGGCGCTAGTGTTGTAGCGGTAAGCATTCCTCAACACGGCGACGATCGCGGCGGCGCGCCGCCAGGGACGCTCGAGGACATTGCGAAGTACGCTGATGCGATTGGCCCGTGGAAGCGGCAGATCCTGCGCGACGTCGGTTCGACCACGCTGCTCAAGACCACGGTGATCCAGCAGGCGCACGCGGCTGGCTTGCGCGTGCACACGTACACCTTTCGCAACGAGCCCGCGACGCTCGCGCCCGAATACCGCAACGACGCGCGGGCGGAGTACCGCCAATTCTTCGAGATGGGCGTCGACGGCGTGTTCTCGGACTTCCCCGACACTGCAGTCACCGCCCGTGGAGGGCTGGAGGAGAAGATGGGAGCCGCGAAAGACCGCAAAAAGGAATGAAACAAGTGGGTTCTGAAGATTTAGCGCTTTGCTGCGAATGATGGCGAGGACAAACGCAAATCGGCTTCTTCATTGCATGGAGTTCTTTTTTGCGGTCTTTCGCGGCTCTTCAATCGCCTTTCTTGCTTCCTGGAACGCCAAGGGCCAGGCGTCGATCCAGCAGCACACGTGGTCGTGGTCCTTGAACAGGCGACGCTGCGCTGAGGGATAGCGTTGGAAATACGCCGCGGTGGTTGACGGCGGCACGGTCATATCCCGGACGCCCTGCAGATGTATCTCCGGCCACGGATGTCGTCGTGCACTTCGCGATGGATTCAGCGATTGTAATAAGGGCAGATAACCGTGATGAGTCGTCCAGGCGTCTGTATCGAGGTTTGCAGCGATCGTGATGACTGCGTCGATGTTATCGAGGCGTTCGGCTGCAAGCACCGCGAGCGCGCCGCCGCCGCTGTAGCCGACGAGCGTCATGGATCGCGCATTTGCCTTGCGCGCAGCTGACTGGATCGCAGTCGCGACACTTGCGACGATTTCCTCCGAGTACCGCGCGCTCGTCCAGTGTTCTGACGTACACCGCTGCTCGTTCAGATCGTGATAGCAAGGCCGCGTCACATAGGCGCCTGCATGCGAGGTACGCAGCAACAGCTCGAGCGCAACGGGGTTGCGCGTGGTCGGATCCGTGTTCGGTTCGACGCCGTCGCGCCACGGAAGCCCATCGCCCTCGAGATAAACCACGAACGGTTCATCGCCGCGCTTCATATATATGAGGCTGCGGTGCTCGCCCGCTGCGATCTCGCTGCGCTCCAGCCCCGCCGCTTGCGCACGAGCGTCGATCCGGCGTGCGTTTGAAGTGCAAGCGGCTGCAAACATCATCAGCAGCAAGGCAGTAGGTCGATGCATGGCCTGCGATTGCGACGCGCATCGCAACGGATGTCAACTTCGGGCGGCAAAGTCCGGGCCCTTGATGCATCGACCGCCAGTAGTTCTTTAGGGTCGTTGCGACACTCGCTGCGAGCTGTTACATAAACGCGTGACACGCTGCGATCCCACATGGGGCCAGCCAACAATCAACAAGGCCTATCACAGGGTCATCAACGGGACCGCGAGCACCGCGGCGGGTCAAGGAGAGGATTGAAATGAGTTTGTATCTGCAGCGCGCCCCGATCGGCAACCATGCGCTCGTGCTGTCCATTTTCGCAGCCGCACTCCTGGCCCAGAACTCTCTGGCTGCACCGCCGACCATTACTGGCGCGTCTGTCACGGCTGAAGCGCCCATTCAGAGGAGTCTCACGATCAATCTGCGCGAGCTCGGCGTCATCGCCGGCAGCGCACCTCTCGTCGTGCAGCCTGAAAGTCTGCTCATACTGGTGAATGGGCAGCCTGAATCGCTGCTCAGTGCGCAATTGTTTCCCAACAATGGTCCCGGGCGAGTGTGTGTCACTCTTTCCAATATCGACTTTACGGCTAACCCCAACGATACCTACGCGCTCCAGCTGGCCGTCGGAAGTCTTTCCGGCTCCAGCATTGCGGGACCCGTGATTGTGCCGCTGACCAATACGCCCGGACCTGAGGTCGACACTTCCGTTGAACAGGCCGCCTGTAACGATCCCAACACCCAGCCCGTTGCGAATGCAGGGCCTGACCGCACGGTTCCTGATACCGACGGTCTGCCCGGAGAAAGTGTCATTCTCGATGGTGCAGCCTCCACCGACGCCGATGCGGGAACGGTCCTCAGCTATCAATGGTTCCTGAACGATTCAGCCCTGGCGCCGTCAAGCAGCAGCCCGGCGCTGACCGTGAATCTGCCGGCAGGCGTTCACGACGTTTCGCTCATCGTGACGGATGACTCGGAAGATCCTCAGACAGACACGAATTCGGACTCGGTGCAGATTACGGTCAGTGGCGCGCAGGGACCAACCGCGGACGCCGGTCCGCCGCAGACATTGAATGACTCGGATGGTCAGCCGGGCGAGCCGGTCACGCTTACGGCTACGGCTTCCGATGCGGACGGTACGATTGCGAGCTATGAGTGGCGACTCGGCGATACATTGCTTGGTACGACTCAGAGCCTGCAGACCACGCTGCCCGACGGCGTGAACGACATCGTCCTGACCGTAACGGACAATGCCGGTCTTTCCGCGTCCGACACGGTTCGAATCACGATCGCTGCAGCTCCTGAAGCTGACGTTCTCTCTGAGTTGCCGAACCTCACGCCGAATCAGCAGAAGGTCGCGATCGCAGTCGATCGGATCTGCAATGACCTGGCCGCCATCGAGCAGAGCGAAGGCGCGCTGACGCGGGACCAGCAGCAGCTGCTCGAGCGCTGCAATGGATTGTTGTTCAACAACTCGGCCGACAATCAGATCGAAGCGCTCGACGAACTGGTCGCGGACGATTTCGCGGCTGCGCGAACGCAGACACTGCTGTTTGCGAACACGCAGTACGCGAGCATCATGGATCGCCTGATCGCGCTGCGCGGCGGCGCGAAGGGCCTGAGCCTTGCGGGACTCAACATCATTGTGGATGGAAAAATGGTCCCGCTCGCGCAGTTGCAGGACATCGCGAAGGAAGTGCTGGGCGGCGGTGCGAGCGCCGATGAACCCGGCGGTCTACTCAGCGACAAGTGGGGCCTGTGGGCGCGCGGCAACTACAGTTTTGGCGAAAAGGATGCGAACTCGCTCAGTCCATCATTCGACGCGGATCAGTGGTCTATCGTGGGGGGCGTCGACTATCGCTTATCCGATAAGGCGGTCGTCGGCGTATCACTGTCGTACGGCGACTCGAGCGTCGAATTCAATCCGTCCGACGAAGGTTCGCTCGACACCGAATCGTGGGCGGCGTCGCTATATGGCTCGGTGTACGCAGCAAAGAACTTCTACTTCGACGGCATCCTGAACGTCGCGAATTCCAGTTATGACGCCAGGCGCAACATCACCTACGTGGACGGCCTGGGGCTGGTCGATGTCGATGCGAGCGGCGACACCGATGGCTTGACGATCAGCGGCGGCCTGTCCGGCGGCTATGACTTCCTCATCGGTGGTCTCACGGTCTCGCCGAACCTCGGCTTCTTCTACATCGACACGACCATCGACAGCTTTACCGAGCAGGGCGCCGGCGGCCTCAACCTGATCTATGACGAACAGGCGTTCGAATCTCTCACCGGCAATCTCGGCCTGCGCCTCACGTACGCCTGGAACCTTTCCTGGGGCGTATTGCTGCCGCACCTGCGCGTCGACTACGTCCGCGAATTCGAGGACGACGTCGATGTGTTCGGCGTGCGCTTTGCGTCCGATCCGAACGCGACCAGCACACCCGCCATCCTCATCGAGACGGACAATCCAGACACATCGTACTGGCGCCTTGCGACCGGCTTCTCGGCGCAGTTCAAATACGGCCTGTCGGGCTATGTCGAATACCAGCGTCTCGAAAGTTTCGAGTTCATCAGCTTCGAGGATGTGAGCGTCGGGCTGCGCATGCAGCGGAGCTTCTAGTCGCGCATTGCGCGACGGCCAACAGGCAACAGGCTAGAGCCAGAGCACTAAAACGAGCCATGCAGCGCATGGCTGCGGGTTACGGGCTACATTCAGAACGAGCACGAGGTCCTCCGACTGTAGCCTGTAGCCTGTAGCCTGTAGCCGATCGGCCGGCTGGCCGGTTCTCATCGCGACCTGCGTCACACTGTCGCGAGAATTTGCTGGTTACCCTGCATCGAATTCACTGGCAGTTGCGTACCGGAATCACTATGAAAACCCGTCGCCCACCTCGCGCCCTCGCTCGCATCGTCGCTGTGCTGGCGCCCATGACCCTGGTGGTCGCTTCCGCCGCTTCGCCTTCCGCATCGGAGAAGGCCGCTGCGACCAGGGGTATGGTGAAGCGCGCGGATCTCGAGATCGTCGACTGCTTGCTGCCCGGACAAGTGCGCCAGCTCGGCAACGCGAGCTTCCTTTCGCAGCGCCGCCCGATCCGCACGACCGCGTCCGAATGTTCGATCCGCGGCGGTGAGTACGTTGCGTACGACCGCGCCGACCTCAAGTCCGCGCTCCGCGTCTGGATGCAGACGGCCGAAGGCGGCGACGTCGAAGCGCAGACGAATGTCGGTGAGATTTACGAGCGCGGCATGGGCGTGGAGCCCAACTATGAAGCCGCGGTGCTGTGGTATCAGAAAGCCGCCGATAAGGGCTACTCACGCGCGCTCTTCAATCTCGGAACGATGTACGAGCAGGGCCTCGGCGTGCCGCAGGACTCGCTCAAGGCGCTCAATCTTTATCGCGAGGCCTGGGGCGTACCGGTCGACAGCATCATCTTCGCCTCCGCGGCGCAACGCGAGCAGGAGGAACTGCGCAAGGAACTCGACGCCGCCATCTCCGAGAAGGATGCGCAGCTGGGTTTGCTGCAGAAGCAGTTGAAGGATCTGCAGGATCAACTCGCGAAGCGTCCCGTCGTGGAACAGACCGCGGACAGCAGCAAGGAAGTCGAAGCGCTCAAGAAGTGGATCGCGCAACTGGAAGGCGAACGCCGCAAGAGCACCGAGCGGCTCGCCGGCATTCCGAAGACACGCACGCCGCAAGGAATGGCGGAGTTAACGGCCGTCCCACCGACAGCCGACGAGCGCACGCTCTCAGGCATGAATTTCGGCCGCTATTACGCGATCGTGATCGGCAACCAGGACTATCAGTCCATCGAAGATCTGGACACGCCCAGGTACGACGCCGCGCGTGCGGCGCGCATTCTCGCCGACAAATATGGCTTCACCGTCCAGATTCTCGAAGACGCGAACGACATCACCATGTTGAAAGCGATCAACGATATGAACGCCGTGTTGAAGCCGGAAGACAACGTGCTCATCTACTACGCCGGCCATGGCTCACGGCTACAGAACGGCAAGACGGAGAGCGGCTACTGGTTGCCCGTAAACGCAGACGCCCCGCCGAAGGACACCTTCTGGATTCCGAATGAACAGATCACCGGGCATCTCGGCCGCTTGCCGGCGAAACGCGTGCTCGTGGTCGCAGACTCGTGCTACGCGGGTCTGCTCTCGACCGATCCGAGTTATCTGTTCCTGAATGACAAGGTGTCGTACTCGAAGGAGTACATCAAATACAAGTTGCCGAAGCGCGCGCGCCTGCTGTTGTCCTCGGGCGGCGATAAGCCGGTGCTCGATGAAGGCAGCGGCGGCAACTCAGTTTTCGCGCGCGCGTTCCTCGATGAACTCGAAGCCAATCAGGGCATTCTTTCCAGCCCCGAACTCTTTAGCCGCATCCGCAAGCGCGTGGAGGCGACCGCGGCGAAGAACAAATTCGTGCAGACGCCGGAATTCAAATCGATCAAGGGCGCGGGGCACGAGGTCGGCGACTTCTTCTTCGTGCCGCGTTCGCGGGGCGACATCTGAGTCTCGAGCGGTGTACGCAAGCAGGGCTCTCGAGAGGTAGGTAGATCACCTATATTGAAACCGTCACGTCCGTTTCGTAGGATCATCCTGCACATAGGGTAGTGAATCCGAGACACCCAAACTACAACTCGCTCGGGATCCAGGGACGGTACATGCATAGCGTCCGATTCACGATTTTCTTCTCGGCGATCGCGTTGCTCGCCGTCAGTTCGTGTTCTCGCGGCGCTCCGGAAGTTGCACCAGCGGTTTACGTGACCGAGTACGGCCTGGGACCCGATAAATGGGCCACGGCTTGGCTGCTGACCAAACGACCCGGCGTGGTCGCGAAACTGCTCGTCGTGGACGCGGGTGCGGCTGTCGTCGGCGGCACGCCATTCGATGTTCCTGTATCCGCCTGGCGCCGCATCGGCGAGCGGTCCGGCTTCGAAGTCGCCCGCGACGCGCTACAGCTCTCCGACCCGGTCATTGCGACCCTTGCCCGGATCGTTCACGAAATCGAAGTCAACTTCTGGACCTCGGACGGCCCGCCCGAGGCGCTCATCGTGGAGGAGGCCTATCGCGCGCTGCAGCATCGGTATGGCCGCGAATCCGTCACGCCGCAGTGCTACGTCGCGTTTTTCGATCGAGTCTACGAAGTGCTGCGTGACGTGCAGGCGCGCAGCATTTACCTCGACGCGGATCGTCTCAATCTGAGCTGCGAAGAGCTCGTGCAGGTTGCGAGCACGCGAGGCGAAATCGTTCCGGAAGCGCCGATCGCGGATGTGCTCAGTGCGATGGCCGCCGGGCGGCGCGTGGTCTTCGTAGACGTGCGCGAACCCGACGAATTTGCCGAAGGCCACATTCCGGGCGCGCTCAACATTCCGCTGCGCGAAGCCACCCCCGAGTTTGCCGAGCGCCTCCGCGGCGCCGACTACGTCGTCAGCTATTGCGTCAAGGATTTTCGCGGCTTCGAGATGGCGAGGGCGCTCGCGGATATGGGCGTCGCCAACTCGGTCATCTTGCGTCCGTACGGAATCAAGGGCTGGGCGTCGCTCGGTTTGCCGATCACTGGCGCTCGTGCTCTGACGCACGACGACGCGCAACGGGATCTGGCCGAATGTCTGGCTGCGCAGGGCGAATGCCTGACTCGGCGCGCTGCTGCGCTGGAGAGTCCGACGTGAACCGCGCATCCGCAGTCTGGGTGCGCAAGGCGCTGCCGCCGGCGATCTGCGCAATCACCCTGTCGACGCCGCTCGTGGTGTGGCTGAGTTCAACGGGCGATTTATACGTGTATTTCACCCGCGCCGTACCGCCCGGACAGACGCTCTACGTTCTGTCGAAGTTCTTCGCGCTCGCCGCCATCGTCATGTTCTGGTTCCAGTGTATGTCGGCGCTGGCTAAAGACACGCCGGTCTTGCGTGGGTTCTTCAGGCTCAGCCCGCCGCGCCACGCGATATTCGGAATGGCTACGTTTGCGGCGGTGTTGACGCACGTGCTGCTGTTCGTGGCGGCGTCAGCGATGCGTACCAGCCATGTGTCGCTTGATGTGCTGACGCCCCGCTTCGACCATGGGTTCTACCGGACATATCTGAGCCTTGGCGCAATCGCGTTCTGGATTCTGCTGATCGTCGTGTTCGCCGGCTGGAAGCGCTTGCGAAACGCACCCCGCTGGCGTTGGGCGCATCGGCTCGGATTCGCAGTATTCGCGCTCGCCTTCCTGCACGGCGTCAACGTCGGCAGTGAAACGCGCTTCGGGTTCATGAAGTACACCTACGCTTTCATCGGATTGAGCGTCGGCGCCGCCGTCGCTTCACGGCTTTGGGTCGCCGCACAGCGCTATCGGCGCTCGGCTCCTGGTGCAGGGACATCGCATGCTCGTACGCAGTCCATCGTCTCGATCGATTGAGCCGCGCGCGCGGGCGAGCGCGCAATGCGCCGGTCTCGCCGCCGCGCTTGCATGTCTGTCGTCGCACGCGGACGTCGCCGGCGTGCCGAAGGAACTGCTGTTCGTCGGCCTGACGCACGGTGAGTGGCGCTTGATCGTGGGCGAGGGCTCCGCCGCCCCTCGACGCATCGATTCGGTTTCCGAGCCGCGCACGCCTGCGTACTCGCTGAAACGCAATCGCATTGCGTACGTTTCATCCGCAGGCGAATTGCGCGAAATCGACTTGATCAGCGGGGCGGACAGCGTTCTGCTGAAGCCGTCGCGCGAGATCGCGTTCACTCAACCGGCCTATCGACCGGAATCCGACGAGATATATGTAGTGGCCCTGCGCGGCGCGAGCAGTGTGGACACCGATATCGTGCGCGTCGACCGCAGTGCGCAGCGGACTGTCCCGCTGCTGCGCCAGCGCTCTGCGCAGTTTGAACCTTCGTTCACGAGGGACGGCGCTCGCATGTTGTACAGCAATGTGGTGTGCGGATCCGAATGCCCGAAGATCGTTCAGGAGCTCTGGAGCATGGATGTGGTGGGCGGCGTCGCCGAGCAGATCACACTGTTGAACAGCGTCTCGCGCCAGGCCGCCGCGGGCGGCGGCGACCGGATCGTGTTCGCATCCAGCAAGAGCGGCCACTACCAACTCTGGGGAATCGACGCGGCAGGCGCATCGCCTCGACGCCTGACCGAAAGCCCCGCCGTCGATGAGTCGCCCGTGATCGGCGACGCTGGGGAGATCTATTTTGTCCGGCGGACTGCCGCGGGCGGCGGACTGATGCGCGTCGATGTTTCCGGCAGAGCGCAGTCAGTTGCGCTTCCCGATTCGATCAGCGATGTCCGTGATGTTCGATGGGGCGGATGAGGCGCGAATGGCGACTACAACGAGAACAAGCGGTGTGCGAGCAGCTTTGTTGCTGATGATCGGTTGCGCGAATGGGGCGTCAGCCGGCGGACCGGCGGCGCAACTCTTGCCGCGAGATCACATCGAGTTTCAGCCAGCCGTCGGCCAGACGCTGTCCATCCCTTTCACGCTCGCAAAATCGGGCGCCGTCAGTGTCGCGCTCTACACGGCTGATCGCGATCTGGTGCGAACGCTGAAATCGAATGCGCCGCTCGCCGCCGGGCGTCACGCGCTGAATTGGGACGGTCGAGATGATCGTGGTCAGCTCGTTCCTGACGAGGCCTATCACCCAGTGCTGACGTGCGCTTGCGGCGAAGCGCAGAACCTGGTTGTCGATTCGCGCGCGAACACTGGCGGAGTGGTGATCGAGCGGATTCCCACCACGCTAGGGTCCGACGGCACGATCACTTTCGATCTGCCGCAGCCCGCACGGTCGTTGGTGCGGATCGGCGTCAAGGGCGGTGCAATGATGCGCGCGATTGACGCGTGGCGACCCCGTTCAGCCGGTCGCGTCCGGGTCGAATGGGACGGATACGACGCAAGCGGCGTCGTGCGTCTGCCGGGCCAGCCCGGCCTCACGGTGCTCGTGACGGCCTTCTCGCTACCCGACCATTCGATCATTACCAGCGGCAATGGTGCGGTCGACTATTTCGCGTACCGCAAGGATCGACGCTGGGGCGCGCCGCTCGCCAGCGCCGATCCGGGTCCTCTGCAGCGCAACGGTAAACGCGTGTCTCGACAGGCGAGTTTGCCTCGCAGCCTGCTGCAGGATCCGCGCGTGTCGATGACGATCGTCGACAAGCTGTCAAAAACAAGCAGCGGTGCAGTCAAGGTGTCCGGGCCAGTCACCTTCCGGGTGGACATGCCGCAAGAGGACAAATGGCTGGTGCAGCAAAGCCTCTACGAGGTGGGCTTTTTTCTGGACCACCAGTTCGTCTCGGAAGAAGAAACCGGCTACACGCCGTTGAGCTGGCGATGGGATCCGGCGGGGATCGCGCCCGGTGAACACCTCATGACCGTGAATATCTCGGGATTCTGGGGACAAGTGGGCGTGGCGAGTATTCGTTTGATGATTGCTGACAAGTAAATGGCTGCAACGATTCGCTGAATCGGCGCGGCATGTGTGACAGGGAAATCGAGCGTTGCGCAGCAGCGCTTGCTCTGAAGTATGGGGAGCCTGGTCTATGAGCAATCGGACATTCGGTCTGCGTACAGGGCGTCCAGCAGCCGGGCGCAAAGCGCTGCTGCTGATGGTTACCGCACTGCTCACTTTCCTGAGCAGCGTCGCTCACGCGGCGGGTGATCCGAACTACCGCAATTTCCCGCTGTTCAAGCCTGATATCACGGCGCCGGAAATCGAAATCATCAGCCCGGCGGCGAATTCGCTCACGCGCGATTCGCTGACTCCGATCGAACTTCACGTCGTAGATCCGTTTCGCTTCTGGAGCAACACGAGTCGGCTGTACGTGCCCAGCCTGTCGTTCACCGTCAACGGCGTCGATCAATCCGCGAATGTCATCGTCATGGCTGAAGGCCTGGCGCGCTGGTTCCCCTGGCTGCTGCCGCCGCGCACGGCTGCCATTCACTATCGGCCGACCGAGCAGTCGCCGCTGCCGGACGGTGTGGTGAACTACACGTTCTCCATTTCCGATCGCGCCGGCAACGTCGCGCAAAGCGCCTCGCAGTTTACGGTCGACACGCAGGGGCCCACGATCGTCGCCGTCGCGCCGCAGTCCGGCGATGTCATTACCGATCTTCTGACGCCGCTCACGTATCGACTGACGGACAGCGTAGCGGGCGTCGATCCAGCTTCGATCGCCGTGACCTTCGTCGGCGGTGCAGGCGCGGGGACGCCCTCGCTGAACGGCGATCTGCTCACCATCGCCGCCCCGAGCGCGGGATGGGCGGAAGGCGAGCTTGGCGTTCAGATCACGGTGGACGATCAGGCGAGCAACCGGACGACGACGGCGTTTTCATATACGGTTGCGCCGCGCGTGGAGCTCGCCGCGTATCCGCGCGCAACGCCCAGCGCCGGCGACGCGCCGTTGCGCGTGGTGTTCACGCCGGATGTCGTGACGATCACGGCGATCGAACGCTACGAATGGGATTTTCAGGGCGACGGCGTCTACGACCGCACCGAGACCGTCGGCAGCAATCAGACGTTCACATACACGACGGTCGGCCAGTACACGGCCAACCTGCGCGTGACTGATACTCGCGGCGTGCAGGCCATCGGCACAGTCGTCGTGAGCGTGAATAACCGCCCGCCCGATGTCGCAGCAGAAGCGGCGCCCTCGAATGGTTCGCCGCCGCTGACGGTCGCCTTCACTGCGAATGCAACCGACAGCAACGGCGTCGCGAGCTATGAGTGGGACTTTCAGGGCGATGGCGTGTACGAAGTCAGCGGCGCCGCCAACACTGCAACCTTCACTTACGAGTCGGATGGCGTATTCCAGCCGCGCGTGCGCGTAACCGACACGCTCGGAGCGGCGAGCGTTCTCTCGGTTCCATCGATTGAAGTGCGCGTAGCGACCGGCGCGCCGAGCGTTGCGGGTTCGGCCTCGCCAACGACCGGCAACGCACCGTTGAACGTGAACTTCAGCGCGACAGCCACCGATCCGGATGGCGAGGCCGTCACCGAATGGGCGTGGGATTTCGATGGCGACGGCGCCTACGACTACGTTTCGCCTTCGAGCGCAAGCGCGACCAACCGGTACACGGCGCCCGGTACTTTCTTCGCGCGCGTTCGCGCCACGACCTCTGATGGCGGGATCGGCGTCGATGTGGTCCGCGTCATCGTCAATCTCACCCTGGGACTCACTCTTTCGACAGACACGATCGATACGAATCTGAGTGAATCGGTGAGCGTCAACACGACTCTGGGCGGCGATACGCTCGCCAGCATCGTCATCGAAGACGCAAACGGCGCCGTGGTGCGCACACTCGCGCCATTCACACAGCGCGCCGCCGGTCCGTACAGCGATCTGTGGGATGGCCGCGATGATGCCGGTGAGATCGTGGCGGAGGGGGAATATCGCGCGATTCTGCTGTATCGATTCGACGCGGAAACGCGCAGGCTCGATCTCGGGCTAACGACCGGCGGCGTGCAATCGAATCCACCGCGTAGTCCGATCCCGCGGCGTTTTGCGCCGCTGGCGGGCCGGCCGCTGGTCATCAGCTACACGCTGAATCGCGCGTCCCAGGTCACCGCCTTCATGGGGCGATTCAACGTCAACACGCGTCTGATCACGTTCAATCAGCGCGATCCGAAAGGGCGTGGGACGCACACCATCGTCTGGAACGGCGAGAACACCGACGGGCAGCTCATTCACCCGCCGTCCAACGATTCATTCCTGTTCGGCATCTTCGCGTACACGATGCCCAATAACGCGATCTTCGTGCGCAGCGGCGTGCACGTCAGCGCCGTGCAGGGTGCGCCGTCGATCTATGACCCCACGACATCGGCCGATGACGGTGCGCCCGCGTTGAGTTCGATCGCGTTCACGATGAGCCGCGCCGGCAGCGTGGAGTTGTCGGTGCATGACGCGACGACCGGCGTCCTGGTTCTGCGGCGAACGATTCCGGGCATTGGCGCAGGCGCGCAGTCCATCACCTGGGACGGCCGGAACAATGAGGGAGTTCTCGTCGCGCCGGGCCGCTATCGCATCGGCGTAGCGGGCGTGGATGAGTCAGGCGCAAGAAGCTCGTCTGTCTACGCCTTGCAGCGCGTGTACTACTGAGGAGAAAACAGATGTCGCGCAAATTACTGCACACACTCTGGTTCGCGATCAGTCTGTCGATCGCCTGCTTCGCGGCTCGCGCCGACGGCATCGATGGACCGGATATGTACGTCTACATCGATGTGTCGGCGCGGGAGATCACGCTCGAGGGCATGCGCCAGCGGCTCGCCCTGCTGCAGAGCAGTGAATACAGCGCTGAAACCGACGATGCGATCGATTCGCAGACGCGGCTGCAGATCGCCGACGTCTACGTGCAGTTCGCCACGACGCCTGCAGCGCACGCTGCGTACGGCACGCGGCAAGGCGAACGGATCGAAGCCTGGCTCAATGAAAACCCTGACTGGAAGAACAGGTACGCGACGCTCGATTCGCAGTTCCGTTCTCTGTCTGACCAACTGAGTGCGTCGAGGCGGACCCAATGAACACCCGAATCTCCACTTTGATCGAGAAACTCAAGCTTGCGCAAATCGCGCACTGCGCGATCGTGGCGTTGCTCGTCGCGATCCCGGGCACATCGCAGGCGTTCCATTTTCCCTGGGATCAGGGCCACGACACCACGGATTGGGATGACCCCAACGATCCGGGTCCGTGTGAAGGCTCACAGTGCGACCCATGCAACAGCACAGGGTCTCCTGTTTACCTGCCGACCGGTCATCTGATACGCAGCGAAAAAGATCTGTCACTGCCCGGCAGGCCAGGCCTCTCGCTCACTCGCACCTACAACTCTCACGATCCGCGCGATGGGATTTTCGGCCGCGGCTGGTCAACAAATTGCGACGACGCACTCCTGCAGTTCATCGGCAGCGAGTTCGATCAGGAGAACGAGCCCACGCAGCTTCGCGGCTACGTACTGCGGGCGGCGACCGGCAAGCGATATACATATCGCTCCGATGCGAACGGCGTCATTCAAGCGCCATCGGGCCGATTCGAGAGAGTGCAGGCGACTTCGAGTGACGCTGTCCAATTGATTTCGTCTGACGGTTCTTCGCGAACATTCAGTCGCGCCGGACGATTGCTGTCGGCGCAGAGTCCTTCCGGCCACACGATCGCGTACAGCTATTCAACTGACGGACGTCTGCAGCGGCTCACAGATGCTGAAGGTCGATTCATAGCGTTCGCCTACAACAGTCGCGGACGGGTTGAATCCGTCTCCGACAGCGCCGGGCGGACATGGCGGTATGGATACGACGCAGGCGGGAATCTGATCACCGTCGCGAGCCCCAATGGCGGCATACGCCGCTATGAGTATCGGCAGTTCGCTCCCGTCGGCGACGGACACTCGTATACGCAGCTCACCTCGGTCATCGATGAGACGGGCTACGCGCTTACGAGCGTGACTTACAACGGCGAACGCGTAGCGAGTTACACCGTCGGACAGAACCGCATCAACTACTCCTACAACCCGACCGCTCGTAGCGTCACCGAGACCGATTCGGTCGGCAGCCAGTGGACCTATAACTACGATGAGGCCGGCCGCATTACTGTTGAACGAGATCCACTCGGCGGGATTCGTCGCTCGGAGTACAACACGAACGGCCGGCTCGTGCGGCTCACGGACGCCTTGCAGCAGCAATGGAACTGGACGTATGACAGTCAGGACCGATTGATTGCGGCAGTCAACTCCGCAGGTGAACGAAGAACGTGGGAATATCAGGGGGATTCGCCAAATCCGGTGCGCACCACTTCCCCCTCCGGGCGCGTTACTGCAGTTGCCTATGATGCTTCCGGCAACATTACACAGATCACCGATCCTGCCGGCGCTCAAACCGCGTTCACCTGGAGCGCCAGCGGCAATCTGCAGAACATCCGTAATGCCGCCGGAACGCAGTACGCAGTTGAAACGGATTCAACCGGTCTGCCAACCAGCATTACCGACGCTGCCGGCCGTACTGTCTCGTTCGCTTACGATCCGGCCGGGCAGGTCGCGTCCGTGCAATCCCCGGCGGGTCCGCTGCTACGCACCGAATACAACGCGATGGGATGGCCTGCCGCTTCCGTGGAAGCGTCAGGAGCGCGCACGACCTATGGTCGGGACCTATCGGGACGTCCTTTGCAAGCGGTGGATCCACGAGGACTCGCCACGACGTATGAGTACGACAGCTTCGGCCGTATAGCCGCGCGCGTGACGAGTGATGGTCGTCGCTTTCGTTACACGTACCGGAGCGACAACCTGCTATCGCAACGAACGCGACCCGATGGAATCGTCGAGACCTATACCTATGACGCCGCCAAACGTCTGATCGGCACGACCGCTGGCTCTGATTCTGTCGTCTATACCTATAACGCGCGCCACCAGTTGACGTCGGCGGCGAACTCGGCTGGAACCATTTCTCTCGGGTACGACGCCGTTGGCAGACTGATCTCAGAAAGTTTTGGCGGGCAGACCGTCGCCTAC
>JBOHZJ010000297.1:0-19248 GCA_050738395.1 Steroidobacter sp.
CCGCCGGGCCGCCGCCGTACCCCAGAAACCCATCTCCGAGACTACTGTCGCCGACATTCCGTTCACCAGAATCACCATTGCCCTCTTCGTTGTCCGATTCGTCCTCTTCCTCTTCGTCTTCATCTGGCGGCTGGCTTGCCGCATCGAAACGATTCACGTCGGGCAGATCCGCGAGCGCAACCACAAGTCCGCTTATGCGTGCGGGTGTCTGCATGCGCACCGTCGCCGTCGTAACCACGGGCAGCAGTGTTCGGCGGAGCAGTTGCTGCTCGAATGCATCGACCCTTCGGTCTCCGCGCAGCGCGAGCAATGTGCGCGTGATGAACCAATTGACCAGCGGGACCTTCAGCTCGTAGCCGTAGGTGATCTCCACGCGCAGAATATTGGCGTCCTGAATATTGAGGCCGCTTTGAGCCCCGGGCGTCGTGCTGCGTGCATGCAGTCGATCGTTCGGAATCTCGCGCACACCGCCGACTTCTTCGCCAAAATCGGCGAACGCCTCGCGTGTCGGATTGAGTATTCGGATGCGAGCATCGGTCATCAGATCGGCATGAATGCGCGCAACCGCAGCGATCACGTCCGTCAGCGAGGACTCTGGCGAATAGAGCGAGGCCAATCCGCGCGCAAGACCCCGTCGGATTGCGTTTGGATCGGCGTTCTCGACCGCGCCGGCGCGCGCGCTTTGCAGCCCGGCGTGATTGAGCGTCGCCTTCGCCTGATAGATGAGACCGAATTGAATCGCGCCCAGAATGACGACGATGAGAATGGGGAGTGCAATGACGGCTTCGACGATGGCGGCGCCGCGCTGACCACGCTTTCCCTCACGCCTACCCTCTCCCGCAAGCGAAGAGGGCTCTGAAAAACCTGCGCTGCGTTCCATGCGAAATCCCTTCCGTTTCCCTGATCAGCTCCGTCGATCGCCGTCGAACTGCCCGAACGTTCAGATCAGAAGAACAACGTCGCCGCGAGTTGTTCGCCCACCTTCACTTCGCAAGTGTTGCCAGCGGTCTTGGTCGCCTTCGACACGATCGCTTCGGCGAGCTGAGCCTGCCAGCCGCTCTTGCCGATGATGCCGGAGGAAAACATGCAGACGGCCGCGAGCGTCTTGCCGTCGTACTTTCCTTCGACGGTTAATCGAGGTGTATGCGGTGGGAACCGGCCGCGAAGGACATTCTCTCCGTTGACGGAAATGATGACCGTGTACTCCTCCTCATCGAACACGCCGCCAATCTTCCACGGCGTTGTCGCGGTGGGTGGGACGTATTCTTTTTCTGAGGCGAACACCCTTGTGTTCTTCGATGAACAGGCGCTCGCGGTCAAGATGGCGACGATCACGATGGTGATGGCTGACTTCACTTGTTGGTGCTCCCTGCGGGTTGTGAGATCGAGAATTCGCGGACCCTCGCCCTGGCCTCTTACATCAGAGGAATCTCAGGAAGGGCGACCAGGATCAATCCATCAGTTTGAACTTCAGCGATTCGTCCGATTTCTGTTTGAGCGAGTCGTACTGCTGCACGCCCGCCTTCACTGGCGCCGAGTCCACATTGATGATCTGTGGTGTGACCAGTACGACCAATTCGGTTTCGCCGCGACGGAACTGCCGTGACTTGAAGAGCTCACCGAGGATCGGAATCTCGCCCAAGCCCGGCACCTTCACGATCGTTTTCGCGTCCTCCGAACTGAAGAGGCCCGCGACGACCATCGTTTCGCCGGACTGTACGTTCATTTCCGTGTTGGTCTTGCGGGTAGCGAAACCCGGAATGCCGAGCACCGAAATAGCCTTGTCGACGCTGCTCACCTCGACGCCGACTTTGGTCCGAATGAGCCCCGCTTCATTCGCCTGAGGTTCGACGTTCAGGATGATGCCGAACTGCTTGAAGATGACGTTCAGTGCGCCGTCCTGATTCTGAACGGGAATGGGCACTTCGCCGCCAACCAGAAAATCCGCCTGGCCGCCGTTGATGCATGAGAGCGTCGGTTCGGCGAGCAATCGAGCATCGCCATTGTTCACGAGCAGGTTGATTACTGAATCGACGACAGTGGTCATCGACAAGTAGTGATTGTTGGCGCCGAGGTCCAACGGCAGTCCATCGACGCCTTCGATCTCGTCGGGAATGATCCGAAAGAACTCATTCGTCACGAACTCATCGAGTGTGCCGAACACTGGCCCTGCCGCGATATCTGCCCAATCGATGCCGATATCGCGCAACGCCGATTTCTTCACCTCGATGAGCTTGGCCTTGATGAGGATGGTCGCTTCCGCTTCGAGCGAAGGCGGCAATGCGGCGAGGGGATCGGGAATGCCGAGCACCTTCACCAGATACGCAACGGTGGAGCCGTCGCGTCCCCAGATCCGCAAGTCGGTGAGTCCCTCTTTCTTGCCGAGGACGAGGATCTCCTGCGTATCGTCGAACACCTTCACATCGATAACGGCGCCGTCACCGGCTGAAACTCGCTTCGCGCTGGGATAGCGCATCAGCAGACTCTGTCCTGTCGGCAACGTGAGAACGCTGACCGGAGCGTTGTCGAGCGGAGAGTCGGATGCGGCGTGCGCGATTGATATCGCGGCCGCCGCTGTGCCGAGCGCGACCCAGTGACTGAGCATTCCGTGCCTCACAATCAAGTTCCTCCCAGAATGATCTCGACACGGCGACGCGGTGCGCCTGCCCTGGCGACTCGATCGCCATGGAGTAGTGTGTTTTTCGTGACGCGCGCGATCTGTATCGGTGCGTCGTCCTGCGGTTGGCGCAGGGTGATCGTGATCTTGCCCGCGTCCTGTGCGAGGGTGATTCTGGCGGCGTCATCGGGCGAGACAGAAACTGTAACGGTGCGGTACTGGCCCGGTTGTTCTCTCTCGGACAGGTAACTCTCGTTCGTCACGGTGCGGATGCCTGTTGCGATGACAGGCACATTCAGCAGCAACGGCAAGGTCACGGTTTCGTTGCCGCTGGTCGTCGTAAAGAAAATGTCGATGCGATCTGCCGGTGCAAGCATTCCCGAAATCGAAGCTTCCTCATCGACGGGAAAGGTGAGCGCGCGCATTCCTTCGGCGAGCTGCGATGAGAATCCTGCACCGGCGCTCTGCGCGAGATGGGACATCAGTACGGGCTCACCGCTGCGAAGGCCGCGCGCGAGAACGCGGCCCGCGATGCTGCTCCAGCTGTCGGCGAGCACCGCTTCGGAGTGCAGGAAGGCCCGCGGCACTTCGCGAATCGCGACGCTCTGACCCGATAAGAACACGCCCGGACGCAAGTCTGCGTTTGCGACGACGACGCGTACGGGCTGATATTGCGCGTCGAGCTCTGCTCGCCGCGCGCTCACGGTTTTGTCGATGTAACCGTCAGCGAAGTACGCCGCGGCGCCACCTGCCGCGAGCGCGCCGCCGATCATCAGCGCTGTAGTTAGCGTCCCTTTCATGCGCGCTCCTCCGTGAGCTGCGTGAGCCGAACTGATTAGGCGCAGCCTAGAATGGAATCATCAACACCCAGGAAAACTCATTGTGGTGCTCTCGCATCAGCGTGAGCACCGCCTGCGCGCCTCGCCACACCGCCATCAGGCCGAGGAGTATCGCGACGTACTCTGTAGCACCCCAGCCGCGCTGCGTCGCGCAACCGATTCCGCGATGCCTCATGCTTTTCTCCAGACGATCACGATGGCCGTCGCAATCGGCCGGCCGTGATCAGGCATCAGCGTGAGTAGCGCATGTTGCGCGCCCTTCTGAGCCTCGAGCACATGACCTCGAGTGCCTGCACTGCTGCGCTGATCGCGGACGACCTGCCAACCCTCGACGACCAGAAGGTGCGAGAAAGCGAGCGCCTCGATCGCCACGGAGCGAGCGCTGGTCAGGCTGATATGTTCGGACTCAGCGCCAAAGTCATCGTACTGTTGCAGGTTGACGATGGTTGTCGTCGGCGGGCGTGGAAAGCCGGTTCTCGTCGCGAGTTCCGCTCGATCGAGCGGCTGCGTGACCGCAATCGTGCCTTCGCTGCCGTCGCGGATCGCGCGCGCCTGAATCGTGATGTAGTGATGCGGCAATTGAATCGCGAGCACCTGCCATGGTGCGCTCATCGAGCGCCTCAGTTGCGCACCGCCCGTCGCGCGACCCCACGACTCGTAGTGGTGCATGACCGCATCAGGCGTCAGGCGCGAATGGAACGCTTTGACTGTCATCGGCAATCCATTCAGACGCATGCTGCGCGCCACCCACTGAGCCTCACCCTGGGGCGGCGCATTGAGTTCAGGAAATGCGTCCGTAAGTCGCGCGAGCGACCCTGAATGCGCGGGCAATGCGACTGCCGCCAGTGAACTCAGAAGGAGGCTTGCGACTTTCATAGCCTGCATCGCTATTGCCGAGAAATGTAGGCTGCCGGCAATGTGCTGGAACTCGGGCGCAGATCCGGATCCCATGCGTATTGGCCTTCGCCGTACAACGGGCGGCCGCGACCGAGCGCCTGCATGCCGATCGGGCGACTCGGCAGTTCGAGCGCCTCGATCAACTCGTTGGTGGTGAGATCGTCGACCCGGCGGCGCAAACTGTTCTCGTCGTTTGCCGACCAGGTGTCGCTCAGCACAGCGCCCGCCGCACGGTGCACGACTTGCGCATGCTGATGCTGAGGCGCATTGCGCATTCCGAGCGTTCGCGGCTGATCTGCGATTCGCGACAGCACCGGACGCACTCCCACCGAAACCGATGTGTTTGCGAAGGCTCTGCGGTTCAAATCCAGATCATCGACCTGCAGGGCTGCTGCAATCGCGCTGATCGGTCCCTCGCCATACGCGAGTCCGGGTACGAGGATGTATCCGACCTCGACAGGTGCGGCGCGCTCGTCATGTGTGAGCGCGACAGGAGCACCGTTATCATCGTAGTCGAGCAACCGTTCGCGTTGCGGATCGCGCCAGAGGGGATTTTCGGTAATGCCTTCTGTGCGCAGGGAACTCACGGCAAGCATTGCCGCTCTCGGATGGCCGAGCGTCCGATCGCGTGTTTCCAACAGGATGTCCGCCTCGCTCTTCCGATTGCTCGCCCCATCGCTGCGCCAGACGGTGCGCTCCCACACCGAGTAGCGCGTCGCATCGTAGGTCTTGTGTTTCACATCGAGCTGCTTACCTAGCAACGGAATGCCGGCGATGAATGGCGACAAGGCGAGGAGCGCGACGATGGTTTCGACCATGGCGTTGCCGCGTTGAGTGTGTCTGCCGGACGATCGAAGGCGAGCACGACGGAACCCTTCGACCGACTTAGGGGAAACGGGATAGCAAATGAAGTGTCGATGCGCGTTCTTCATATTCCCATCCCCAGATCGACAGGCGCGAGCTTGGCTTCCCAGAATGGATTGAAGAGATTTGAGTACTCGCTGCGATTGGCGCCGAGCGCGGCGAACATGTCGCCGTCAGGGCGTCGGAATTCAACACGTGCGCGCGACGCTGCGGCCAGCGGCTGACGAGTTGCCGTCATCCCAAGCAGATCTGCGGTCTGCACTGATGATTGACGTTTCGTCGCAATAGCGGCGATGCGCAGCGATTGATCGCCTGGAGCGCCGGCAATGTTGTAGTAGCTGGGTACACCAGCGTAGTCGGAATCGAACTCGCGCGCGCTCGCCCGACTGACTTCATCGCCAAGCCGGCGCCAGTTGCGCCAACCTAACAATCGTCGGGTTCGATATTGAAGCTGATCCGCCGCATGCCAGTCCGCACCGCTTTCACTTTGCGTTGTGGAGGTTGACCCCTGCTTGCGCAGTTGCACCGCGAGCAGATTTTCGCGCCAGCCACGCTCGCCGGGAATCCAGCGCTGCGTGTTCGTGTTCGCCCGCAGACTTGCGGTGATGAGTTCGCCGACGGCGCCTCGATCGGTGCTGGCGGTGTAGCGGCGCACGAAAGTCGGCACGGCCGCGAGCTGCGAGATTAACTGCGCTTCGATGAGTGCGCGTAGTTCATCGGGCATGTCAGAGAGTTCGCCGCGGTCGTTGATGCGAATCTGCGGATCGTAGGCGCGTGCGGTCTGTGTCATCAGCTCGTTGAGATTGTCGAGCGCGAGCGAAGCCTGCGCTTCGATCTGCGCGGCGCGGAAGTTGCCGTTCCAGCCATCGATGGCCGGCACGGCGAACTGCGCCGTTTGTTCCGTAATCCCCCGGACCTGTTCCGCGATCTGCTCGACGATGTCGATGTATTGGCCGACATACGGAATCCATTGTGTTACGCGGTCAACGTATTCGATCGAGTCGTGGAGATAACGGATCCAGCTGACGTACGAAACGAAGTGGCCGACGGCGGCATGGTTGGCGACCATGGCGCGATTGGTATACGCCATGAAGTTGAGATGACGCGCGGTCCACACGGCTCCGCTGTAGGCGGCGGCATCTGCGGCGTTCGCCACGTGCGACTTCTCGGTCACCTTCTGACCGGTGTTGAACATCATCACGAGCGCGGCGCTTGCGATGAGCACGCCGAAGAGGGCGACGGGCGCAATCTGGCCGCGCTGACGATCGCCAAATACATATATATGCATCGAGATGCGTTTCATCGCTTGTCCCTCCTCGGCCCTCCCCGCAGGCGGGAGGAATTTCTCTCGGCTAGTTCGCCGCCGCATTCGTCTGCTGGTTGTAGTTCGCGAGACTGTCCGCCTGCGCGGCGCGGCCTTGCGCAGTCGTGGCGGATCCCTGGGCGTCGGTGATGTCCTGGGCGGCCGACTGGCCCGCCATTTCGCGACTCATGCCCGCCATCTGGTTTTGCAGGACATCGCCGAACGCGGCGAACAGACCGATGCCCGCGACGGCGACCAATGCGGTGATGATGATGTACTCGCTCATGCCCTGACCGCGTTGTTTGCGGCCGGCGCTCCTGTGACGACGAATCATATGAACCTCCGTGGCTCGTGGTTTGAGGAATCCTTGGGTCGATGCGGACGTGTGCCCGTCGTGAGACAAACGTAACTGGTAGCAAGCCGCGCGGCAGTGCGAATAACTCATGATTTCGTGCAGAAATGCGCACGAGTTTTTCGCGCGTTTGATGCTCGGAGATGCGCTCTCACCGGGGCGACGCATTCCTTAAGAGCGCGCGCTGCGCGCCCCCCTCGCCCCGCCGTCTCCCGATGGAGAGGGAGTTTTTTTCGGATTGAAAGGCAACGCTCGCCTTTAATCGCTTTTGTTGTGGCTATTCACCTTCGCCTCGGATGGCGTATCGTCGGCCGCTGCCAAACGGGAGGACTTGCCGATGCGTTTTCGGATTCTTATCGCGATTGCGATTGCTTCGATCGTATACAACAACGCCTGGAGCGCCGAGCCCGCGCCGATCGTTGTGCTCAAAGCCGCTCATCTGTTCGACGGCAAATCAGGTCGCCTGACCCACGGCGGCGTGATTGTCGTGCAGGGCGAGAAGATCCTTTCTGTTGGTAATGCGCAGTCCGCCCCCGCCGGTGCGCGCGTCATTGACCTCGGCGATGCGACCCTGATGCCCGGCTTCATTGACGCGCACACGCACATCACCAGCGAACTGCCGGAAGACTTCTATCGCGGCTTCCACGCACAGATTTACCGCTTTCCGGTAGAGCAGTCGTTTTACGCGGCGGCTTACGCGAAGCGCACGCTCGATGCCGGCTTCACCACCATTCGCAATCTCGGCGCGAGCGACTTTGTCGACATCGGCCTGCGCAACGCAATCAAGAGCGGCATTGCGGTGGGGCCGACGATCGTAGCGGCGGCTCACTCGGTCGGCTCGACCGGCGGACATTGCGACAACGGTCCGTTTCCGCCGGATACGATTGCACCGTCGGGTCCGATGAGGGGCGTATGCAATGGGGCGGATGAATGCCGGGCGGCTGTTCGGTTCCAGATGAAGTGGGGCGCGGACGTGATCAAGATCTGCGCTTCCGGCGGCGTGCTGTCCGAGGCCGATCCGGTGGATGTGCCGCAACTCACGCCTGAGGAGTTGCACGCGATCGTTTCGGAAGCGCATGCCTGGAAGAAGAAAGTCGCGGCGCATAGCCACGGCGACGTCGCGGCGCGCATGGCTGTCGAGGCCGGCGTGGATTCGATCGAGCACGCAAGCTTCCTGAGCGATGACACGTTGAAGCTCATGAAGAGCAAGGGCACATATCTCGTGCCGACGCGTCTTGCGGTGTTCTGGGTCAATGAGAAAGCGCCCGGATTTCCACCGGCGATCGCGGAGAAGTCGCGCGCGGCCTGGAGCGGGCATGAAAAGATGATGAAGTCGGCCATGCAGATCGGCGTGCCGATGGCGTATGGCACCGACACCGGAGTTTCGCCGCATGGTATGAACGGCAGAGAGTTCGGGCTGCTTACGCAGCTGGGCATGTCGCCGGCGGCGGCGCTGATGACGAGCTTTCAGGGAGCCGCGAAGCTGCTCGGACTGGAGGCGGAAATCGGCGCGCTGGAAGTGGGCAAGCTCGCGGACATCGTCGCGGTGAAAGGCAACGTGCTGAATGACATCACGACAACGGAGAAGCCCGTGTTTGTGATGAAGCGCGGCGCGGTAGTGGTTGCTCCGTAGCGCCGCGGTGTGAGCCGTGAGTAGTCAGTCGGAAGAGGCCGACGATCCGCCACGGCTCACTCTTGCCATCTCCTGCTTTCAACTCACGATTCACGGCTCACAACCCACCAGCCCCGATTCACGTCTTCGCCGCCCGCTCAGTGTCGAGCAGCACGCGCTTGCGTTGGAGTCCCCAGCGATAGCCGCCGAGTTCGCCGGTCCCGCGCACCACGCGGTGACAGGGAATCAAGAGCGCAACGCTATTGCGCGCACACGCACTGGCGACTGCTCTGACCGCCTTCGGCCTGCCGATCGCCGCTGCGACTTCGGAATACGAACGCACCTCGCCATACGGCAGCTTCTGTAGATAGCGCCACACGATCAACTGAAACGCGGTGCCCCGTACATCGAGGGGCAGATCAAGACGCGGCTCGAGCCCGCGCAAATGTCGATTCAGCGCGCCCATCCATGAATCGAATTCCTGCGAGTGCGTCGCGGGCATCGGCTGCGTGGTCGCCGCGGGAAACTGTCGCTTGAGTTCGGCTTCCAGCTCCTCGTGCGTCTCGCCGAACTGCAGGAAGCAGATGCCGCGATCCGTCGCGCCGATCATCAGCAGTCCCAGAGGCGTCTGGCCGCTTGCATAGGAGATCGTCAACCCCTTGCCGCCGCTGCGATACTCACTCGGCGTCATGCCGAGCTGACCGTCCGCCTTTTCGTACACACGACTGCCAGAACCGAAACCCGCCTGGTAAATCGCATCGGACACCGACGCCTCGGTGCGCAACTCCTTCTTCAACGTACGCACGCGCAGAGCCGTCTGGTATTCCTTCGGCGTGCTGCCGATGATCGCCTTGAAGTTGCGCTGCAGATGAAATGGGCTGTAACCCGATCGCCTGGCAAGGTCCGCAAGGTGCAAGGGCTGATCCGGGTTCGCTTCAATGTGCCGCGCCAGTTCATGCACGACGTCATTGATCACCGCAGCGCGCGGTCGCGCTGGATGGCAGCGTCTGCATGGACGAAACCCCGCGTCCTCCGCGGCTTGCGTCGTTGCAAAGAAGCGCACGTTCTTGCGCAACGGCCGGCGCGAGGGACAGGTCGGTCGACAGTAGACGCCGGTTGATGCGACGCCATAGAAGAACTTGCCGTCCTGGGTCTCGTCGCGATTCGCGACGGCGTTCCACAAGCGATCTTCGTTCGACATGACAGCTCTCCTCGATTGACTAGCTGTCATTGTCTTCATCCGCCGACCGGCGGAACTCCGTCTCTTGCTGTGGAAGTTCTCAGGCATGGGCGGCGGCTGCCAGCAGCCCTCAGGGCGAGGAATGCTAGCGCGATCAGACGCCGAGCAAGTAGTTGGCGAGGGGAACCGTCGCGAATGACAGCACAATACCCGCACCCAGCACGGTATTCGCGAGCGGCGGCTCCAGATCGTTCTGTTCCGCCAGGATCGTGGCGGAGACCATCGGGGCCATCGCGGATTCCAGTACCGAGATCGTCAGCACGCCGCTGCTGACGCCGAGCGCGGCCCCGGCGACATACACGAGCAACGGCGCAAGTGCGAGCTTCCAGGCGAGTCCAGCGCCGATGGCGCGCATCAGCCCGTGTTCGAATCGCAGGCGAAACTGCAGGCCGACGGAGAACAGCGCCAGCGGCACGAGAGTGGCGCCGATGCGGGAGAGCATGTCATCGACTGTATCGGGCCAACCGCCGAACGCCCCGACGATCGCGCCTGCGATCAGCGATATGAAGGGTGGGAACCACAGCACCTTGCGTGCGATCGCGGTAGTCGTGACTGTTCCGCCCGAATAGAGCGCTGCGACGATCGTGCCGCCGACGGCAAGCGCAATGAAACACCCGGCCTGGTCGGCGATGAGTGCGTACGTGAGGCCCTCCTGCCCGCGCAGTGCTTCGATCAACGGAAAGCCGATGAACGAGGTATTACCGAGACCGCATACCAGCGTGAGTGCGCCAATACGCGCGCGTGTCCAGTGCAACGCGCGCCCCAGCAGTGCGAACAACGCCCACGCACCGAGGAATACGAACCACATGGAGGCAATCAGAAACCACAGATGCCATTCGAACTGCAGCTTCGGAATGAGATGCAGCACGAGAGCCGACAAAGCCACGTTCAGGACCCACCAGTTGAGGCTCTGTGCAAGCACCGGCGAAGGCTTCGCCGTGCGCGCGACGATGACGCCGAGGGCGAGACAGACGATCAGCAGCAGAATCGATGACATTCGGTCTTCTTGTTACGGATGCGGCGCCTGGCAAGTTTACGGTCTGGAGCATGGTCCGACGCGATTTCCAGAACCCTTCGACCCGTTCGGCAAGCTCCAGGGCAGGGCGAACGGAACAGGAACGGGACTATCTGAATCCTCTTCTCCTCCCTTCATCCTGAGATCGTCGAAGGGAGGTGGGCCTGACGCTCATAAATCCCAGAACGAACGGCGGATCGGAAATGGGGACAGTCCCTATTTCTCTGATTCGGCGGCTCTGTTCATTCAATTGAAATGGGGACTGTCCCCATTTCCGTTTCTCGGATCCCTTCGACAGGCTCAGGGCGAACGGATCAAAAACGAGACCATCTGAATCCTCCTCCATCGTTCGCCTGGAGCTCGTCGAAGGGATCCTGGGTCTTGCGCTCGTCGATGAAATCTCGGAACAAACGCACAAGACATGGGTTCGCGATTGTTCTCGTTCAAACAGAAAGAAGCCCCGTGCGTTCCGCCGCAGCTAACGAATCTCCACTCGATGGCCGGCCGGCGTTGCTTCCGTTACGACGCGCCTGCCTGTGAAACGCTCGATCACAATCGCATTGGATCGCAGATGATCGCTCACGGTAGTGGTCGTGAATGAACCTGAGCCGGCGAGTGCGAGCGGCAGCAGCAACTGGTCGGCCAGGTGTTCGTCGACCGGCGCAGAACGACTCAAATACTCGTGAGCTGCGCGCGCCGGCGCCTCGGCAACGTCTTCGGCGCGCAGGCCGCGTTCGCCAAAGCCAGTGAACACTTCGGTGACGTGCTCGTGCGCGATCGTGATCGTCAGGGCGTTGCCCGCACCCATATCGCTGGGTAGCGCACGGACGTGCAGCTGATCCGCATTCCATTGCAGCGCGCTGCGGACGACTTCCAGTTCGCGATGAGCCACGTGCAGCGGCAGCCCGGCAATGTAAGCCTCGGCGAATGCAGCGGCTAATGGTCCACGCGTGTGCAGTTCCAGCGGTAGGAGTCGGGAAACGGGGGTGATGCTCGCTCGAATCACGCCGCCGCCACGAGGATAAAAACCATAGTTGACCAGATCAAGCGCGACGTTGGGTCCCATACGCTCGATGAGCGGGATGAACGCGCGCTGCAGGAAATCAAACGGCGGCGCGCCCCGATTGTGCGTGCCGCCGGAGATCCGCACGGTGCTCGGTGCATTCGCGTGCAGCAGCGGCGGGAGAACGGTCTGCAACACGAGCGTGCTGCTGCCCGCCGTGCCGATGGCGAAGGAGTAATCGGTAGGCCTGAGCTTGCCGGGTTTGAACGTCAGCTCGCGCGAGCCGACCTCGGCGCCGGCAACTTCAGCGTCACAGATCTCGGCCGCGGCCTTGACGGCGGTCAAATGCTGGCGTTTCAGCCCGGGTGGATCTCGATTGGCGCGGATATTTGTGATGTGCAACGGTTGTTCGGTGCAGATCGAGAGCGACAACGAAGATCGCAGAATCTGCCCGCCGCCTTCGCCCTGTGAGCCATCGATGTCGATCATTGCCGGTGGTCGTTGGTGCGTTGTGCGTTCAGATTGCGAGGGCCGGATTTAGCATACAGCACGCAACGGCGTCAGCCTTTCACACATACCACCTGCTTCAACGTGTGCACGACCTCGACCAGGTCCTTCTGCGCCTCCATGACCGCGTCGATGTCCTTGTAGGCGGCCGGCGTTTCATCGAGGACGCTTTCATCCTTGCGGCATTCGACGCCGGCCGTTGCTGCGCGGTGATCGGCGATCGTGAACTGTTTCTTGGCGGCGCTGCGCGACATCCTGCGACCCGCGCCATGGCTGCAACTATCGAAGCTCTCCGCATTGCCGCGGCCACGCACGATGAAGGAGCGCGCACCCATACTGCCCGGGATGATGCCAAGCTCGCCTTTGCGCACACGTACTGCGCCCTTGCGCGTCACGAGAATGTCCTTGCCGTAGTGCTGTTCGCGACTCACATAATTGTGATGGCAATTGACTGCCTCGACATGCGTCTCGAACGGCTTCGAGATCACCTGTTTCGCCGCTCGTACGACGTTCTGCATCATCACCTCGCGATTCAGGCGCGCAAAGTCCTGCGCCCATTCCACCGCCTCGACATAGTCGCTGAAGTGCTGCGCGCCCTCCTCGAAGTACGCGAGATCGCGATCCGGCAAATTCGCAATATGCGTGCGCATGTCGTCCTTGGCGAGCTCGATAAAGTGCGAGCCGATCGCGTTGCCCACGCCGCGCGAGCCGCTGTGGAGCATGAACCAGACGGCGTCCGTCTCATCGAGGCAGATCTCGACAAAGTGGTTGCCAGTGCCGAGCGTCCCCAGATGTTTGTGGTTATTCGTGTTCGCGAGGTGCGGATACTTTTCGGTGATCATCGAAAAGCCTTCTTCGAGCTTCGCCCAGGCGGCGTTCACGATGTTCGGCGGATCCGTCCATGCACCCTGATCGCGTTTGCCGAACGTCTTGCCGTGCGGCACGGCGCGTTCAATCGCAGCGCGCACCTCGCGCAGGTTGTCTGGCAGATCCTCGGCCGTGAGCGTCGTTTTCGCCGCAATCATTCCACAACCAATATCGACGCCCACCGCGGCAGGAATTACTGCCTTCAGAGTGGGGATGACGCTGCCGATGGTGGACCCTTTGCCGACGTGAACGTCCGGCATGACCGCCACGTGATGAAACACGAAGGGCAGCTTCGCCGTCTTGGCGAGCTGTTCTTTTGCCTCGGCCTCGACCGGCACGCCGCGCGTCCACATCTTGATGTCGCGGCCGCCTTCGACGTGGACGGTTTCGTACGATTCACTCATGCAGATTCCACGCTTTATTCATCGGGTGAGGGTTCAACGTTCCGCCGCTCCATAAGTTCAGGCAGATGTTGCACGGTGCGCCGCTCTGCCCGGAAGATGCCGCCTGTCATTCCGGGAGTTCGTCCTGTGCTGAGGTCAGATCATGAGCGTGTCATATAGATGCATCGATCGAGTCGCCATCGTCCAGATCGAACGGCCGCAATCTCGCAATGCGGTCGACGCGGCGACCGCGAAGCAACTCGCTGGCGCCTTTCGCGAGTTCGACAGCGCACTACATGTGGATGTCGCCATTCTCACGGGAGCAGGCGAGCACTTCTGCGCAGGCGCGGATCTCAAGGCGTACGCACGCGGCGATCGTCGAACTATTGCCGCGGAAGGCAATGGGCCGATGGGTCCGACGCGAATGCGATTGTCGAAACCCGTAATCGCCGCCGTCGAAGGCTACGCGGTCGCAGGCGGATGCGAACTTGCATTGTGGTGCGATCTGCGCGTCGTCGCGGAGACTGCCGTCTTCGGCATCTTCTGTCGCCGCTTTGGCGTGCCGCTCATCGATCTCGGCACGATCCGGCTGCCGCGATTGATCGGCCATAGTCGTGCGATGGAGCTGATCCTCACCGGCCGCGAAATGCATGCGCGGGAAGCATTCGACATTGGGCTGGCGAATCGCATCGTCCCTGCGGGTCAGGCGCTTGCCGCCTCACTCGAACTAGCGCGGCAGATTGCTTCGTTTCCGCAGACCTGCCTGCGCAACGATCGAATGTCGGCCATCGAGCAATGGGGTCTTCAAGAAGACGCAGCAATGCGCAATGAGCTCCAACATGGTCTCGCGACGATCGACTCAGGCGAGTCCGCTGCCGGTGCGACGGCTTTCGCAGACGGCGCCGGCCGTCACGGCGGCGAGCGCAAGTAGACTCGCCGGCGCGCGTTGGACTGTCACATTTTCCTGCTTCAATCGGTCCCATGGGTCCGATCAGCAGACACGTCCGCCGACTGATTGTCGAAGTGCTTCCGGAGGAAAGCTGGGCGAATTATGGGATCAGGACCCGCATTCGCATCGATGTTCGCACTGATACTTCTGCATACAGTCTGAGCGAGATGCTTCGGAATGAAGATTTCCCGACTCAGTTGCACGACGTCATGGCCAGAGTGGAGCGGGAAATCGCGATTCAGTGCGGCGGCGGCGAGCCGCCGCACTGGGAGTAGTCGCCAACCCGCGATTCTCAGTCCTTCTTCTTGTATTCGACCGGCACTTCGAACGTTTGTGGATCCACAGCGTTGCGGTTCACGGAGATCAATTCGGTGCTGACGGTCATGAGCGGCATCAGTCCGCCCGGCATCGACGGAGGCGGCGCAGCGGCTGCCGGCTGCGAGGGTTCTTTCTTTCGACCGAATATTCCGCCGAGTGCACCGCCGAGCGCGCCGCCAATGCTGGGGGGTTCGGCCGGACCGCCGGAGGCTTGTTTCTCCTGGGCGCTCTGGCACTGCGCACCGCCGACGCCGAGACCGAAGCTCGCCCTGACGGGATAGCCCTTGACGTCGCGCATCTTCTTGGCGACTTCGGTCCAGATACCCTCATAACTACCGAACATCGATTCCGCACGTTCGGCGAAATCACGTGAAGCCGAGGCGTCAAAGCCGAGTTTCTCCGCGTAGGCGCGCTGATAGGCGAGCGTCTCCTCCGAGGCTTCGAATTTCGGCGCGAGCCATTGATCGAGCGTGAGGCCGAAATCGCAGACCTGGCCGCTCTCCTTGTCCTTGCACGACTGTGTCGCCGTGACCGTTACACGTTCGGCCTGATAGCCGCCGATGGTCGCCGTCTCGCCCGTGCGCTTTACGTCTGCTTTCGGCTCCGACCATTCGCACTGCGATTCATCGACGCCCGAAGTCGCCTGTTGTTGTGAAGCCTGCGCCTTGCGCGATTGCTCCATCGCCTGCTCCATCTGTGCACGCTGTGCGGCAAAGGTCGTTTCGGTATAGGTCTTCTTGCGTGCATCCAGTGTGTAAATCTTGTCCTGATCGAGCCGGACGATTTCCGTACTCTGTCCCGCGCCGCGTGCGAGCGTTCGCATCATCCCAGACTCGAACTGCAGATTACTTTCGGTGCGCGCGCGATCACCCGCGATCGTCGTGAGGGTCGTACCGCTCATGTTCGCCATCTTCATCATGCCGGCGCCGCCGACGGACATGCGCTCTTCGATGGTGACGTCGGCCTGCGCGCCGGCGCTCAGGATCGAGGCGATTGCACAAGCCAGCAAAACTCGCGAGCGTGGTACGAGGAGATTCAAAGTCATCGTTGTGTCCTCTGTATGGTTGAGTCGCCCAGCGTGCTCCATTGCGCAACTCCGTGGGCGAACGAAGGCCGCAAAGCGCGATGCTAACAGCGGCGAACCGGATGCGGGAGCGGCCCTTTGGTCAGGATCCCCGAAGCAGGGCGCGCAGTTTCTCCCGATGCAACGCGGCGAACTCGCGCGCTTCGACTTCGAAGCGATTGCCCCAGTAGCCGCGTTGCAGCCACTCGATTACATAGCGGAGCATCGACAGGCGGCGCGGTTGCCACTGCCGCAGCACATGGAAGTATTCGTGCAGGATCAGTTCTGGATCCCGCCAGAAATCCTCCGCGGAATCGCGTAGCAGGATGCGGTTGCGGCGAGTCGTGGCTCGTGCGCCGCGATGCAGCCGCGCATACGTGGAGCGTTCGATCACGCGAACGTGCTCGACCTGTTCGCCGAAAATCTCGCGCAGCGCCGCTGTCACATGCTGCGGCGGGGATACGTGTGGACGCCGCATATTCAGGTCAAACGTACACGGTTGCGGTCATTTGCCGATACAGAAGCTGGTAAAAATGCGCCCCAGCAGGTCATCGGAGGTGAACTCGCCGGTAATTTCGGACAGGTGCTGCTGCGCCTGACGCAACTCCTCCGCCATGAGTTCGCCCGCGCGGCTTGTCGTGAGCTGCCGTTCGGCTTCGCGCAGATGTGCGTCGGCGCGAGCGAGGGCTTCCAGGTGCCGTCGGCGCGCCGAAATCGTGCCCGCTTCGGCTCCCTGAAAGCCAATGCATTCCTTCAGATGTTCACGCAACAGATCGACGCCCTCACCGCTGGTCGCCGACAGATGAATGCGCGGCGGCGATGATTGCTCGTAGCGTGCCCGCGCATCTACGACATCGATCTTGTTGATTACGAGCGTGATCGGGATCGCGGCCGGCAAGCTCGCAACCTCGGCGTGCATCGATTCGTCATCAAGCAGGCGCGCGGCGTCGATCACATACAGGATGCGATCGGCGCGCGTCATCTCCTGGTGTGCGCGGCGTATCCCCTCGGCTTCGACAATATCCGCATGCTCGCGCAGGCCCGCGGTGTCCGCGACGTGCAGCGGCATGCCGTCGATGTGGATGCGCTCGCGCAGCACATCGCGCGTGGTGCCGGGAAGGGCGGTGACGATCGCGGCGTCGTAGCCGGCCAGTTTATTGAGAAGACTCGACTTGCCCGCATTGGGCCGGCCTGCAATCACGACCGTCATGCCTTCGCGCAAAAGCGCGCCCTGCCGGGCCTTCGCCGTGATGTGTTCGCACAGCTCAATGGCGTTCGATATGCGGTTCACGAGCGCCTGATCGGCAAGGAAGTCGACTTCTTCCTCGGGGAAGTCGATTGCGGCTTCCACATGCATACGCGTCTCGGTGACGACATCGGTCAGTGAAGAGACTGCGGCGGAAAATTCGCCTTGCAACGAGCGCAAGGCCGCGCGAGCCGCTTCCATCGACCCGCTATCGATCAGGTCCGCAATAGCTTCCGCCTGCGCGAGATCGATCTTGTCGTTGAGAAAGGCGCGCTGACTGAATTCGCCGGGGTTCGCGACGCGTGCACCCAACTCAAGCGTGCGCGCCAGCAGCATGTCCATGACGACCGGGCCGCCATGACCATGTAATTCCAGCACGTCTTCCCCAGTGAATGAGGCGGGCGCCGGAAAGTAGAGCGCGAGGCCGCCGTCGAGCATCTCGCCGTTCGCGTCGCGAAAGACGCGTAGCGCCGCGCGCCGGGGTTGCGGCAATTCCCCGAGGATTTCAGCGGCGATGCCGGTAACGCTTGGGCCTGAGAGTCGAATTACACCGATGCCGCCGCGACCTGCAGGCGTTGCGATCGCGGCGATGGTGTCTCTGGGTCGCAGTTCGTCCATGACCCTAGTCTGTAGCCTGAAGCGCGGCGCGCCAACCCTTCCGCTAATCACTACTGCGAATTCAGGCCTTCTTTTGCTCCGCTGCGACCAGCTTGTTGATGCGCCACTGCTGCGCAATCGACAACAAAGTGTTGGTGAGCCAGTAGAGCACAAGCCCGGCCGGAAACCACGCCATGGTGACCGACATGATGATCGGCATGAACATGAAAATCTTTGCCTGCATCGGATCCGTGCTCGGCATCGGCTGCAGCTTGAACTGTGCAAACATCGCCGCGCCCATCAGGATGGGCAGAATGAAATAGGGATCACGCGAGGACAGATCGGTGATCCAGCCGAGGAACGGCGCCTGGCGCATTTCGACGCTTTCGAGCAGCACCCAGTAGAAGGCGAGAAAGAACGGAATCTGGATCAGGATGGGCAGGCACCCGGCGAGCGGGTTGATTTTTTCGCGCTTGTACAGCTCCATCATTTGCCGGCCAAGTTGCTCGCGATCGTCCTTGTAGCGCTCCTGAATCGTCTTGATGCGCGGGCCGAGGTTGCGCATCTTCGCCATCGAACGGCCGCTGGCCGCCGTCAGCTTGTAGAACGCGAGTTTGATCAGGAACGTGACGATGATGATCGCCCAGCCCCAGTTCCCGATGAAGCTGTAAACTTTTTCGAGCAGCCAGAAAAGCGGCTGCGAGATAATCGTCAGCTTGCCGTAGTCGGCGACGCGTTCGAGCTCCGGTCCCGTTGCCTGCAATTGTTCCTGCAGTTTCGGACCGACGAAAAGCGTTTCCTTGTAGGTGTGCGAGCCTGACGCAGGGACGGATACCAGCGGTCCGCGATAGGACATCGTGAAGTCCTGGTCCGCATCGACGCTGAGCTGGTAATCATAGAGCGCGCCGGCTGGAGGCACTGCCGCCGCGACGAAGTGATGCTGCAGGGCCGCTATCCAGCCTCCGGTAATGGTGTCCTTGAATACACGGTCTTCCTCATCTTCGACGTCGAGCCTCTGATATGCGTTGCCGTCGAAGATCACAGGTCCGCGATACGCATAGGTGTCGACGCGGAAGTACGAGCGCTCGACCGGTTCGTAGTGACGGACAAGCTGCACATACGACGCCGCCTTCCATTCCGCGTCGGACTGATTCGACACGTCGTAGGTCAGATCGATGCGATAGCTGCCTGGATGAAACGTGTATGTCTTAATGACGGTGAGACCCTGGCCATCGCTCCAGGTGAGCGGCACGCTGAGCTTCGAGTCGCCCTCTTTCAATAGATATTCGGTCGAAGCGCTTTCGAACGTCGCGAGATGCGTCGGCTCGGCGCGCTCGCCCGCAGCCCGCAGACCCGAGCGCGCCACAAAGAAGCCAGGGCTCGAGTTGTTGAAGAGCCGCACCGGTGCGCCCGGCCGATTCTTTACTTTCGGATACTCGAGCAAGTCCGCACGAATGAGGTCGCCGCCGCGCGTGCTGATGTCCATTGACAACACGTCGGTCGTCACGCGAATCGTGGCGCTTTCGCTTTGCTCTGGCGCCGCCTCCGCGGACGGGGTCGTTGCACTTGCAACAGG
>JBOHZJ010000298.1:0-5861 GCA_050738395.1 Steroidobacter sp.
TCTCTCGACTCACCGCTCACGATTCATGACTCACATCCTGGATCACTTCTTCTTCGCTTCCTTCAATTCGATCTTCTCGCCCGAATAGCGGACGCCCTTGCCTTTGTAAGGCTCCGGCGGTCGGAAGCCGCGAATGTCGGCAGCGACCTGTCCAACCTTCTGCACATCTGAGCCCTTGACGAGAATCTCGGTCTGGCTCGGCGCCTCGATGGTGATGCCTTCCGGCGCTGTGTAGACGACCGGGTGCGAGAAGCCGAGCGTGAGGTTCAGATTTTTTCCCTGGACCTGCGCGCGATAACCGACGCCGACCAGTTCGAGCTTGCGCTCGTAGCCCTTGCTGACGCCTACGACGATATTGGCGAGATGCGCTCGCGTCGTGCCGGCGACCATATCGGCCTCGCGCTCCTCACTCGCCTTCTCGATCTTGAGTTCGCTCGCGTCCTGCACAACCCGGACGTGCTTGCTGTTGATCGGCAGGCTCATCGTGCCCTTGCCGCCTTTGATCGTCACCACATCCGCGGTGATCGTCGCGGTGACGCCTTGCGGCAGCGGCACGGGCTGTTTTGCTACTCGAGACATATCTGTTCTTTCCGTTGTTGGCGTTGCAAGTGCATCAGGACACGATGCACAGAACTTCGCCGCCGTGGCCGGAGGCGCGCGCCTGTCGATCGCTCATCACGCCTTGCGATGTCGATACGATCGCGATGCCGAGGCCGCCCTGAATCGACGGCAGTTCATCCTTGCCCTTGTACACGCGCAGACCGGGTCGGCTTACGCGCTCCAGGCGATCGATCACGGGGCGTCCCTGGTAATACCTGAGTTGCACGGCCATTGTTGGTTTGCCGTCCTGCACACCCGCGGAAAAGTCTTCGATATAGCCCTCATCCTTCAGAACTTTGGCAATCGCGATCTTCACTTTGGAAGTCGGCGCATTGACTTCGGTTTTACCCGAGGTCTGCCCATTGCGAATGCGTGTCAGGAAATCGGCGATCGGATCCGTCATGCTCATGTGGTGCTCCAGTGGTTCCAGCTGTTACCAGCTGGCCTTTCCGAGACCCGGAATTTCGCCGCGCATCGTTGCCTCGCGCAGCTTCGTACGACCCAGGCCGAACTTGCGGTAAAAGCCGCGCGGCCGGCCGGTAATTGCGCAGCGATTACGCTGGCGGCTCTTGCTCGAGTCGCGCGGCAGCGCCTGCAACGCAGCAACCGCAGCTTCGCGCTCCGGCGGAGTCGAAGTCGGCTTGCGGATGATTTCTTTCAGCCGCGCGCGTTTTGCAGCGTGACGCTTCACCAGCTTTGCACGCTTGTCTTCGCGATTGACCATCGATGTCTTGGCCATAACCTCGCCCTGTCGCCTTACGCCTGTTCGAACGTATCTGAGGTCCGCAACTTACTTGCGGAACGGAAAATTGAATGCCTCGAGCAGCGCACGACCTGATTTGTCGTCTTTCGCCGTCGTCGTAATCGTGATGTCCATGCCGCGGATCGCATCAATCTGGTCGTATGCGATTTCCGGAAAAATGATCTGTTCCTTGACGCCAAAATTGTAATTGCCCTGGCCATCGAAGGAGCGCGCGCTCACACCGCGAAAGTCGCGAATACGCGGCATCGCAATATTCACGAGTCGATCGAAAAATTCGTACATCCGTGCGCCGCGCAGCGTCACCTTGGCGCCGATCGCCTGGCCATCGCGCACCTTGAAAGTCGCGACAGATTTGCGAGCACGCGTGACCAGCGGCTTCTGGCCGGTAATCCTGGTGAGATCGCCCACCGCGTTGTCCATGATCTTCTTGTCCGCGACCGCTTCGCCCACGCCCATGTTGACCGTGATCTTGGAGATACGCGGCACCTGCATGACGTTCGCGAGTTCCAGATTCTTCTGTAACTCGGGGACGATCTTTTCGCGATAAATCTGTTCTAGCCTTGCCTTAGCCATCTTCACTTACCTTCAGATGATGGCGGCGCCGGACTTCGTAGGTCGGCTCCGCACCTTCATTCACGCGTCAACGACTTCCTTGTTGGATTTGAAGAAGCGCACCTTGCGTCCATCCGCGAGCGTGCGGATGCCGATGCGATCGCCTTTCTTCGCCACCGGGTTCCAGAGCATCACGTTCGACAACTCGAGCGCTGCTTCCTTCTCGATGATGCCGCCCTGGATCTGCCGCTGCGGATTCGGCTTGGTGTGCCGTTTGATCATGTTGATGTTCTCGACGACCACCTGGCCCTCGAGCACCTTCACCACGGTACCGCGTCGGCCCTTGTCGCGGCCGGCAATGACGACGACTTCGTCGCCCTTTCGAATCTTGTTCATAGCAGTCTCACAGCACTTCGGGCGCCAGCGAAATGATCTTCATGAACTGCGCCGTGCGCAGCTCGCGCGTCACGGGTCCGAAGATGCGTGTTCCGATGGGTTCGAGCTTGTTCGTCAGCAGCACCGCGGCGTTGCCGTCGAAACGGATCAACGAACCGTCGGCCCGGCGCACGCCAAACCGGGTGCGCACGACCACAGCATCGTAAACCTCGCCCTTCTTGACCTTGCCTCTGGGAATGGCGTCACGAATGCTCACCTTGATGACATCCCCGACGGTCGCATAGCGACGCTTCGAGCCGCCCAGAACCTTGATACACATCAGGCTGCGAGCGCCGCTGTTGTCAGCAGCATTCAACATCGTGCGCATCTGGATCATGGCGTCGTCTCTCCGGCCTGGCCGCCGCGGCTGACGACCTTCACGAGGCGCCAGCTCTTGTGACGCGACAACGGACGACATTCCTCAATTGCAACGAGATCGCCTTCACGGCTCTCATTGTTCTCGTCATGAGCGAGAAACGTCGTCGAGCGACGCTGATACTTTCCGTACACCGGATGCGGCACGTAGCGCTCGACAGAAACCGAGATGGTCTTCTGCATCTTGTTGCTGACGACCTTGCCCGTCAGCGTCCGAGCCGCCTTTTTGGCGCCGGCGGCGGGCGCCTGCTGATCTTTGCTCATGATTACTTACTCTTCTGCTGCTGGCGGCGCTGCTCGCCCATCACGGTTTTCAGGCGCGCGATGCTGCGGCGGACTTTCGTAAACTGATCCGGCTTCGCGGCCTGACCGGTCGCCCGCGCCATGCGCAGGTTGAACTGTTCACGACGCAGATCGAGCAGCTCTTTCTGCAGATCCGCAGCCGGTTTCTGTCGCAATTCTTTGGCGCTCATCAACGCACCTGCCGGGTGACGAACTGAGTCTCAACGGACAACTTGGAGGCAGCCAGACGGAACGCCTCGCGCGCGATCTGCTCGGTCACGCCTTCCATCTCGAACAGCACCTTGCCGGGCTTGATCTTCGCGATGTAGTACTCGACGTTGCCTTTGCCGCTACCCATGCGAACCTCGAGCGGCTTCTTGGTGATCGGCACGTCAGGGAACACGCGCACCCATACCTGTCCACCGCGCTTGACGTAGCGGGTCATGGCGCGCCGCGCGGCTTCGAGCTCACGCGCCGTCATGCGGGCGCGGCTCATCGCCTTCAGGCCGTAGTCGCCAAAGGCGACGTAGTTGCCGCTCTGTGCGAGGCCGGCATTTCGTCCTTTGAACTGCTTACGAAATTTCGTGCGTTTGGGTTGCATCATGGTCGTGGTCTCCGCGGGTCAGCCTCAGGCTGTCGCCTCCGCTGGTGCGGACTGGCCCTCAGTCGTTTCAGCAGGCTGCTGTCCCGGCTGGGTGAACACTTCGCCTTTGAAGATCCACACCTTGACGCCGATGATTCCGTAGGTCGTGTGGGCCTCGCCGAGGCCATAATCGATGTCCGCCCGGAAGGTGTGGAGCGGCACGCGCCCCTCACGATACGTTTCGGTACGCGCGATCTCGGCGCCGTTCAGGCGGCCCGAAACGCGTACTTTGACGCCGAGTGCGCCGATGCGCATCGTGTTCGTCACCGCGCGCTTCATGGCGCGGCGGAACATCACGCGACGCTCGAGCTGCTGAGCGATACCGTCCGCTACGAGCTGCGCGTCGAGCTCAGGCTTGCGGATTTCTGAGATGTTGATACGCACGTCCGTCGCGGGCATCTTCATCATTTTCGAAACCTGGCCGCGCAGCTTCTCGATGTCCTCGCCCTTTTTCCCGATGACGATGCCCGGACGCGCGGTATGAATCGTGATATTCACCTTGCGCGCAGCACGTTCGATCTGGATGCGACTGACAGACGCTTCGACAAGCCTCTTCTTCAGAAACTCACGCACCAGGAAATCGGTGTGCACGTACGCCGGGAAATTCTTCGTCGAGGCGTACCACTTCGACGTCCACTCGCGCGTGATGCCGAGGCGAATGCCGATTGGATTGACTTTCTGACCCATAGTTGACTCGCTCTGACTGGTTCGCCCGCGCCTATTCGCTCTTGCCGTCGCCGACAGTCACGACGATGTGGCTGTTGCGCTTCCAGATCCGGTTCCCGCGCCCCTTGGCGCGCGCCTGGAACCGCTTCAGCACAGGCGCCGGATCAACGGTGATCGTCTGCACTTTCAACTCATCGACGTCCGCGCTCAGATTGTTCTCGGCGTTGGCGATGGCCGACTCGAGAACCTTGCGCACCAGCTCCGCACCCTTCTTCGGAGTGAAGCGCAGCGTGTTGAGCGCAAGGCCCACAGGCTTGCCGCGCACCAGATCCGCCACCAGCCGGCACTTCTGCGGAGAAATGCGCGCGTACTTCAATTTGGCTGCTACCTGCATTGGCCATTACTCCGCTGATGACTTCTTATCGCCTGAGTGCGACTTGAACGTACGAGTCGGCGCGAACTCGCCCAACTTGTGGCCGACCATGTTCTCGGAAACCAGCACCGGAATGTGTTGACGACCGTTGTGCACGGCAATGGTGAGACCCACCATGTCCGGCAGAATCATCGAACGACGCGACCAGGTCTTGATCGGACGGCGGTCGTTCTTGTCGGCGGCGACGCGCACCTTTTTTGCGAGGTGCAGGTCGACGAACGGACCCTTTTTGACGGAACGAGGCACTGTGCATTCCTCTTAATTTCGGCGGCGAATGATCATGCTCGCCGTGCGCTTGTTGCGACGTGTCTTCTTGCCCTTGGTGTTCCAACCCCACGGGCTGACGGGATGCGGGTTGCCCTGACCGGACTTTCCTTCACCGCCGCCGTGTGGGTGATCCACCGGGTTCATGACCACGCCGCGGACCGTTGGGCGAATTCCGCGCCAGCGGATGGCGCCGGCCTTACCGTAGCTGCGCAGATTGTGCTCGTCGTTGCTGACTTCACCGATCGTTGCGCGGCAGTCGACATGCACCTTGCGCATTTCGGTCGAGCGCAGGCGAAGCGTCGCGTACGTCCCTTCGCGCGCGGCGAGCTGCGCCGAGCCGCCGGCGCTGCGCGCGAGCTGGCCGCCCTTGCCGGGCTTCAGCTCTACGCAGTGAATCGTCGTGCCGATTGGAATATGCCGCAGCTGCATGCTGTTGCCCGGCTTGATCGGCGCTTCCGGACCGGACATCACTGCATCGCCAGCCGCTATGCCCTTGGGAGCAATGATGTAGCGTCGCTCGCCGTCCGCATACAACACGAGCGCCAGATGCGCGGTTCGGTTCGGATCATATTCAATGCGTTCGACCTTGCCCGCGACGCCATCCTTGTTGCGCAGGAAGTCGACCAGACGATACCTCTGCTTGTGCCCGCCGCCCTGATGGCGAACGGTCTGACGGCCGAAGTGATTGCGCGCGCCCGTCGAATTCTTGTGCACGACCAGCGACTGCTCCGGGCCGCCCTTGTGCAGGTGCGAACGGGAGATCTTGACCTGGAAGCGCCGACCCGGCGACGTTGGTTTTGACTTGATCAATGCCATGGTGACTGATCCTCAGGCCTCAGCGCCGG
>JBOHZJ010000299.1:0-32504 GCA_050738395.1 Steroidobacter sp.
ATCTTCCGCCGTCGCCGATGAGCGTACGGCGACGGCGATGTCGCGGCCGCCGCTCATGCGTTCGAAGGATTCGAGGATCTGCCGCTCAAGTTCGGCAGGGAAGGGCGTCGATAATATCCAGCCGCGAATCTTCGCACCCACTGTCGCCAGCTTCTCGACGTCGTCGACATCGAGCCCGTTCAGCTCCTGCGCGATGCGGTCGGCAAGTCCCTCGTGCCGCAGAAAGTCGCGATAGCCCTGTGCAGTCGTCGCGAATCCCGTCGGCACGACGACGCCGAGAGTTGCGAGATGGCTGATCATCTCCCCGAGCGAGGAGTTTTTCCCGCCAACGGTCTCGATATCGCGCCGGCCGAGCTTCTCGAAGGGAATCGTATAGGCGGTCAAGGCAGGTCCTCTTGATCTATGCGCAGCTCAGATGAAACACTGCAGATGACTGCGAAGATCCTTATCCGACCAATCGACCGCGGTCACTGCACTTAGAGAATGCTGCGCACAGAGAAATGGCCACACTCAGCAATGGATAGACGAACGGTTTTTTTCGTGTCTGACCAGACCGGCGTGACGGCGGAAACGATGGGTCACAGTCTGCTGACGCAGTTTGATGGACAAGCGTTCAGGCAGGTGACTTTGCCATTTATCTCCACTGTTGACAAGGCGGAGGAGGCGGTGCGGAGAATCAACGCGACCGCGGCGGCGGAGGGCGTGCGCCCCGTTATTTTCAGCACTCTCGTGCAGGAGGACATGCGCGAGATCATCAAGCGGGCGCACGGTCTGTTCCTCGATTTCTTCGATGCATTTCTGGGACCGCTCGAACAGGAACTGAAGGTCAAATCATCGCGAGCGCAAGGCAAGGCGCATGGCATGTCTGACATCGGCGCGTATACGTTGCGCATCAACGCCACGAACTTCGCTCTTGCCAACGATGATGGCGCCATCACGCGCGACTACGAACGGGCCGATCTCATTCTGGTCGGTGTGTCGCGCTCCGGGAAGACCCCAACGTGCCTCTACATGGCGCTCCAGTACGGGATTTTCGCCGCGAATTTCCCATTTGCCGAGGAAGAGTTCGAGTCGGGTCGCCTGCCTGCCTCGCTCGCCAAATATCAGCGCAAACTATATGGACTGACGATCGCGCCGGAACGCCTGCAGCAGATCCGTAACGAACGACGACCCAACAGCAATTATTCATCTCCCTCGCAGGTCGACTACGAAGTGCGCACCGCCGAGGCGATCTTCCGTCGTTACGACATTCCCTACATCAACACGACCGAGTGTTCGATCGAAGAGATCGCAAGCCGCATCCTCGACAAGACGGGGCTCGAGCGTCGTTTGCGGCCGTGACGCAAGTCTCATGCCGCTGCGCGAAGCGCAAAATTGCTGTGCTATATTCGATTCATGATCGTTGCGGCGTTGGAAAATGATGCGAATTGTGCGGTCAGCTGGCGCGCCCGCCCGGGCAGCTTCGTCAGCCTCATGTCGCTTTACGAAAGCAACTACATTCGCCTAGCGTGGCTGGTTCCCAATCTATCGTCCGTGCAAGGCGCGTTGATCTCGCGGGTCGACGGCGATTGTCCGCTGCATCTCGCTGTCGATGAACGCTGCCGCTATACGACCACGCTGCACCTCACCTACATCTTCGAAGACGCGGCGGGAAGCATTGCGGATCCGGATCTGATGATTCGCATCTACCACGACGCCCGGCTTGCTGAAGTCCAGGGCTGCGCGCGCTGGCGCCGGCATCCGATGCTCGAGTCCATCCGTTCGCAGCTCTCGCGTGATCTGAGCGACCGCTGGCTGCGAAACATCATGTTGAACAAATGGCTCGACTATTGCGTCGAGCGCGGACACCGTTTCCCCAGCACTCCCGGCTGAGCCGCGCTCCGCAGCGCATCGCTCGCACTGATCGCGGCGTTTCCATGAGCATTTCCGACCGGCTGAGCAATATCCGCCAGCTTCTTCCGGGTGTACGGACGCCTGAGGAAGACGAACGCCTCCTGCAGCTCTACTGGAATCGCGCTGAGCTCAAGAAGGAGCTGTCGCGCCTGCAGAACGAACGACATCGGTTGCTCGAACAGCAACGCAATCTCGAAGCGTCCGCCGCGCGCTCTCAGGAGCAGCTGGAAGTTCTCGAGGAATACCTGGGTAATCCGGAAACCGCCGCACATGCGCTCGTGTACTTTCAGCTGCGCGCGCTCTGGCGCGCCGCTGCTGCGAAGCTGGCGCGCTTTGCGCAACAGTTGCAGCAGCAGCAGACCGATCGGGAACATCGCCGTCAGCTGATCGAGTTCGATCAGAGCCGTCGCCGGCAACTCTCTGACTTCGATCGTCGCATCGATGATGCGCGCTCGAGCGCGGATATGCTGGAGGCGCAACTCAAGCTGCTGGAGGCGCAGCTTGCCGCGATGCGCGGCTTCTGGAACTACTTCCGGCGCCGTCAACTCGCCGAGGGGATCGAAGCCGACCGCGTAAAATGGGATTTGGCCGTTACGCAAGTCACCGATCTTTCGGATGATCGAACCGACGTTGAAGGCATGCAGCCGCCGCCGTTCTCCGGCATCTCGATCGATGGACGCCGCATCGTCAACACCGCGGTGATCAGCTACGCGCAGCAACTCGTCGCGGCGCTGTCGAAATCCGGCATTGCAATGCTGGCGAAGGAGACGACTTCGAAGCGTGTCTACGATGTGAGGTACGGCGGGCGCGAGGAGTGCGCCAGGCTGATGGCCGCGTTGCGTGAAGCGCTTGCGATCGTGCAGGACGCGAATGAGGACCTGCGCGGACTCAAGGAGCGGATGGACGCGCTGCGCACCAGCGCAGTCTATCGCAGCGACGCAGACACTGTGCCGCTCACGGATTCAGTCGGGGTGCTGCCCGCGCCATCGACGCCGGTGTCAGGTCTTGAGACCGTGAATCGCGCTGGCGTCAATGTGCTGGTCGATGACTATTGGGACGTGTATCAGGCGCTGATGCAGTGAAGAAGTGACGACTGACTGGTGATTAGCGAGCAGTCAGAGCGCTAACGTGTTCTGCCTTTCGGGGTCGGCCGCAGGCTGACAGAACAATTAGCCAAAAGGGCTTCGCGCGAGGTTCCCCGTCGGGCTATTCACCCGTACTGGCGCCGGTCACTGTGCCGCCGCCTTCGGCGGCAATCCACTACGGCGTCGCGGTCTGATTCGCATCGGACTTCAGCCGGGACAGATAGAGTTCCTTCATGCCGCTCAGGTCGGCGGCGATCTCGGCTGTCTCGGCGAGCACGGCGTCAGGCGGTTCAGTGCCTGTGAGCTCGGCGAGCTTCGCTACGGACTCAAGACCACGCGCCGCGCGCCGCGCGTTCTCACGATCGATACGCTCCTTCTCGAGCTGCTCGCGTTCCGCGATGCGTGCTTTGAGATTCAGCGAAATCTTCTTCTGCGTGCGGATCTTTTCGAACGACTCGAGATCGGCGAGCAGCGTGCGGAAATCGGGATCCACAGCGATGCGCTCCTCGTGAGCCTGTTCAAGGGCCGCGACCGCGCGCGTCAACTGCATTTCGCCGCCGAAATCCACCGGACGGATGCGATCCCAGGGCAGAGCGCTTTCGCGCGTGCTCTCGCCGACTTCTTCCGTGCTGATCGCAGTGGGCATGGTGATGTCGGGCTGCACACCCCGGTGCTGAGTGCTTTCGCCTGTAACGCGGTAGTACTTGCCGATCGTCACCGTGAGCTGGCCAAAGCCGGGATCCGGGCCGAGAGCGTAGCGATCAAGAGGGTACAGGTTCTGCACAGAACCTTTGCCGTACGTCTGCTGACCGACGACGATGCCGCGGCCGTAATCCTGGATCGCCGCTGCGAAGATTTCCGAGGCGGAGGCGCTGAAGCGATCGACGAGCACGATCAGCGGGCCGTCCCAGGCGACGCTCGGCTCCGAATCGTCGAGAACTTCGACGCGCCCGCCGGTCTCGCGCAGCTGCACGATTGGACCCGCAGGAATGAAAAGGCCCGAGAGCGCGGTTGCTTCGGTGAGATGTCCGCCGCCATTGCCGCGCAGATCCATGATCAGGGAGGTGACGCCTTCCTGCTTCAATTCGTCGATCAACTTGTGGACGTCGCGTGTCGTGCTGCGATAGTCCTTCTCCCCCGAAGACTTGGCTTCGAAGTCCTGATAGAAGCTCGGTACGTTGATCACACCGACGGAAAGTTCGCGTTCGCCGCGCTTGATCTTGCGCACTTCCTTTTGCGCTGCCTGCGCTTCGAGCGTGACCTTGTTGCGAGTCAGTTCGATCTGTTTTTCGGGCGACCCTGGAGCGGCGCCCGCCGGGAGAACCTGCAACCGTACCGTCGTGCCAACCTTGCCGCGGATGATCTGCACGACGTCGTCGAGTCGCCAGCCGATCACGTCTACCGGTTTGCCTTTCTTGCCTTCGCCGACCGAGATGATGCGATCGTTTGCACTCAACGTCCCATTTACCGCGGCCGGGCCGCCGGGAAGCACATTGAGCACCGTGACATAGTCGTCCACGAGTTGCAGGGAGGCGCCGATGCCCTCGTAAGAGAGGCTCATCTGGATGCGGTACTCCTCGGAATTGCGCGGCGAGAAGTAGCTCGAGTGTGGATCGAAAACATGCGCGAATGCGTTCATGAACACTTCGAAAATGTCGTCGCTCGTCACCTGTTCAGTGCGCTTCAGGACGCGCTCGTAGCGCTTATGCAGGATGTCGCGCGTTTCCGCCCAGCTCTTCTCCGTCAGCATGAGCGAGACCGCGTCGTTCTTGACGCGCTGACGCCAGATCTCATTCAGTTCGGCCTGCGTCTTCGCCCACGGCGCCTTGGTGCGGTCGAATTCGAATGACTCCTCGACGGTGAAGTCAGGCTCAGTCTTCAGCAGTTCGAGGGCGTGTGTGACGCGCTCACGGTTGCGCAACTGGAAACGATTGAAGATCGCGAACACGGGCTCGAGCTGACCTGCAACGACCGCGTCGTCCAGCTGATACTTGAACCGCTCGAATTCGGCGATATCGCCGGCCAGAAAGTAGCTGCGCGAGCCGTCGAGTTGCTCGAGGAACCGATCGAGGACGAGGGCCGACACGGGATCATTGATCGGAGATTGCCGGTAATGCGAGCGCTCGATGACGTTGCTGACGAGCTTGCTGACGCGGCGCTGCCTCTCGGTCGGCGAAAGATCCTGCGCATCGGCCGTGGCGACCGCTCTGGCGACCGGCGCCTGCGCCGTCCCGGCGAGTAGGCCGCACACGACGACCAGGGCCGGCAGACTGAAAAACAGTGTGAATCGCCGCCGCGCGGGAGCGGCTGAGTGCGAGGACTTCGAAGCGGGTTCGTGCGAGGGCGACTGATACACTGGTTTCACTTCCTCATCTGGCGGAACGGCTTAAACCGGTCCGAAGTTCACGATCGAACCATTCTATGGGCAAGGCTAGAGAGACGCTGCACTCCGATCAAGTACGGTCCAACTAATTTATCTGGTGGAACAAACCTGTGCACCCGCTCGCTGTCCTTAACGCCATTCTGTTCGGCTCCGCCGCCGCCATCGCCTTTGGGCTCGGCGGCGTCACGGTGATCTTCCTGATACTCAAAGGCCGGCATCCGGAGATGGGCGCGGAATTCCCGGCTCTCCTGCGCAGTGGGCTGATCTTCGCAGCTCTGGCGACCGTGTCGGGGGCGAGTCTGCTGGCGATGCTCAAGGGTTTGCGTTGGCGGTGGCTTGCACAGGGCGCAATGTGGCTGTTCATTGCGGGCGTAACAGTCTTTTACGTGCGACGCTGACCTCGCGGACATGGGGGAAACCCCCAATCCGGCGTGCGATTTCACGTAATACTGAAGTTGGATGCGGAGGGGTCCGAAATCAACGGCCGGGCAGAGCGAACGCAATGAATCGTAACGCCCGCCCACGTCCGTAGGGTTAGCGGCGACCGACGCGTTCCCAAGCGTTGCGGCGCTCGAATTCGCCACTGTTATAGGGATCGAAGCCCTTCTTTTTGGCAGGTGCAGTCGAATTCCCTGCGGCGCGAGCGTGCGGACGCGCGGTCGGCTGAGCAGGGTGCGAACTGTCGGGCGCTGTATGACGCGCCGGCTCGTCCTCCTCAATCGCCTCGTTGCGTCCACCAAACCATTTGGCGAACCACATAATCAACGTTCCCGAAAAGTAGAAGAATCAACAGGATCTTTGTACTTGTGACATGGAGATTACCCGCAGTTGCAGCGTCGTCACGCGCGCGGCGCCACAGATGAGAAGCCCATCACGCTTGTCCGACGGTGACGGGCGGCGACAGGGACTTTCCCGTCAGTCGGAGCTCACTCGAGGCTCCACGCGCGCCTGGTCGGCGGGTTTTCGGGGCGGAGCATTGTGCGCCGCGTCACCCGCATCGGAGGCGGCAGGGCGAACGCCCAGAAAGACCGCACGGACGAGCAAGACGATCAGCAATGGCCCGAGCGCAATGGCCCAGGTGCGTCCGGAGGGTTCAGCGAGATCACGAAAGTAGTCCATGTAGAAGGCGCCGAGACCCTGATTTTCCCCATACGCCCCGAGCACCGGGACGCCGACGATGTAGATGATGGCCGGCAACAGGAACAGACCGACGCCGAGCCAGATGCTCGCGAGGATCAACTCAAAACGCAGGCGTTCGCGCGCGCCGCTCGCTGTGGGGGGAGTGTCGTCGGACGATGCGCTCATGGGACCTCGCCGGGAATGCACGGCGCGCATCTTGGCGAGTGATGTTCCGGGGTGCAACTGCGTCGCCGGTCCGCGTCGGACGCGCGAGCGGATATGATCGACGCCTTCCCATCGACAACGCGAGGCAGCAATGAGCTTTGAAGCGACCGGGGCGGCGCCGTTGCGTACAGCGGTCATCGGCGTTGGCTATCTCGGCCGCTTCCACGCACAGAAGTACGCGCAGCTCGCCGGCTCAAGGCTGGTTGCGATCGTGGATGCAGACGTCGACGCGGCGCAAAAGGTCGGCGCGGAGCTCGGCGTACCGGCGCTGCACGACTATCACGAGATCCTTGATCGCGTGGACGCCGTCAGTCTCGCCGTGCCGACGCCGCTCCATCATTCGATTGGCGTCGCGCTGCTGGAGCGCGGCATTCATCTGCTGATTGAGAAACCCATCGCCACGACCGTTGCCGAAGCGACGGAACTTGTCGCACTGGCCAGCAGGCGCGGATGCATCCTGCAGGTCGGTCATCTCGAACGGTTCAATCCGGCGATCCTGGCGGCGGTAAGTCGGCTGAAGACGCCGCGGTTCGTCGAGTCGCACCGGCTCGCGGCGTTCAAGCAGCGCGGTACGGACGTGAGCGTCGTCCTGGATCTGATGATTCACGATATCGACCTGATTCAGGAGTTGGTGGGTGCGCCGATCGAGAGCATCGATGCAGTGGGCGCCTCGGTGTTCTCCGGCGAGATCGATATCGTGAACGCGCGGCTGCGCTTTCGGGGCGGGTGCGTTGCGAACACGACTGCCAGCCGGATCAGTCTCAAGCAGGAACGCAAGATCCGCATTTTTCAGGACGACGCCTATCTGTCGATCGACATGCAGCAGAAGATCCTGACAGTGATCCGCAAGAAGGACGCTGCGCCGGTAGAGTCGCCGGCCCAGGTGTCGATCGAAGAGGAATCTTTCGATCAGGGCGATGCGCTGCTCGCGGAGATCGAAGCCTTTCTGAAGGCGGTCAGAGAAAGGAGCACGCCCGTGGTCACCGGCGAGGACGGACTGCGCGCGCTGGAGACTGCGCTCAAGATCACTGAGCTGGTGCAGCGCTCTGCTTCATGAGCTGATTGCGCTCGAGCGTACGCAGCGGCTTCCCCGCGATATCCGCCGCTATCTTTTGCACGGCCGCGAGCGAGACCTCGCCCTGCCGCTTCGCAAGCTGGCGCGCAACGTCGTCCAGACTCGCCTTGCCGTGCGTCGCGCCGCGCAGCTCGGCATCGACCTGCCTGAGTACGAGCACCGCGCGCGCGGTCACTGCCCCATTCGAATTCGGCGCGAACAGCGTCGGCGCGCGCTGCGCCCAGGATTCGAGCTTTGCTATCGCGTCTGTGTAGCGGCGCTCGCTGACTGTACCGGACCGGCGCAATGCTTCGATGGAGTAGTACTCCGCGAGTCCCTCGACGAGCCAGTCGCTTTCGTCGTCGGCGCGTATGCGCATGGCGATGTGCACCAGCTCGTGCAGCAGTGTGCTGGTGCGATTCTCGCTGATCAGCGGACGGTCGGAATGCAGAAACATCGATGCGGGGCCCGACAGTCCGCCGCGCCACATGGGATCGCCGGCAGACACGATCAACACGCGTCGCGGAAATTCCGGAAACACCTCGATCAGCCGCGGCAGATTCCAGTTCAAAAAGGCCAACGTGTCCTGCCGACGGGTTTTGTCGCCGGACGGCGCCGCGACGATAGTTTGCACGCCGGCGATCATCTCGCCTCGCGTCCCGATCTTGCCGGCCAGCATCCAGCCTTCCGGTCGATCGAAGCGACGGCTCGGGTTGTCGAATTTATATCGATGTTCGGCAACCGGCGCATACGGCGTAATGACCGACCAGCCCTTCGGCGCCGTGAACTCGAGCGTCGCCTGCGACTCCATTCCACGTCGCGCCGTCACGCGTGCACGCGGGACAAGCTTGTCGCCGCGGAACACGGCCCAGGTCGTCGCCATATAGGAGTCGTAACGCCCCGTACTGCGTTGGTGATTCACGACGAACTGATAGCGCAGCCGGGAAAATTTGCCGCGCGGCCGCCAGACCACCTGTGCGTCCTCGATCTGCAGTGGATCGGTCGAGGTGAATTCCTTGTGCCTGCGCGGATCGATGGTGAGCACGATGCGACTCGGCAATTGTTCGCCCGTGAGCTTCAACTCGAGATCGATAACGCCGGCGTCCGGCCGCAACTCGGCGCGATATTCAGCCTGGTAACGGCTGACATCGGCGGGCGCCGGGGCGACGGGCGCTGTCAGAAAGAGAAACGTCAGGGCAATGCGAAATTTCATGACATGCGGCGCGGCGACGGGATTGTCGGCAGTGTAGCCGCTGCACCGGGCTTTGAATCGATCACGCTTGAATTCCCGCAGCGCCGCCCTATCTATCGGAGCAAAGGCGAAGCCGTCCTGGCGCGCCGAAGGCGTTTGTTCAACTGCACGGAGATTCGACACATGACGCTCGTACGTTATGAACCCTGGAGCGTGCTCAACCAGCTCCACAACCAGATCAATCGAGCATTCGATCGTGAACTCGATCAGACGAGCGCGAGTTCCGCGGCTACGGCGGACTGGATCCCGCCCGCCGACATCGAGGAGTACAAGGATCGCTTCGTCCTGAAGCTTGATGTTCCCGGCGTGGACCTTGCGGCGATCGACGTCACGCTCGATCAGGGCGTGCTGAGCGTCAGCGGTGAGCGCACGAGGGATGAGGTCGCAAAAGAAGTCGAGCGTAGCCGCAGCGAGCGGCCTTACGGTCGCTTCCATCGGCGCTTCACGTTGCCGGACACCGTCGACGCGGCGGCAGTGCATGCGACAGGTCGCAACGGCATTGTCGAAGTGACGATTCCGAAGCAACCGAGAGCGCAGCCGCGCCGGATTCAGGTCGCCACGACGTAAGGCGCGCTCGATACGAGGTTCGAGACCTTTCTGCCTCGGCGGGTTGGACGATTTTCGCATCGTCCAACCCGATTTCTTTTGCGGTTCTCGCGCTGAGTGTTCGTGGAATTCGCCTGGCAATGTCGGTACGATGCCCCGCCGCTGAAGTTACTGGCGAGTACCGGAGAAAGAATGACAATTTCGGCAGGCGCGCGGTTACGGGCCGCCGTCGAACAGGAGCGACCGCTGCAGGTCGTCGGCGCGATCAATGCGTATTCAGCGCTACTCGCGCAGCGTGCGGGCTTCCGCGCAAGTTATCTATCCGGCGCCGGTGTGGCGAACGCCTCGTTCGGACTTCCCGACCTCGGTGTGACCAGCCTGAACGATGTGTGCGAGGACGTACGGCGCATCTCATCCGCGACGGATCTGCCATTGCTGGTCGACGCCGATACCGGCTGGGGCGCCGCATTCAATATTTCGCGCACGACGAGTGAACTGATCCGCGCTGGCGCAGCCGGCATGCATCTGGAAGATCAGGTGCAGGCCAAACGTTGCGGGCACCGTCCAGGCAAGGCGTTGGTGCCAGCCGGCGAAATGGTCGATCGAATCAAGGCTGCTGTTGACGGCCGACACGATGCGCCGTTCGTAATCATGGCGCGCACCGATGCACATGCGGTCGAAGGGCAGGGCGCCGCGATCGAGCGCGCACAGCGTTACGTCGAAGCCGGCGCAGATATGATCTTCGCCGAAGCCCTCGCCACGCTGGATGAATTTCGCCAATTCACCTCGGTCGTACGGGTTCCGGTGCTCGCCAACATCACTGAATTCGGCAAGACCCCGCTATTCACGGTGCAGGAACTTGCCAGCGTCGGCGTGGGGCTCGTGCTCTATCCACTCTCTGCCTTTCGCGCCATGAGTAGGGCCGCCGAGGCTGTGTACGGCGCCATCCGCGGCGAAGGTACGCAGAAGAGTGCGATCGATCGCATGCAGACGCGCGCCGAGTTGTACGACGTACTCGGCTATCACGAGTACGAGAAGAAACTGGATGAGCTGTTTGGCCAAGAGAGCAGCAAATGAGCGATGCACCGGCGGGATTCAAGCCGAAGAAATCTGTAGCCCTGTCGGGTGTGCCGGCCGGCAACACGGCGCTATGTACGGTGGGCCGCAGCGGCAACGATCTGCACTATCGCGGCTATGACATTCTCGATGTCGCCGATCAATGCGAGTTTGAAGAGATCGCGTATTTGCTGATCCATGGCAAGCTCCCAAACCACGCCGAGCTGGCCGTTTATAAGGCGAAGCTGGCGCGGTTGCGAGGACTGCCTGGAGCCGTCAGGAGCGTGCTCGAACAGTTGCCGGCCGCAAGCCATCCCATGGACGTGATGCGCACCGGCGTGTCCGCGCTTGGGTGCGTGCTGCCCGAAAGGGATGATCACAGCGTCGCCGGCGCGCGCGACATTGCGGATCGTTTGATCGCATCGTTGGGTTCGATGCTGGTGTACTGGCATCACTTTAGTCACTCGGGCAGGCGGATCGAGGTGGAGACTGAGGACGACTCGATCGGCGGACATTTTCTGCACCTGCTGCATCACAAACGCCCCTCGATGGAGTGGGTGCGTGCGATGCACACCTCGCTGATTCTGTACGCCGAGCATGAGTTCAACGCCTCGACGTTCACCGGCCGCGTGATCGCCGGCACCGGCGCGGATATGTACTCCGCGATCACCGGCGCGATCGGTGCGCTGCGCGGCCCCAAGCACGGCGGCGCGAACGAAGTCGCCTTCGAGATCCAGAAGCGCTACGACAGCCCGGATGAAGCCGAAGCTGATATCCGCCAGCGCGTGTCTAACAAAGAAGTGATCATTGGCTTTGGCCATCCGGTCTACACCATCGCCGATCCGCGCAACCAGGTGATCAAGGAAGTGGCGAGAAAGCTCGGCGAGGAATCCGGCGACATGAAGATGTTCCACATCGCCGAGCGGCTCGAATCGGTGATGAGGCAGATCAAGAACATGTTTCCGAACCTCGACTGGTTCTCAGCCGTTTCCTATCACCTCATGGGCGTGCCGACCGCGATGTTCACGCCGCTGTTCGTCATCGCGCGCACCACGGGCTGGGCTGCGCACGTCATCGAACAACGCATCGACGGAAAGATCATTCGGCCGAGCGCCAATTACACCGGACCTGAGAACCTGAAGTTCGTGCCGCTCGACGAGCGGAAGTGAGTCGTGAATCGTGAATCGTGAGTCGTGAATCGCCAGAGCGCTAACGCCTCTTTCAACTCACCGTTCACGACTCACCACTCACTGCTTCCTATTCACCAGTCACCATTCACTTCTTCCTATGTCCCACGATGTCAAATCTGCCCACCGCCCCGATCCTGATCAGGTCCTGATCGATATCGCCGACTACGCGCTCTCCTACGAAGTCAAAAGCGAAGCGGCGTATGAGACCGCCTACTACTGCCTGATGGACACGCTCGCCTGCGGCTTTCAGGCGCTGAAGTATCCCGCCTGCACCAAGCTCATGGGCCCGGTCGTGCCGGGCGCCGTCATGCCCGGCGGGGCGCGCGTACCGGGCACGTCCTATGAACTCGATCCCATCCAGGCCGCCTTCAACATCGGCGCAATGATCCGCTGGCTCGACTTCAACGACACATGGCTTGCGGCCGAGTGGGGTCACCCGTCGGACAATCTCGGCGGCATTCTCGCCGTCGCGGACTACCTGTCCAGAAAGAGCGCCGCGCAGGGCAAAAAGACGCTTACGGTCAGGGACGTGCTCACCGGCATGATCAAGGCGCATGAGATCCAGGGCGTCACGGCCATTGAGAACAGTTTCAACCGCGTGGGTCTGGATCACGTGCTGTTGGTGCGGATCGCCTCCACTGCGGTTGCGACCGTGATGCTGGGCGGCGCGCGTGAACAGGTGATCAATGCGGTCTCGAACGCCTGGATCGACGGCGGGGCGCTGCGAACCTACCGTCATGCGCCGAACACCGGTTCGCGAAAAAGCTGGGCGGCGGGAGATGCGACTGCGCGCGCCGTGCGTCATGCCTTGATCGCGCTCACCGGTGAAATGGGCTATCCGTCGGCGCTCTCAGCGAAGACGTGGGGTTTTCAGGATGTGCTGTTTAAAGGCAAGCCGCTTGTCTACACGCAGGGTTTCGGCAGCTATGTGATGGAGAACGTGCTGTTCAAGATCTCCTACCCGGCCGAGTTCCATGCGCAGACTGCGGTGGAGGCGGCCATGACGTTGCACGCGACGGTAAAGGACAAGCTCGATCAGATCGAAAAAATCGTCATCGAAACGCAGGAACCGGGCGTACGCATCATCGACAAGACGGGGCCGCTGGCGAACCCGGCCGATCGCGACCACTGCATTCAGTACATGGTCGCCGTCCCGCTGCTCTTCGGACGCCTGACGGCTGAAGATTACGAAGACATCGTTGCAAACGATGTGCGAGTCGATCTGCTGCGCAGCAAGATGCAGGTGCGCGAGAACACCACCTTCACGCGGGACTACTATGCTGCTGACAAGCGATTCATCGGCAACGCCGTGCAGGTGTTCTTCACCGATGGAAGCTCGACCGAACGCGTGGCGGTCGATTATCCGATCGGGCATCGCAAGCGTCGCGCCGAGGGTATGCCGGTGCTGGTGAAGAAGTTCGAGGCTTCCATCGCGGCGCACTTCTCGCCAAAGCAGACTGAAGCCATCAGGACGCTGTTCGCCGATCGCACGAAGCTGGAACAAACGCCAGTCAGCGAGTTCATGGCCGGCCTGGTGAAGAACTGAATGCGAACATCCAGATGAAGAATCACGAATGAGGAGCGCCGCGTCGTGTCCGTGACTTTCAGGACCTTGCTCGTCACCGCGAGCGCGGCAAGCCGCGGGCTGCTGACTCGACTTACGGACGGCTCGGACATCGTCATCGAGGATGTCGTGGCGCCTGATCAGGTGATCGCAAGCGTCGCGCATCGTCCGCCGGACCTGATCGTCATCGACGCTGAGAGCGACATGCAGGCGCTGACACAGGTCTGCACCGTATTGAAAGCGAACCCCGCGACTGTGCTGTTGCCGCTTCTTGCTATTGCGAAGTCCGCAAAGGTGCGGCTGACCGCGTTCGAAGCGGGGGTCGACGAGTTCGTGACTCAGCAGGTGAAGCGCGATGAGTTTCTCGTTCGCGTCCGGGCGCTGCTGCGCGCGAGCGCCGCCCGGCGGCGATCGGCCGCCGAGCAACTTGCCGAAGAGGTGCGACGCGGTGAAGACGTACGCGCCGCCTTCCGCCGTTACATCTCTCCGAAGCTCGCCGATCAGATCCTCGCCAACCCGGAACTGCGCAACGCAGTATTCGAGGGAGCGCAGACGCGCGCACACGCTGCCGTCATGTTTGCAGACATGCGCGGCTTCACCGGGATGTCCGAACGTCTGCTGCCCGCTCAGGTCGTCGAACTGCTCAACGAATTCTTTGCGCTACTGACGGATATCACCTTCGAATACGACGGCACGGTGTTCAACATGGCGGGCGACAGCCTGATGGTTGGTTTCGGCGTGCCCATCGAGCAGGCGGACGGAACGGAGCGCGCGATCTTCGCCGCGCGCGCCATGCTGGAGAAGTTTGCGACCCTCGCCGACCGCTGGAAAGCAAAACACGATATCGAGACGGGACTGGGCATCGGCATCAACGTCGGCGAAGTCATCGCAGGCAATATCGGATCGCCCACTTACATGAACTACACCATCATCGGAGACGCCGTAAACGTCGCTTCACGACTTGGCCAGCGCGCACGCGCGGGCGAGTTGTTGTTTTCCGACGCGGTGAAGCGCGCCCTGGATAAACGCGGCGTCGACGTCGGCGCGATGCCTTTACCCTCTATGATTTTGCGCGGCCGCATCACCCCTATCGATATCTTCTGCGTGCCTACCGCGCAGCGCGTCGACTTCCGGCCGCACTAGCGGCGGCCGACTGGCCGACTGGTCGGCTGGCCAGAGAAGAGAAGGCGTCCTGCTCAGGCCAGCCAGCCAGTTCGCCAGTCCACCGGTTAGCCAGCGTCCAGCGCCTCACGCATATTTTCTGATGAGCTTCAAATCCGCGACGAACTGATCGTAAGCCGTCTCGCGATCCTCGCTCGGGACGCGCAACAGATAGGATGGATGCACCGTGACGAGAATGTCCGCGTTGCTGAAGGTCTTCGCCTCTGCAGCCGGAATTACCCGGCCTCTGTTTTTTCCAATCGCCGTGGTGCGCCCAAAGAGCGCGCGCGCTGCGGTCGCGCCGAGCGCAACCACCACATCAGGATTGACCAGCTGCATCTCGTGCTCCAGCCACTGATGGCACGCGGCGATTTCCATTTCGTTCGGTTTCTTGTGGATGCGACGTTTGCCGCGCGGTTCGAATTTGAAGTGCTTGACCGCATTCGTGACGTACGTCGATTTACGATCGACGCCCGCTGCGTCCAGCGCCTTGTCGAGCAGACGACCGGCGGGCCCGACGAATGGGCGGCCGGCGATATCTTCCTGGTCCCCGGGCTGCTCGCCCACAAAGATGATCTTTGCCGACTGGCGCCCTTCGCCGAAGACGGTCTGCGTTGCGTTCTTCCACAGTGGGCAATCGCGGCAGTGCTCAGCCTGCTCGCGAACCTCGGCCAGCGCGTTATTCCGTCTGGCCGGACGACTGCGCGTCGGTGCGATGCCGCGGCGACCCGGGCGGAGGACTTCAGTCGATGCTTTGTCGATCATGTCGCGGGTGCGTTCCTGCGCATGGGCCGATCAACTGTGGAATGAGTGCGCTGCGCGGCGAGTTCCGAAAAAACTTTGCCGACTCCCGTTCGGCGGCGCGGGCTCCTCTGTAGAGGCGACTAGATGCGCGTCGGTTTGCGCTTGCGCTTCATTCCGCCGTCTTCCTCGCCGATTTCATAGTCGTCGAAGTCGGACATCTGTGCGGCGGTTTCGCGTTCCTCGCGGATGCGCTCGAGTCTGCGCCATGCGGGTTCGCCTACCTTCACAACCGCCTTCTTGCGCTTGTCGAGATCGGCCATGAGGTGATCGACATCGAGGTCTTCGGACTCGACCGCGCCGTCGTCGTCCTCTTCCTCGTCAAATTCTTCGGATTCCGGCTTCTCGTTCATCGCTACGATCCGGTTCGCCTGCAAGTACAACGACTCAATGCGCTGGAACGTCGCGAGTATATAAAAGGAAGGCTGTAGTCCCGCAATAGCGGGATATTGGTTTTTGCGGCCCGCGTCACGCGATGCGCGTCTCGCGCCAGAGTGGCTGCCGGTCCTTCTGGCGCGCGTCGCGAGCCGCGAGGCGCGAGTCGCCTCAGGCAATCAGCTGATTGAGCTGGAATATTGGCAGGAGCATTGCAAGTACGATGAGCAGGACGAGGCCGCCCATGACGAGAATCATCAGCGGACCCAGCAGACCGACGGCGGCGCCGAGGATAGCGTCCATTTCGCGTTCCTGGTTGGTCGCAGCGCGATCGAGCATCGTCTCGAGATCGCCGCTCGTCTCGCCGCTCGCGATCAGGTGAATCATCATAGGCGGGAACATCTTCCCCGCACCCAGCGACTTGCCGATCGGTGCGCCTTCGCGCACACGCGCCGCTGCGTCCTGCACCGCGTCGCGCATCGGCAGGTTCGTCACCACTTCGCCCGAGATGCGCATGGCTTCGAGCACCGGCACGGCGCTCGATGTGAGCGTCGAGAAGGTCCGTGCGAAGCGTGCGGTATTGGAGCCGCGTACGACCTTGCCAAAGAGCGGAATGCGCAGCAGAAAGCCGTGAAAGCGACGTCGCGCAGCGGGATCTCGCAGCCAGCGGACGAACAGGATGCCGCCGATAATGATCGCGGCGAGCAGCAGCAATCCCCAGTCGCGCAGGAAATCCGAAATTGCGATCAGACCCTGCGTCAGGATCGGCAGCTCAGTCTTCGAGTTCTCGAACTGCTTGACGATCTTCGGCACGACGAACGTCAGCAGCATGGAGACGATCGCCGCGCAAACAACGAACAACAGCACTGGATACAACATCGCGTTGATGGTGCGGCTGCGCAACTGCTCGCGACTCTCCGTGTAGTCCGCGAGCCGCTCGAGTACGGTGTCGAGATGGCCTGATTGTTCGCCGGCCGCAACGGTCGCCCGATAGAGTTCCGGAAAGACAGCGGGGAAGTCGGACAAGCCATCCGCGAGGGCGTGACCTTCCATGACTTTCGCACGCACGCCCATGATGATGCTGCTGATGCGCGGCTTCTCGGTTTGCTCGGAAACGGCGAGGAGCGCCTCTTCCAGCGGCAAGCCGGATCGAACGAGTGTTGCGATCTGTCGGGTCAGCAACGCGAGATCCGCCGCTGACGCCCCACGCCGCACGGTGAAGCTGGACTTGCGCCTGTGACGCTCAGTCTGCGCCACCTCACTGACCGTCACCGGCAGCAGGCTCTGATCGCGCAGCATCTGCCGGACTTGCCGGGCGGTGTCGCCTTCCAGGACGCCCTTGCGTTCGCGGCCGGAGGGATCGACGGCGGTGTATTCGAAGGCGCTCATGAGTGAGAAGGCTACAGGCTGCGGGCCACGGGCTACAATTCAGAGTGCGGACGGGCAGCGGTGGCTTGAATCGAGCAACACGAGGAAAGTGCGCATGAGTGGTTCGTGTCAGACAGTAGCCTGTAGCCCGTCGCCCGCAGCCTAGTCTTCCCTCGTAACTCGCAGCACTTCTTCGATCGTCGTAACGCCGGCCAGAATGCGGTTGCGGCCGTCGTCGCGAATGCTGGGTGTGAGCGTCCGAGCGTAACGTTCGAGTTCGTGTTCGCCCGCGCCGTCGTGGATCATCGTACGCATCGTGTCGTCGACCAGCACCAGTTCGTAAATGCCGGTGCGGCCCTTGAAACCCTGATTCGCGTCCGCGCCTGGACGATACAACGTCGGCGAGGGCGCATCCGCCGGAACGTTGAGCAGGCGGCGCTCGTATTCGCCGGCGACGTAAGCCTCCTTTGTGTCTGGATTCAGTACGCGCACGAGACGCTGGGCGATCACGCCGATCAGACTGGACGAGAGCAGGAAGGGCTCGACGCCCATGTCGCGCAAACGAGTGACCGCGCCGACGGCGGTGTTGGTGTGCAAGGTTGAGAGCACCAGATGCCCTGTCAGCGAAGCTTGCACGGCGATGTGCGCGGTCTCCAGGTCGCGAATTTCGCCGACCATCACCACGTCCGGATCCTGACGCAGGATCGCGCGCAGGCCGCGAGCGAATGTCATCTCCACTTTCGTGTTCACCTGCGTCTGACCGATGCCGTCGATGTAGTACTCGATCGGATCTTCGACGGTGAGAATGTTGCGCGTGTTGTCGTTGATGCGTTCGAGCGCTGAGTAAAGCGTGGTCGTCTTGCCGGATCCTGTCGGACCGGTGACCAGGATGATGCCGTGCGGCTTGTGGATCAGCTCATCCATCTGCTTCTGCGTGCGCGGATCCATGCCGAGCGAACCCAGTTCGAGACGGCCCGCCTGCTTGTCGAGCAGACGCAGCACGACGCGCTCGCCATGACCTGCGGGAATCGTTGAGACGCGTACATCGACCGCGCGACCGGCCACGCGCAGCGAGATGCGCCCGTCCTGCGGCAAGCGTTTTTCCGCGATGTCCAGCTTGGACATGACCTTGATGCGCGAGACGACCAGCGGCGCGACGGCGCGGCGCGACTGCAGAACCTCGCGCAGGACGCCATCGATCCGGAAACGCACCACCAGGCGATTCTCGAACGGCTCGATATGAATATCCGAAGCGTTGTCCTTGACCGCCTGCGTCAGGATCGCGTTGATCAGCTTGATGATCGGCGCCTGGTCATCGCTTTCGAGCAGATCCGAGGGTTCCGGCAGATCCTGCGCCAGATGCGCAAGGTCGGTGTCGTCTTCCATGCCGCCGACCATTTGCATCGCCGTGTTCGCGCCGCCTTCGTAGCGTTGACGCAGAATCTGGTCGAAGGCGTCGCTGTCGACGCGCCGCAGTTGCAGCGGCATGCCCAGCACGCGGCGCACCTCCGCAATGCTCGCAGGCTGCGCCCCGGCGCGATAAATGGCCTCGGCCGTATGCTCATCGATGCGTTCAATCAGCACGCCATGTCGTTTGCAGAAGGCGAAAGAGAGCACCGGCGTTTTCGGCGGCGCGCCTGCAATGATGGTTGCGTCCGGTTGTGCGCTCATAAAGGCCTCGCTAAACGTGGGCGTTCACTGCGGATCAGGCTGCTGATCGCGCGGTTGCGGCGGAACAGGAGTGGTGCGCCGCTGAGGTTGTTGCGGCGCAGGCGTCGGCGGCGGCTCCTGTTCCAGCGGCGCCGTCTGGACTGGCGGCAACGTCGTCGGATCAGTGCCGGGTTCCGGCGCGTCCGCGCCCGCCGTGGGATCGGCATACTGCGAGAGGTCCTCGATCGGCGGCAGCAACGGTTGCTGTTCGCCGGGCAATAACGTCACACGGCCTTTCTTGCGCGACAGTTGCTGGTTGCGGAGCACGTTGTATTTGGCGTTGGTCTCGATGGCGGCCTTGACGCCGTCACGCAGAATCGTCGGTCGAATGAAGACCATGAGGTTGCGCTTTTCCTTCGAGCCGCTGCGCGTCTTGAACAGCTCGCCGATGAGCGGAATGGAGCCGAGGATCGGCACGCGGTTCTCGCCTTCACGCGCTTCGTCGCTGATGAGGCCGCCCAGCACGATAATCCCGCCGTCCTCGACCAGCACCGTCGTGGAAATCGTGCGCTTGTTGGTGACCAGATCGACCGCGCCGGCGATTCCCTGCGACACGTTCGAATTTTCCTGCTCGATCTTGAGCTGTACGGCGGTTCCTTCGTTGATCTGCGGCGTGATCTTGAGGATCGTGCCCACTTCCTCGCGCTGAATGGTCTGGAATGGATTGACGTTGCCCTCCTGGGCGCCCGCGCTGGTGAACTGGCCAGTGACGAACGGCACTTCCTGCGCCACCTTGATCTCGGCCTCTTCGTTGTCGAGCGTGGTGATCGAAGGCGTCTGCAGGATGTTGGTGTTTGCGTCGTTCCGCATCGCTCGAAGCAGGACCGCAAAGTTCACGCCGCCTTCGAGGAAACGACCAGCGCCGAGCGTGAGCCCCTGCGGCAGCCCGGTGGTCGCCAGCGTTTCGGGATTGTCGATCGCGGCGGCGATGCTGCCGATGCTTGCGCCGCCAACTGTCTGATTGAATGTTCCAACCGGGACGAAGCTGTCATCGTCGCCGCTGCCGTCGACGGCCCAGTTCACGCCCAACTCGGACGCTTTGGTCGTGGAGATCTCGACGAGAATCGCTTCGATGAGCACTTGCGCGCGGCGGATGTCGAGCCGGTCCACGACGGATCTGATCTGCCGCATGATCTTCGGCGGCGCTGTCACGACCAGAGCATTCGTTTGTGGATCCGCCCAGATCGTCGTGCTGCGATCGGCGGCCGCAGCGGGCCCCGCGGCCGCCGGCGCGCCGGGAGCGGCCTGCGTGATGCCGGTAATCTGTTCCTTCAGTTTGCCGGCGATCTGCTCGGCGTCGGCATAGGCCAGGTACCACACCTGCGTATCGCCGCCTGCTTCGAGCGGCGTGTCGAGGTGCGTGACGAGGGTGCGCAAGCGCAATCGCTGTGACTTTTCGCCCGAGATCAGTACGCTGTTGGTGCGGTCGTCCGCGACCAGTTTGGCGGTCACCCCGGGAGCCTCTGCCTGTGCTCCGGGCCCGGTAAACAGCGTATTCACGACGCGCACGATTTCCGCAGCGCTCGCGTTCTCCAGCCGGATGATATCGATCTCTTCGTCGCCGCCCTGATCGATGCGCTGAATGATTCGTATGAGCCGATTCACGTTGCTGGCGCGATCGGAAATGATGAGCATGTTGGAGGCAGGGTAGGCGACCAGGTGCCCGTATTGCGGGATCAGCGGACGCAACACCGGCACGAGCTGCGCGGCGCTGACATTGCGCACCGCGATCACCTGCGTCACGAACTCATCGGATGACGAACTCACAGTGCCGGGCAGATCGTTCGCGGGCGATTGGCGCGCGTTCGCGTCAGGAATGATTTTGACGACGTTGCCTGAGGGCACTGCAACGAAGCCGTGCACCTGCAGGATCGAGAGGAACGCCTCATAGAAGGCGTCCGGCGACATCGGCGTCGAGGACAGAATCGTCACCTGCGCACGCACGCGTGGATCGACGATGAAGGTCTTGCCAGTGATCGTGCTGACCGCTTCGATGATCTGCGTCAGATCGGCGTCGCGAAACGCGGGCGTGATGGTCGCCTGCTGCTGTTGTTCCTGAGAGTTCGCGCTCACACAGACCAGCAGGCAGCTGAGCGCGAAGCCGGACAGCTGCGCTCGCCTGCGCTCGGCGCGCCTCACTGCGGATTTCCCTGTTGTACTGTTATTTTCGAAGATCGTCATGGACGGTCCTTGGGTCGTCTGACTGGTGCGTCGGTTGACGTGTTACTCCACCGGCGGGGTGGGCGTGAGTCCGGGGGCGGGCGTCGGTGTTCTGGGTCGGACTTCGGGCGTACGCGTGTCGGCCTCGGGCAGGGTGATCTGCGCGGTGTTGAGCGTCAGTTCCTGCGACTGGCCGCTGCGTTCTATGGTCACGTTCACGCGATCCGAAGTTCCCATCGTGTTGAAAATCTCCATGCCGCGCTGCGGATCATCGAGGGGCGTGCCATTGATGGCGAGCACGAGATCGCCCGGCTGCAGTCCGAGCTTCGCGAACTGCTGGCGATTGCGGCCCGGGTAAACGCGATAGCCCCGCTGCACGCCGTTCGCGAACACCGGCTGCGGCCGCACGATTTCCGCAAACGCCGTTGGATTCGTCTCGGCGATGCGTCGCAGATTGTCGGTGAACCGATTATTGGCCGCCGGCGCCGGGGGGCGGTTGATGGCGACGCCCCCCGTGCTCTGCTTCGGCAACGCGAGCGTTTCAAGCTGGCCGCTGCGATCCAGAATGACCCGGTCAAGGTACACCGAATGCAACTTCGTACCTGAACGCACTGCCGCGCCGACCGTGTAGACCTTCGTCGCTTGCGCCGATTCGCCGATGAATGCGAGACCCTTTTGGGGATCGCCGAAGGCGAGTACCCCCGAGAGCACCAGATTCATCTGAGTCTGAGGAGCGTCCGCCGCGCCCTGCGAGGTCTCTGCCTCCGGTATGCCGAACAGATGTGCGCTCACGATCGCCTGCACATCGACGCCCTTGCGCGGCGCGCTGGGCGATGGCGTAAAAGGCGCCATGGCTTCCGGCGCCCCCGCATCCGAGGTTCGGTCCAGCAGCAGCCAGGAGAGTTGCACCAGTTGCCACGCGATGGCGACCACCAGCACCACGCAGACCGCGCGCGGCAGCGATCGCGACGTACGGTCCAGCCACTGCTGTGGCGAGAGGTTCTGAAAGTCACGCAGACTGGCGGGAAAGGACATTTATTCGGTACGTAACGATGGTGCGAGGGTGATGGCGGAGCAAGCCGTGTAATTCATCAAATCGGACGCCCAACTCGCGGCCATGATAGGGAGTGGCGTTAGTTTGTCACAACAGACTGTTCCCATTGATGAAACTTCTGTCGCTATTGCCCGAATGAAGGCGGCTCGCGTGCGCGGCCCGGAAGACAGACTTACGTGCGTGTGCGAGTTATCCCGTCGCTTTCCGAATCTCGATTTTGCGGCAAACACGGCCGCAGTGGGCTTCCACATGCACTACGACAGCCGCGATTGTTGCGTCGGATGCTGCCTTGTATTGTCTGGCTTTCCCCCCTATAAAGAGTCTCAATTAGTTATGCGTCGACGTTGATGGCGGAAGAGAGAACACGGCATGAACGCGAGTTGGTCGCAGAGGAGGCCGAGCCCAAGCTCAAGCGACCGCCGCTATACCAGGTCGTTCTGTTGAACGACGACTACACCCCGATGGAATTCGTCGTCGATGTTCTGGAGCACATCTTCGGCATGGATCGAACCACCGCCACGCGCGTTATGCTGGAGGTCCACACCAGGGGTAAGGGCGTGTGCGGGGTGTACACATTCGAAATCGCCGAAACCAAAGTCGCGCAGGTGACGACTTACGCACGCCAGCACCAGCATCCGCTGCTGTGCACGATGGAAGAAACGTAAGGCAGTCATCCCCGAACCCGAACCTTACGCGCCCCTGAACGTCATGCACCAGACGCCGTCAATGCAACTTTCGAATCGGCTTGCCATCGAAGAGCCGCACAGGGTGAGAGTCTTTCAGTGTTAAGCAGCGAACTCGAAATCTGTCTGAACGAAGCCTTCCAGTCGGCCCGTGAGGCTCGTCATGAGTTCATGACGGTCGAGCATCTGCTGCTCGCGATCGTCGATACGCCCAAGGTGCGCGAGATCCTCCGGGCGTGCGGCGCGGACGTCGCGCGATTACGCAAAGATCTCAAGGACTTCATCGATCAGACCACGCCGCGGCTCAAGGACGATGACGATCGCGAAGTCCAGCCGACGCTCGGCTTCCAGCGGGTGCTGCAACGGGCCGTGTTTCACGTCCAGTCGAGCGGCAAGAAGGAAGTGACCGCGGCCAACGTGCTGGTCGCGATCTTCAGTGAGAAGCACTCGCACGCCGCGTATCTGCTCTCGATGCAGGACGTCGCGCGGCTCGATGTGGTCAATTACATCTCGCACGGCCTGTCGAAGATTGCGGATGACCGTCCCGACAAGGACGAACCCGCGTCGGGAGCCGAATCCGAACGCAGCGAAACCGACGGCGGATCGGCGCTGGAGAAGTTCGCGACGAATCTGAACAAACTCGCGATGGAAGGGCGTATCGATCCGCTGATCGGTCGGCGCGTCGAGATCGAACGCACCGTGGAAATTCTATGCCGTCGACGCAAGAACAATCCGCTCTACGTAGGCGAGGCGGGCGTCGGCAAGACTGCGCTCGTGGAAGGCCTCGCACGCATGATCGTCGAGGACAAGGTGCCGGATGTGCTGACCGATTGCACTGTCTATTCGCTCGATATGGGCGCGCTGATCGCCGGTACGAAGTATCGCGGCGATTTCGAGAAGCGCCTCAAGAGCGTTCTCACCGAGCTGAAAAAGAATCCGGGCTCGATTCTGTTCATCGACGAAATTCACACGGTGATAGGCGCCGGCGCGGCGTCGGGCGGCGTCATGGACGCCTCCAATCTGATCAAGCCCGCACTTGCAAACGGCGAGCTGCGCTGCATTGGTTCGACCACCTATACCGAATATCGCGGCATCTTCGAAAAGGATCATGCGCTCGCACGCCGCTTTCAGAAGGTCGACATCGTCGAGCCGTCGGTGCCGGAGACTATCGACATCCTGAGGGGCCTGCGCTCGCGCTTCGAAGAACATCACGGCATCAAGTATGCGGACGATGCGCTGACCGCGGCCGCCGAACTCGCCGCTCGTCACATCAACGATCGGCAATTGCCGGACAAGGCGATCGACGTGATCGACGAGGCGGGAGCCCGATTACGCCTCAAACCCGAAGGCGAGCGCGAATCGACGGTGACCACGCAGATGATCGAAGACGTCGTCGCGCGCATCGCGCGCATTCCGCCGAAGAACGTGTCGGTCTCGGACAAGGACACACTGCGTAATCTCGAGCGCAATCTGAAGCTGGTCATCTACGGTCAGGATCCCGCGATTGACTCGCTGGCGTCCGCCATCAAGATGGCGCGTTCAGGCCTCGGCGACCAGCGTAAGCCGGTCGGGTCGTTCCTCTTCGCAGGCCCCACCGGGGTTGGCAAGACCGAAGTCACCCGCCAGCTCGCCATCGCGTTGGGCGTCGAACTCATCCGCTTCGATATGTCCGAGTACATGGAGCGGCATACGGTGTCCCGCCTGATTGGCGCACCGCCCGGCTATGTGGGCTTCGATCAGGGCGGCTTGCTGACGGAAGCGATCAACAAACATCCGCATTCGGTGTTGCTGCTCGATGAAGTGGAGAAGGCGCATCCGGATGTGTTCAACCTGCTGCTGCAGGTGATGGACCATGGCACGCTGACCGACAACAACGGCCGTAAGGCGGATTTCCGTCACGTAATCATCGTCATGACGACCAACGCAGGCGCGTTCGAAATGAGCCGTCCATCGATCGGCTTTACCCAGCAGGATCACTCCAGCGACGGTATGGAAGCGATCAAGCGCCTGTTCTCGCCGGAATTTCGCAATCGCCTCGACGGCATCATCCAGTTCAACGGGCTTGACCCGCGAACGATCCAGCGCGTCGTCGACAAGCTGCTTGTCGAGGTCGAAGCGCAGCTCGAGCAGAAGGGCGTTCAGCTTCACATCGACGACGCTGCACGCGAATGGCTGGCCCGCAAGGGATACGATCCGAAGATGGGTGCACGACCGATGGCGCGCGTCATTCAGGAAGCAATCAAACGGCCGCTTGCGGAAGAATTGCTCTTCGGGCGACTCGCGGCCGGCGGTCACGCCTTCGTATCACTCGGCCAGGATGACGCGCTGAAGGTCGAAACTCGTGCGGACAGCGAGCAGGCGCTGCTGGAAGGTAGCTGATTGCGCGGTTGTCAGTTGCCCGTTGTGAGTTGACCGTGCAGAAAGAAAAGGCCGGCAATGCCGGCCTTTTCTCTCTGCGCACAACGCAGAACGGACAACGCTCAACTCGCGTTCAGCGTCCCCGGTAAATGATGCGACCCTTGCTCAGATCGTACGGCGTCAGTTCAACGGTCACCTGGTCGCCGGTCAGAATTCGAATGTAGTTTTTGCGCATCTTGCCGGAGATGTGCGCGATGACCGTGTGCCCATTCGTCAATTGGACGCGGAAGGTCGTATTTGGAAGCGTGTCGACTACACGTCCTTCCATCTGAATTGCGTCCTCTTTCGACATGCACTCTCTGATAATTTGCCCGGTCGGCGCCGGAAGCGCGCGAATTGTGCATAAAGGCATGGGTCAATGCAATGAAGGAAGCGGTCAGCGGTTGGCGGTTAGCGGTTGGTGAAGATCCAGGAAGCGGATGGCGGAGAGTTACAAATGACAAGAGACGATAGCCGATCCGACTAACCGCCAACCGCCAACCGCTAACCGCTCTGTGAAGCATCAGGCGTGGCGCCGAACCAACGTGGCGTTGCAAACGCTTCGCCCACATGGCGCGCCAGGACGTCGATGAACTGCGTCCGGGGCATCAGCTCCGCCCCAAGAGTCATCAGATGCGGCGTCGCCATCTGACAGTCGATCATCTCCACGCCACGCGCGGTGAGCTCTGCGCATAACCGCTGTAGCGCAACTTTCGACGCATCCCGCTCTGTGCTGAACATCGATTCGCCGAAGAACGCGCCGCCCACGGCGACGCCGTACAGTCCGCCGACCAGCCTTTCGTCCAGCCAGGTTTCGACGGAATGCGCATAACCGAGCCGGTGTAGTTTCAGATACGCCGCACGCATCTCGGGCGAGAGCCAGGTGCCGCCGGGCCGCAGTTGAGCGCTGCCGCAGGCCCGGATAACCTCGCGGAACGCCGTATCGGTGCGCGTGACGAAACCACGATTGCGAATGGATTTCGCAAGGCTGCGCGAGACTTTCAGTCGGTTCGGGAACAGTACTGCTCGCGGATCGGGGCACCACCACAGGATCGGCTGCCCACGCGAATACCAGGGAAAGATGCCGCGTCGATAGGCAGCCAGCAGCCGTTGCGGCGAAAGATCTCCGCCTGCCGCAAGCAGACCATCCGGTTCGCGCAGCGCCCGATCCACGGGAGGAAACGCCTCGGGCGAGTCACGTTCCGACAGCCAGACGATCGAACCTCTCACAGGAAGCCCCCGGCAAGGACGTAATTCGATGAGCTCCTCACATTCCGGTCCTCGTCTTCAGGTCCTTATCCTGCGAGCAGCTGCATCGCCGCTGACTCAGGGCGCCCGGCCTGTGCGGCGCACCTCGGGGTCCGGCGCCTGATCGTGCGCCGAATCGCGGCGGAATGGCAGGTGGGCGTCAATTTGTCGCATGTACTCATCGACGCTGGCGCGCTCTTCGGCCAGATAGGCGTCGATCGCGCGAGCGAACCGGGGATCGGCGATGAAGTGCGCGGACCACGTCGGCGTCGGCTCGAATCCGCGCGGCACCTTGTGCTCGCCCTGTGTACCGGGCTCGAAGCGCGACAGCCCGTGTTGAATGCAGTAGTCAATGCCCTGGTAGTAGCAGGTCTCGAAATGCAGGCTGTGAAATTCGGCGACGGCGCCCCAGTAGCGGCCATAGAGTGCGTCTGCGCTGCGAAAGAAAATAGCCGCCGCGATCGGGCGTCCTCGATACCGCGCCACCTTCACCATCACGGATTCAGGCATCGCCGCTGACACTGCCTTGAAGAATTGTACGTTCAGATAGTGCTCGTGCCCGTGAGCAGCGAACGTCGCCGCTGAGAACGCGAACGCCATATCCCAGAGCGACTCGTCCATTTGCGCGCCGGAGTACGTGTCGAATTCGACGCCGCCTTCGGCGACACGCCGACGTTCGCGCAACGCCTTCTTGCGCTTGTCCGCACGGAAGGTCGCGAGAAACTCATCGAAGCTGGTGTAAGCGCGATTGCGCCAGTGGAACTGGCAGTCCTTGCGCAGAAGATAATGCGGAGACGTCAGAGCGGCACGATCGGCTGCGTCGATGAACAGCACATGCGCGGACGATGCGCCTTCGCTACGTGCGAACTCGATCAAGCTGGCTGCGAGACGCAAGCGTACGCCGACAGGATCGACGTCTGGCGCCGCAAGCAGGTGCGGGCCTGTTGCTGGCGTGAACGGAGTCATGCTCACGAGCTTCGGGTAGTAGTGCAGACCGGCCTGCGACCAGGCGCGCGCCCAGCTCCAGTCGAACACGAACTCGCCCCAGGAATGCGCCTTGCGATAGAGCGGGACGGCGCCTTCGAGCACGCCCGATTCGCTTTCGAGAATGAGATGGCTCGTCGTCCACCCGGAGGCGCCGTCGACGCAGCCCGCGCATTCCAGCGCCAGCAGGAACTCATGTCGGACGAACGGACTACCGGTGGAATCGAGAGCATTCCAGCGCGCTGCCGGAATGCTCGCGATCGAGGACAGGGTCCGCGCTGGCATGACGCGGGAATGCTTCTCAGCGCTTGTCGGCGGCGTCGACCTGATCGAGGTGCTTGTCGGCGTCGAGCGCCGCCATGCATCCCGTTCCGGCGGACGTGATCGCCTGACGATACACATGGTCGGCTACGTCGCCCGCCGCGAATACGCCGGGCACGCTCGTCTGCGTCGCGTTGCCGCTGAGTCCTGATTTCACGATCAGATATCCGCCTTTCATTTCGAGCTGGCCTTCGAAGAGCTGAGTGTTGGGCGCATGACCGACGGCGATGAACACGCCTGAGACGGCGACATCTTCCTTCGGTCCGCCAGCGATCGGCGCCACGCGCAGTCCTGTAACGCCGCGGTCATCTCCGAGCACTTCATCGACCGTGTGGTTCCACACGATGCGCACTTTACCCTCGCGTTCGCGTTCGAACAGCTTGGTCTGCAGAATTTTCTCTGAACGCAGCGTGTCGCGACGATGCACGAGCGTGACGTGCGATGCGATGTTCGTCAGGTACAGCGCTTCTTCGACCGCCGTATTCCCGCCGCCCACGACTGCGACGTGCTGATTCTTGAAGAAGAACCCATCGCAGGTCGCGCAGGCTGAAACGCCTCGGCCGCGGAAGGTCTGTTCGGAAGGCAGTCCCAGATACTTCGCGGTGGCGCCAGTTGCAATGATCAGCGCGTCGCACGTGTACCCCCCGCGATCGCCTTCGAGGCGGAAAGGCCGTCGTGACAGATCCACTGAGTTGATGTGGTCATTCACGACTTCAGTATTGAAGCGCTCGGCGTGTTTGCGCATGCGCTCCATGAGGCCGGGTCCGGTCAGGTCGTGCGGATCGCCGGGCCAGTTGTCGACCTCGACCGTGGTCATGAGCTGGCCGCCTTCCTCCATGCCCGTGATCAGGACCGGACTGCGGTTCGCGCGGGCAGCGTAAACAGCCGCTGCGTACCCGGCGGGGCCGGAGCCCAGGATCAGGAGCCGCGAGTGACGGGGAGTGCTCATGTATGATTCACCTCAACGAAGTCGATTGAATTAGACGCGTAATCGCCGGATCCGCTCATCTACAGATCCCGGCGCCGCGGCGCTGCGTTCGCACTCGCCTCAACTCCGACAGAGGTCGCGGCCTTGCTGAACAGAAGCTGCGGCAATGGTAAGTAATGCGTCTATGGCAGCCAAATAGATCGCTTCAATGCCAGCCATCGGCGTCGCCGCGAATGACTGAATTTCCCGTCGACCGACGCAGTGCTGCGACGACTTGCATTCGACCCCTACGTTCATTGAAGATCAACTAGTTACAAGCGAGAGCTGAGGCGGATTAACTTTGGCGACGACAGCGGAAGCACGCGGCGGCATGCGGCTCGGAGCGACGGTAGTGCGATCTTTGCGGGAGGGCGCTCTGTGGGTGTTCGGCGCGCTCGCATTGATCGTCTTCGCTGCGCTGGCGGCCTACGATCGCAACGATCCGTCGTTCGCAACGACCGGCGAGCCCGGGCCGATCTCGAATTTAATCGGTCCGCTCGGCGCGCATGTCGCAGGTCTGCTCATCCTGTTGTTCGGTGCGCCGGCTTTTCTCTTTCCGCTCATGATCGGGTTCACCGGCTGGCTCCTTTATCAGGAACGCGATGCAAGCGATGCGCCCTCGCGTGCGACGCTCGCGTTTCGCGGCATTGGGTTTTTGCTGACGCTCGTCACCAGCTGCGGTTTGGCGAGTCTGCACTTCACGATTGCGAGTTACCCTGATTCGGCGGGCGGAGTGCTCGGTTCGCTGGTCGGCGACGGATTTGAAAGCGCTCTGAGCTTTCTTGGGGCGACCCTGATGCTGCTCGCGCTGTGGCTCGCGGGCGTCTCATTGTTTATCGGGCTCTCGTGGATCCAGGTCATGGATCGCACGGGTCGCGCGACGCTGAAGGGAATGGAGTGGCTCTCGGGCAGGGTCGCCAACGCACGCGAAATCAAGGCGGGCCGTGAGGTGAAAGAGGCCCGCAGTGAAGTCATGCGCGAAGAGAAGCGTCGCGTCGCCAGCCGTCCCCCGCCGAAGATCGAGCCAGTCGTACAGAAGGTCGAAAAGAGCGAGCGTCACGAGAAGGAACGGCAGGTCGCCTTGTTCGAGCCGCCGACGGCGAAGGAGTTGCCGGCCTTATCGCTGCTCGATGATCCGCCATCGCGCCAGGTGGGCTATTCCGCCGAAGCGCTGGAAGCTATGTCACGGCTGGTGGAGCTCAAGTTGCGCGACTTCGGCGTCGAAGCCGAAGTGGTCGAAGTACATCCCGGCCCCGTGATCACGCGCTTCGAGCTGCGTCCAGCCCCCGGCGTCAAGGTCAGTCAGATCAGCAATCTTGCGAAGGACCTGGCGCGGGCGCTGTCAGTGATCAGTGTGCGCATCGTCGAGATCATTCCAGGCAAGTCGACCGTCGGACTGGAAATCCCCAACGAAAAACGCGAACTGGTCACGCTGGGCGAGATCGTCAAGTCGAAGGCCTACGATGAGATGACGTCGCCGCTGGCGCTGGTGCTCGGCAAGGACATCAGCGGCGGTCCGGTCGTGGCCGACCTGGCGCGCATGCCGCATCTGCTCGTCGGCGGCACTACGGGGTCGGGTAAATCCACCGCCGTGAACGCAATGGTGCTGTCGTTGCTCTACAAGGCGACGGCCGAACATGTGCGGCTGATCATGATCGATCCGAAGATGCTGGAACTGTCGGTGTATGAGGGCATCCCGCATCTGCTGGCGCCGGTCGTCACCGACATGAAGGAAGCGGCGAATGCGTTGCGCTGGTGCGTCGCCGAGATGGAGCGGCGTTATCAATTGATGGCCGCACTGGGCGTGCGCAATCTCGCGGGCTTCAATCGCAAGATCAAGGAATCGAAGGACGCCGGTCACCCGATTCGCGATCCGCTGCTGCTGAAGCAGATGAGCCCCGAAGGCAATCCGGACGAAGTGCCGCTGCTCGAACCTCTGCCGTTCATCGTCGTCATCGTCGATGAGCTGGCGGACATGATGATGGTCGTCGGCAAGAAGGTGGAAGAACTCATCGCGAGACTCGCACAGAAAGCCCGTGCTTCGGGCATTCACCTGATTCTCGCGACCCAACGGCCGTCGGTCGATGTCATCACCGGCCTGATCAAGGCGAACATTCCGACCCGCATCGCGTTCCAGGTCTCCGCGAAAGTGGATTCGCGGACCATTCTCGATCAGATGGGTGCGGAACAATTGCTCGGTCATGGCGATATGTTGTTCCTGCAGCCCGGCACTTCGGTTCCCATTCGCGTGCATGGCGCGTTTGTGTCGGACCAGGAAGTGCATCGCGTCGTCGGCGGGCTCAAAGGATCCGCACCCGCCTATGTGCATGAAATTCTCGAAGGTCCGAGCACGCCGATCCCCGGTCTTGCGGGCGAGGGCGTCGAAGGCGAAGGGGAGGGCGCCGATGGTGAGCAGGATCCGCTCTATGACCAGGCCGTGCGGATAGTCGTCGAGAGTCGGAAGGCTTCGATTTCGGGCGTGCAGCGACGACTGAAGATTGGTTACAACCGCGCAGCTCGCATGATCGAAACAATGGAGGCCGCAGGTCTCGTCGGACCGTTGCAGTCGAACGGCGCGCGTGAAGTGCTGGCGCCGCCGCCGCCGGGAGAAGGTTGAGATCGATGAAGGTTTTTCGAATCCCGGGTTTCATCGGCGCAAGTGCGCTGTTGCTGATCAATGCAACCACCTACGCTGCGACCGCGGCCAGTGACGTGGAAGCGGGCAGGCAGCGCATCGAGAAATTTCTCGACGGCTTGCAGGGGCTGCAGGCTCAATTCGAACAAGTGCTCACGGATCGCAATGGCCAGGTCGTCGACCAGGCGCGTGGTGTGCTTGCGGTGCGGCGACCCGATCGGTTTCGCTGGGATTACAGGGAGCCCTATGAACAGGTCATCGTCGCGGACGGCGCGCGAGTATGGTTGTACGACAGCGACCTCGAGCAGGTCACGGTTCGCAAACTCGACGACACCCTGTCCGCGACGCCCGCGATGCTTCTGAGCGGTCAGGGCAATCTCGAAGATAACTTTACCGTCACTCAGGTCCAGCAGGATGGCGCGGTTCAGTGGGTGCGCATGGAACCGAAGCGCGACGACACTGATTTCAAATGGGTGCGACTTGGGTTTGACGGCGCCGTGCTGAAGTACATGCAGCTCGCCGACAAACTCGGCCAGACCACCCGACTCGAGTTCATGCAGCTTGAACGTAATCCACCGCTCGATCCATCGCGATTCACTTTCACCGTGCCGCCGGGCGCCGACGTAATCGGCGATGCCTCTCCGGCGCCGTCCGAACCCAAGCAGTAACGTGATGCTGTTGCCGCTGCGACACCCACGAACGTGGCTGGTGATCGGCTGGGCCATGATCGCGCTCGCCGTCCTCGCGAGTCTTCTGCCCGGCCAGAAGCTGCCAGTCACCGGAATCAATGACAAGTTCGAGCACGCGCTCGCTTATACAGTGCTGGCGCTGTGGTTCGCCGGCATCTATCCACGTTCTCGTTATCTCATCATTGGAATCGGGCTCGTCCTGCTCGGGATCGCCATCGAGTGGGCGCAGGGCGCCATGAGCCTTGGACGGCAGAGCGACTTCCGCGATGTCATTGCGAACACGGGCGGCATTGCGCTCGGCCTCACACTCGCGATGACCTGGCTCGGCGGCTGGGCGCAACGTATCGATGGCTGGACTCGGGACTCGTGAAACCACGAACCGAACCGCCGCCGGACGCGCGACCGCTCGCGGATCGCCTGCGCCCGACGACCATCAATGAGTTCGTCGGTCAGAGTCATCTGTTCGGCCCCGACAAACCGCTGCGCCGCATGCTCGAAGGCGGGCATCTGCATTCGATGATTCTCTGGGGCCCTCCGGGTACAGGCAAAACGACGTTGGCGAGATTGGTCGCGCAGACCTGCGA
>JBOHZJ010000300.1:0-15813 GCA_050738395.1 Steroidobacter sp.
GGATTGAGTCATGACAGCAACCGCTCAGGTTCGGCTCCTGGTCGTGGATGACGACGTCGAGCAGATGCGCGCTCTGTGCGAAACGCTCGAACTCGAAGGCTATCTTGCTTTCGGCTTCACCTCGACAAGACAGGCGCTCGCCACCATGTGCGAGCAGAGCTTCGATCTGTTGCTGACTGATCTGACGATGCCAGAGATGGACGGCGTCGCTTTTCTCAAGGCCGCACATGAGATCGATGCACAGCTCATCGGTATCGTCATGACGGGCCACGGCTCGATCGATACGGCGGTCGCGGCGATGAAGGCAGGCGCGCTCGACTACATCCTCAAGCCGTTTACATTGCGAATGATCCGGCCGGTGCTGGAGCGCGCGCTCGCCGTACGCAACCTGCGCAACGAAAATCTCAAGCTGCGTCGTACGGAAGAAGTGATCCGGCGCATCAACTCCGATCTGGAGAAACGCGTCGATGACCGCACGCGCCAGCTCACCGAGGCGAATCGCGAGCTCGAGGCGTTCTCCCATTCGGTGTCGCACGACCTGCGCGCGCCGCTGCGCTCGATCAACGGCTTCGGTGCGATTCTGCTGGAGGAGTACGCCGGGACTCTCGATGAGACGGCGCGCGGATATGTAGATCGCATGCTGCGGGCCGCGGGTCGCATGGAGCAACTGATCGGAGACCTGATGCGCCTGTCGCACGCCTCCGGCGTCGAGCTGCGCGACGCGCACATCGATTTATCTAAACTCGCGGCATCGATCGTCGCCGATTTGCGCGAACGCGAACCCGATCGCAAGGTGCAGGCCATCATCAGTGACGGCATGTCCTGCCGGGGCGATCGGCAACTATTGCGGATCGCGCTGGAGAACCTGATCGGCAACGCCTGGAAGTTCACGCGCGACGTCAGCGACGCGCGCATCGAAATGGCGCCGTGTAGCGGCAAGCCGGATGCCTTTTTTATTCGCGACAATGGCGCTGGTTTCAGGCCGGAGCAGGCGAAGAATCTGTTCGCTCCGTTTCGCCGCCTGCACTCGAGCGCGGAGTTCCCGGGAACCGGCGTCGGCCTGTCGATCGTGCAGAGGATCATCCGCCGCCACGGTGGATGGATTTCCGCGGAAGGCTTGGTGGGCCAGGGCGCGACTTTCTCATTCGCTGTTCCAAAGTCTGCGGAGGCGGCGCGAGCGGCAAGTCATTGAGGGCGCAGCTCATGAAAGGGAGTTCAGGCACGGCCTTTGATCCTTCGCGAGGACATCCTTCGGTTCTGCAGATCGCGCTGGCGTTGAGCGCCATACTCTGGGGTGCGAATCCGGCGCTGGCGCGCGCACAGGATGACGGCGTTTCGACCATAGCGTTGAAGAAGCTCAGCATCGAAGAGCTCATGGACATCGAAGTGACGTCGGTCTCCAGAACCCGGGAAAATCTCGGCGGCGCCGCCGCGGCAATCGCCGTTGTCACGAACGAAGACATCAGGCGCTCGGGCGCGACCAGCGTGCCGGAAGCACTGCGGCTCATCCCGGGGCTTCACGTCGCGCGCCGCAATTCCAATTCATGGGCGATCAGCTCGCGTGGCTTCAGCAGCGTCAACTCGGAAAAACTGCTGGTGCTCAGCGACACTCGCAGCATCTACACGCCGCTGTTCTCCGGCGTGTTGTGGGACGTGCAGGACTATCTGCTGGAAGATATCGAGCGCATCGAGGTCATCCGCGGGCCGGGCGCGGCGCTGTGGGGGTCCAATGCCGTCAACGGCGTGATCAACATCACGACCCGGAGCGCACGCGACACGCAGGGCGGCTATCTGGAAGCAGGCGCGGGAACGGAAGAGGAAACGATCGCTGGCGCACGCTATGGCGGCGCGATCGGCGACGCGTTTTTCTTTCGCATCTTCGGCAAGCATTCCGATCGCGACGACTCATACAAACCGGACGCCGGCAGCCGCGATGACTGGCGCATGAGTCGCTTTGGTTTCCGCGCCGACTGGGACGCGGGCGCGAAAGATGCGGTGACGTTTCAGGGCGGTGTGTATCGCGGCGACATCGGACAATTCTCGCCGTCGGTCGCCATCTTTGGCCGGCCAGATCCCGAGGGCAGGCTGCGCACGCGCGTGAACGGCGGCAACGTCCTCGGGCGCTGGCTACGCACCATCAATGACGAATCGGATCTGCAGGTGCGGTTTTACTATGACAGGACGCATCGCGACGATCCCAGTTTTGTCGACGATCTCGACACGCTGGATCTCGATGTACAGCACCGATTCGCGCTGGCTCGCGTCCACGAAATTCTCTGGGGTGTGAATTACCGCTATACGGACAATAGCAACGAAAGCGGAAGGATCTTCGCGCTCGCGCCTGCATCCTCGCAGGACACGCTCGTGAGCGCGTTCGTGCAGGACCAGATTCCGCTGTTCGACGCCGTGCGCCTGACGCTTGGGACGAAGCTCGAGCACAACGACTTCAGCGGCTTCGAAGTCCAGCCGAGCGTGCGCGCGACCTGGGATATCGCAACCGGACGCACTCTCTGGGGCTCCGTGTCGCGTGCAGTACGGGTTCCGACCCGACTCGAACGCGACATTGCCATCGATGTCACTGATCCGGCAGGCAATCCGATCGTGCGCCTGCTCGGAAACGATGAATTCGATTCCGAAGAGTTGCTGGCGTATGAACTTGGGTTCAGATGGCAAACGCGGCCGGAGTTCTCCATCGATCTGGCGGTATTTCACAATCGTTATGAAGGACTCGTTTCGCTCGAGCCGGGTGCGCCCTTCGTCGATCCCGTTGATGGACGCACGGTCGTTCCGATCATCAATCGCAATCTCACCGACGGTGAGGCTCAGGGCTTCGAGGCGCTCGCCGCCTACTCGCCGCTGCGCCCTTGGCGCCTGACCGCAAGCTATGCGTATGTGGACCTGCGACTCGATCCCACGGGCCAGGATCTGAATCGCGGCAAATTTGTCGAAGGCGCGACGCCGCAGCATCAGTTCGGACTGCGTTCGTCGCTGGATCTGCCCGGGAACTTGCAGCTCGACGCCCAATTTCGTCGTCTGAGCGATGTTCGGCGCAGTCCCGACATCGTTACGGGCGAGGGCGTCGCTGGTTACTCCGAACTGGATATTCGCGTCGCGTGGCGGGCTTTGCAGCAACTGGAAATTTCAATCCTGGGTCAGAACCTTCTGCACGAGCATCACGCAGAATTCGGCTCCCCGGCGGCGCGAGGCGGGATCGAGCGCAGCGTTTACGGAAAATTCGCATGGGAATTCTGATCAACCGGCGCTTCTTCGCGTGGGCCGCGGCTGGTTTGCTGTTCGGCGGCCCATCGGCCGCGGCCGCGCCGACTGAATACGAAGTCAAGGCCGTTTTCCTGTTCAACTTCTCGCAATTCGTCGACTGGCCGGCACATGCCTTTCCTGACGAACAGGCGCCGCTGGTGATCGGCGTACTCGGCGAGGATCCGTTCGGCGCCGCGCTCGATGAGCTGGTGCGCGGTGAAACAGTGCACGGGCGCCGGTTGGAGGTCCGACGCTATCAGGACGTCGAGAACATCGACGTCTGCCACATTCTGTTCATCGACCGTTCCCGAAGAGGTCGCCTCGAACGCATTTTGAGCGAGCTGGACAACCGCGCCGTGCTCACCGTCGGCGACTCGGAAGATTTCGCACGCACCGGCGGCATCATCGAGTTCGTAACGATCGACAACAGGATCCGCCTGCAGATCAATCTGGACGCCGCGAGGCTCGCCGAACTGACGATCAGCTCAAAAATCCTTCGCCCCGCAACCATCGTCGCGACGGATAAGGCGCGCTAGCAGCGCTGGCCTGGCGAGAGCAACGATTTCTTCAGCAGGACGAGGACCGAAAACGGCGAGTCTGCTGTGACCGCCTGATATATGAATGAGATGGCGCGACGCGCTCTTCACCTAATGCACACGGAGACGATGATGACAGCTACCCAACATGACAAGGCGATGCATTTTCAGGCGTTGCATCGACGGCCCGGCGTGTTCGTCATCGCGAACGCGTGGGACGCAGGCTCCGCGCGCGTGCTGACAGGGCTCGGTTTCGAAGCGATCGCCACCTCGAGCGGGGCATCGGCGAATACCCTCGGCCGTCTCGATGGCAATGTCACACGCGATGAAGCGCTGGCGCAGGCGCGCTCGATCTGCTCGGCAATCGATGCACCGGTGTCAGCCGATCTCGAAAAAGGTTTTGGCGATGCTCCGGAAGACGCCGCTGAGACGATCCGGCTTGCTGCGGCTGCAGGGCTCGTCGGCGGTTCAATAGAGGATGCAACTGGCGATCAGAACAGGCCGCTGTATGACATCGGTCAGGCGAGCGAACGCATCGCCGCCGCGGTGCAAGCGGCGCGTGCTTTGCCTTTTCCTTTTGTGCTGACAGCGCGCTCCGAAAACTTTCTGCGCGGTAATCCGGATCTGGACGACACGATCAAACGTCTGCAGGCGTTCGAAAAGGCAGGCGCAGATGTATTGTTCGCGCCCTGCCTGCCGGACCTGGCCGCGGTGCGCGCCGTGTGTCAGGCGGTATCGAAGCCTGTAAACTTCATGGTTGGGGTCCCTCGCCGCTCGTTCAGCGTCGCCGAACTGGAAGCAGCCGGGGTCAAGCGCATCAGCCTCGCCACCTCGCTCTATCGCGCTGCGATGGCGGGTCTGGTCGATGCGGCAAGTGAAGTGAAGAACAAGGGCACGTTCACATTTCTCGATCGCCTGCCGCCCTCGTCGCAGTTGAACGACTACATGAAGCGATGAAGGAAATGTTCGGGTCGACTGCTCGAACAATGCAGGTGCACGATTCTCGACCCTGGAGTATCGTCGGCGGCGGAGATGTTCTTATGAGAACCGGGATGTCGCCATGAAAATGTGGATTGTCGCTCTGGCCATCACGGCGCTCACCACTACCGGCCTTTGCGCGGAGTTGGATGAGAAGGTCTGGATTCACGGTTCCGAGGATTGCGGCGCCAACCGGGACCCGGCGATCGAGATCTTTCAGTTCGATCCCGCCACATTCATTTTGCGCCAGAACAAGTGCGTGCATTTCGAGGCGCCGTTCATTTACGTCCTTTTCGGCGAGCACACCGTCTTCGTACAGGATACCGGCGCCACTGAGGAGCCCGAGCGGTTTCCGATTTATGACGTCGTGCAGAAGCTCATTGCGCAGCGCGCACGACCTGCATCCGCTCCGTCGTTGCGCGTGCTCGTCACTCACTCCCACAGCCACGGAGACCACACGGCGGGGGATCTGCAATTTCGCGGCAAGCCCGGCGTAACACTGATTGAGCCGAACGCCCAGGCGGTTCGTGAACACTTCGGGTTCGCGCTTTGGCCCGAGGGCATGGCGAAGATCGACCTGGGTGCGCGCGAGCTTCTGGTCCTGCCGGCGCCGGGGCATCAGGACGAGAGTGTGGCCGTGTATGACCCGCAGACTGGATGGCTCATGACGGGAGACAGTCTGTATCCCGGCCAGCTCTACGTGAGAGATTGGGATGTGTACAAGGAGAGTATCCGCCGCCTGGTGGAGTTCTCGAGAAGTCACCGCATCTCCGCGGTGATGGGAACTCACATCGAGATGTCGAGGACGCCTGGAAAGATCTTTGCGCGCGGAAGCACGTTTCAACCCGGGGAAGCCGGGTTGGCGCTGAGTGTTGAAGATCTATTGTTCCTCGATGAGAGCCTGCGACAAGCCGGCGCGCAAGCCAAAGACCTGACCACGCCAAAGTTCGTCGTTGTTCCGATCGGTGCGTTTCAGCGCGCGCTGGGCGACATGTTGAAATGGCTCAGCAAGTGGTGAGATTCGGCGGCGAGCGTGTACGTAGTTCGGCCGATCAATGTTCCCGACGAGATCTTTATCTGCTCCGCCGGGAAGATCCCTTCGATAGACTCAGGGCAAACGGGGAAGAGACCGGATTCAGAAAAATCCTTTCACTTCCTTCCGTTCGCCCTGAGCCCTGTCGAAGGGTTCTTCATTCTTTGAACCTATTCGTAAATTTCAGAGCGAACGGGGATGTTTGCACTGACCGTGAACACCAGATGGAGCCCACCTCGGGTTCATCAGTCGCGCAGGGACTTGAAAAAAACCGTCGTCGCGCACGGCCTTCCATCAGGCCACAGCGCGTAATCCGGAATTACTCCGCAACGCTGCCAGCCCTGCTGTGCGTACAGGCGCTCGGCGTCAGCGCCTGTGACTGTATCGAGCACCAATAACGTTTTGCCAGCGCTGAGAGCGGCGCGTTCGGCGGCGGCGAGCAATGCTGCGCCGACGCCTCGCCGGCGTACGCATCGATGCACGAGCATTTTGGCGACGTCGCCGCGATGCGGCTGATTCTCGGGTTGAGCCCAGATTACCGAAACAGTGCCGACGATCGTTCCGCTTGCATCCCGAGCCGCGAGCACTACTCGCTCCCCGCGTGCTGCGCTCGCGGCCACGCTTCGCCAGAACGCTTCCGCTTTGGCCCGCGTCATCGGGAACATGAAGCTGACGGACGCGCCGCCTGCCACGCAGTCGATCAACACATCGCTCAGTTCCCGGATCTCGCGCTCAGCGATGCTCTCGAGAAGTCGGATCTGAATGGCGTCGGACACTTCAACTTTCACTTTTTCCTCTAGTGTGCTTTTGGCCCGACGCAATATTACTCATGGGGCTAGCGGGCGACGATCTCTCGTCACCAAAGCGCCGACGCAGATCTCGCGCATTGTCCAGCCCAGCTACGGACCTTTGCTCACCGCGCCGCCCTTCATCACAAAGGACACGGTGCGAAGTCTCGATGCGTCCTGAGTGGGATCGCCAGTGACGGCGATGAGGTCAGCTTCAAAGCCAGGACGAATTCGTCCGAGCCGGTCCTGCATCTCCAGGATCTCTGCACCCGTAGCCGTAGCGGCTTTGATCGCCTCGGCGGCCGGTACGCCGCTTGCGACGAACAGTTCGATTTCCCGAGCCGTCGCGTGGGCGTCTGCGCGGCTGCCTGAGTCGCTGCCGACGCCCATGCGAATGCCCGAGCGCCACGCGCGACCTGGATTCGCCATAGCGGCCTGAGTCCATCGCTTCAGATCTTGCTGCGGCATTCGTCCGGGCATTCCCGAAAACCTCTCGAGTTGAGTGCTGACGAATTCTGCGACATACGCGGTGGGCACGAGGAAAGCGCCCTTCGCCTTGAAAAGCCGTACTGAGGTCGTATCGAAATACGCGCCATGATCGATGGTGCGCGCGCCGCTTTCCAACGCCAGATTGATGGCGGCTGTGCTATGAGCGTGAGCGACGACCGGTCGCCGCGCCTGACGCGCCGCCTGTGTGACTGCGCCCACTTCTTCGGGCAGCATGATGGGGTCGGCGTCCGCTTGTCCGGTGGCCTCGCCGCCTGAGCCTGAGACGGCCACCTTGATCCAATCGGAACCGGCTTCGATGTTCTCTCGAACCACTCGCCGGCAGGACTCCGCACCGTCGCAACCACCGCGCGGATAGTCGAGTTCGCCAAATGCAGCTTTCAGCGCGCCGTGTCCACCGGTGCGCGAGATGATGCGGCCCGCGGCGAAAATACGCGGACCTTCGATCACGCCCGCATTGATGGCGTCGCGTACTGCAAAGCTCACGCCCGTATTGTCGCCGGCATCGCGCACGGTCGTCACACCGGCATGGAGAACGGCCCGAGCCACCGCTGCCGCGGCGAGAGCCAATCTGGCCTCCGACGCGAACGTGGCCGCGTCGGCGTCCAGAGGTATGGCGATGTGCTTGTGCAGATCGATCAGCCCAGGCAGTACGAACCGATCCTTCAGGTCGATCAGCTGAGCGCCGGAGCCGTAGCGCGTGGGCGCTTGATAGCCCGCGTCTACCGCAACGATCCTTCCATCCGTGACTACCACAGTCTGCTCGCGAAGCGGCGCTTCGCCCGGCTCCGCCAGCAAACCGCCCGCATGGATCACAACCATCGCCTGCGAGGCCTTGGGCGCATCCTGCGCGAACGCCAGGCTTGCGCCGGCGATAAGGGTGGAACACACACAGATAAGGTTCCGCTTCATGCGATTCCTCTTCAAAGCAGCGATCCCTGCGGCTCGCCTCGCCAGGGCTGAATCAGATCAGGTCCATTGTTCCGCGGCGCGTTGACGTTCGGGGACACAGGCCATGCGAGCATCTCATCGGAAGGGTAGGGCTGCAGTACTGCGCGCGCTTCATCCGCACTTCCAGACAACCAGGTTTCGATGTGCTCATGCCTGAGGATCGCAGGCATGCGGAATTTCGTGTTGTGGATGTCCCGCAGCAATTCATTGGCCGGCATCGTGATCACCGCGCAGGAGAGAATCGCCTCGCCGCCCGGGGTGATCGACTTGTCCCAGAGCGCAGCCAGCGCAAACGTCTCATCATTCGCGGGTTTGATGTAGAACGGCTGCTTCGTTCCGCCCTCACGCACCTGCCACTCATAGAAGCCAGCGCACGGCATGATGCAGCGCTGCCCGCGCTCCCAAGGTCCGCGCCATGCCGGGGCTGTATCGAGCTTCTCGATGGTGGCGTTGATCGTGGAGTACTTCGGCGGTTCTCCTCCCGCGAAGTAGGGAATCAGACCCCAGCGCATCAACACCGCTTCGCGCGCTCCTTCGCTTGTACGGATGATGCGCACGACAGGCACTCTATCGGTCGGAGCCACGTTGAAGCTCTGCAGAAAGATCGAGTCGAGCGTCTCGTTCGTCCGGATGTGCGAGTTCGTGCGATCGACGTGGTACTCGCGATTGAGCGCAGATTCTTCAGGACTGACGTAACGGCCGCACATTGAGCTTTCCTGGGAGATTGTTACGCACAATTCATGTCGACAGTTACGTAATTGTCTACAGATTTTTTGGCCTTTGACCAGAAATACGTGCTCCGCGCGCCCACCGAGCACGGCTCTGTTCTGGCCGCCGGAGGAGAAGAAGCAGATTCAAAGCCGGGCGGGGCCGCGCAGGCTGGATCGGGCTGGTCGACAGATCCGGGTTGAAGTACAAGGATGTTCGCGCAGAGCGCCATTCACACAAGATTTCCATCCAGAACCCATCAGGGACGAAGAACAATGCACACACTGTTCAAGGCGCTCGTGTTCAGTTCGGCGCTGTTTGCGCACGCCGTCCTCGGCGTCGACCTCGTCATCGAAAACGTCGCAATCGTTTCGCCCGAGCACGCCAGGCCGCTGCCGAATCGTCATGTACTGATCCGGGACGAGCGAATCGTCGAAATTCGCCAGACACCTATTGCGAAGACCAGCGTACAGACGCGCATCGACGGACGCGGCCGCTATCTGACCCCGGGGCTCATGGATTCGCACGTCCATGTGAGTATGCCGGCGGGTCTGCCGCTCGGCAGTGAAGATGCGACCATTGCGGCGCTGACTGCGGCGTACGCGCGGCAGCAGCCGCGCAGCTATCTGTACTTCGGCGTCACACAGGTGCTCGATCTCGCAGGCATGCCAGAAGGCATCGCGGCGTTCGAAGCCCAGCCGGTGCGCCCTGACCTGTTCCGCTGCGGGGCCGCCATCGTGCTGAATGGATATCCGATGGCGCTGTTTGATCACAAGATTCGTTATCAACTCGCGCCGGATTTCATCTTCGAGCCTGCGAACGCAGCGAAGCATCCTTTGCCTGCTGGGGCAGACGCAGCGAAGCACACACCGGAAGCCGTCGTGCAGGGTATCGCCGCAAGCGGCGCACGTTGCGTCAAGGTCTTCATCGAGGACGGTTTCGGCGATCGATCCGACTGGCCGATGATGAGTGCAGGTACGCTGAAACGCGTGAAGGCTGCGGCGCTCCAGCACAAGTTGCGGATAGTCGCGCACGCCAATGCAATCGACATGCAGCGCATTGCGATCGAGGCTGGCGTCGATGTGATCGCGCATGGCCTGTGGAACTGGAACGAACTGAGCGCGACGGAAGGCGTACCGGACGGCATCGCTGCGCACCTGCGCAGCATTCACGCAAAGAAAATCGGCTTTCAGCCGACGCTGCGCGTGCTGCCGGGCACGGCTGACTTGTTTCGCGCCGACACCCTCAAGGATCCGATGTATGCGAAGGTCGTCCCGCCTGCCCTGCTGGCGTGGTACGCAGGCGAAGCCGGTCAATGGTTCAAGCGCGACATGCAGCGCGAATTCGGCGGCATGCCTGAGGTGAAGATCGCTCACGCGCAACTGCGAGTGAACGATCAGAATATGCGCGCCGTAGGCTACCTTCACGAACTCGGTCACCCGCTCCTGCTCGGCAGCGATACGCCGTCCGCGCCGACCTACGGCAATCAGCCGGGCTACGATACTTATCGTGAGATGCGGTTGATGGCTCAGTCAGGCGTTTCGCTGCCTGACATCTTTCGCGCCGCGACGATCAACAACGTCCGTCAGTTCGGGCTCCAGAAGGACTACGGATCCATCGAGCCCGGCAAGATCGCCAATCTCCTGCTGCTCAAGGCCAACCCGCTCGAAAGCCTGCGCGCCTGGAGCGACATCGACCGGATCATCCTGCACGGGAAGATGATCGAGCGGGAGACCCTCGCGGCAGATCGGTGAAGCGTTGTGCGTTGTGCGTTGTGCGTTGTGCGCAGAATCTCGCCTTCCGCGGACAACGGACAACGGTCAACGGTCAACCGACAACGCCGCAAGCGTCCGCCCTACTTCAGCGACTCCCGCGCGATTTTCAGGGCGGTGTTCATCACGTCCTGGATTGAGGACTTCTTTTCGTATTCGGGGATGTAAACCCACAACTTGACGACGTCGAGCGCCGGACCGGTCGGCGAGCCGCCGCCCGACCCGCCATTCACTTCCACCGACAGCGCGCCGCTGCTCAGAAAACTGATCGTTCTGACTTCCAGATCCATGCTTCCTCCCAAAGACAGCCAACTCGAATTGGCGCCGATGGTGTGAGAAAGCGGGCCGAGGCGCAAGCAAACTGCGTCGCAAAGGCGGCCAGCCGGAGAAGCGCGATGAGTACGCGTGGATCGCGGATGGCGCGTCGCAAATTGCCTACCTATCATCGATTCGGGATTAATCGACCTGTAGAGCTGTCCGATCGATGGAGGGGCCATGATTATCCAGCGACAGCTTCGATGGCTGGCGATGTTCGCGGTGCTGGCGGCGTGTTTTGCCTACGGCGCACCGGATGAAAAACGGCCAGCGCAGAGCGGCGCCGGCGTCGCGCTGCTGCTCACGATCCACGATGCGATTGGACCGGCGACCAGTGGTTTCTTCATGCGCACCCTGGAGGACGCGCGCGAACGCAACGCGCGTCTCGTCATCCTGGAAATGGATACGCCCGGCGGGCTGGACTCAGCGACGCGAGAGATGATCCAGGCGATTCTCGCCTCGCCGGTCCCGGTTGCGATCTATGTGTCTCCGTCCGGCGCTCGCGCCGCGAGTGCGGGGACCTACCTCCTGTATGCCAGTCATATCGCCGCGATGGCCCCGGCGACCACTCTCGGCGCCGCAACGCCGGTACAGATGGGCGGATCGCCCGCGCCCGCTCCCGCGCCTGCACCGGAGGACGCGAAGAAAGATGATAAGCAGTCCGCTCCTGAGCCCGGATCGGCGATGGAGCGAAAAATGCTGAACGATTCCATCGCGTATATCCGCGGGCTCGCGGAGTTGCGCGGGCGGAACGTCGAGTGGGCCGAAGCCGCGGTACGCACCGCGGCCACGCTGACCTCCACCGCAGCGCTCGAACAGAATGTCATCGATGTCGTCGCCGCCGATCTACCGGACCTGCTGAAGCAGATCGACGGGCGCGTCGTGAAGTTGAGTATGGGTGAAGCCACGCTCGCAACCACGGATCTGGTGATCGAGCGTGTCGAAATGGACTGGCGCACACAACTGCTCGCGGTCATCACGAACCCGAACGTCGCCTACATGCTGATGCTGGTGGGCGTTTATGGCCTGCTGCTCGAGGGCTACAACCCAGGCGCGATCTTGCCCGGCGTCGTCGGCGCGATCGCATTGCTGCTCGCGCTGTTTGCCTTCCAGGTGCTGTCGGTCAACTACGCGGGGCTTGCGCTCATCGTGCTCGGCATTGCGCTGATGATCGCGGAGGCGTTCGCTCCGAGCTTCGGAGTTCTCGGTCTCGGCGGCGTCCTCGCTTTCGTCATCGGCTCCATCATTCTGATGGACACGGAAGCGCCCGGATTTCAGATCGCGCGGCCGCTGATCGGCGGCATGGCGCTTGCGGGTGCGCTCGTGATGCTGCTGATGGCTTCGTACTTCGTTCGCTCGCGCCGACAGCGGATCGTCACCGGCGTGCCGCAGATGCTGAGCGAACCGGCCATCGCTCTCGCCGATTTCGATGGCAGCGGGCCGGTGCGCATTCGCGGCGAGATCTGGAACGCGGTGACGCGTGCGCCGGTCCATAAGGGTGATCGCTTGCGCGTGCTTCGCGTCAATGGGCTGACGCTCGACGTAGAGCCGGATACGAATTCACCGAAAGCTGCAATAGATCGAAGCCGACCCTGACTCAACGGAGCGCCGCCATGGTACTGATCGTCGCCGGATTCATCGTTCTCATTCTGCTGTTCTCCGCAATCAAGATTCTCAATGAATACGAACGCGGCGTGATCTTCACCCTGGGCCGTTACACCGGCACCAAAGGGCCCGGCATCATCATCGTGATCCCGTTCGTACAACGGATGGTGAAAGTCGATCTGCGTCTGATCGTACTGGACGTGCCGACGCAGGACGTGATTTCGCGGGACAACGTCTCGGTGAAAGTGAATGCGGTGGTGTACTTCCGCATCGTCGATCCGGACCGCGCCATCATTCAGGTCGCCAATCCCTTCGAAGCGACCAGTCAGCTCGCCCAGACCACCCTGCGCTCGGTGCTCGGCCAACACGAACTGGATGAGATGCTCTCTGAACGCGACAAGCTGAATCTCGACATCCAGCGCATCCTGGATCAGGCGACGGACGCCTGGGGCATCAAGGTCTCGAACGTCGAGATCAAGCACGTCGATCTGGATGAAACGATGATTCGCGCCATCGCCAAGCAGGCGGAGGCGGAGAGAACCCGGCGCGCGAAGGTCATCCATGCCGAGGGCGAAAAGCAGGCGGCCGCCATGCTGGTCGAAGCGGCGCGTTTACTCGGCGCCGATTCGCGCGCGATGCAACTTCGCTACCTGCAGACGCTCGCCGACATCTCGAGCGAAAAGACCTCGACGATCGTGTTCCCGTTGCCGCTCGATCTCATCCGGCCGCTGATGAGTACGGATGATCGGCCGGAGTGAGTGGGCGTATGGATCGCAAGGTTCTCCAAGCGGCTTGCTCTGCGACCGAATACAGTGAGCGTCGAAGAAGCTGCTGGAGCGCCACATGGCCACCATCCGTCGAGAGATGTCGATTTCTGCCGCGCCAGAGGAAGTCTGGGACGTCATTCGGGACATCGGCGCAGTGCACACGCGGCTCGCGCCAGGATTCGTGGTCGACACACAGCTCGAGGAAGGCCCGGCGCGCGTCGTTGAATTCGCGAACGGATTCGTCGTGCGTGAGCTGATTGTGGGCGTCGACCAGGAAGCGCGACGGCTCGCCTATTCAGTGGTCGGCGGCAACGCGCAGCACCACAACGCCTCGTTCCAGGTGTTCTGCGATGGAGAACGCAAGGCGAAGCTCGTCTGGATCACCGACGTACTGCCCGAGAGCGTGGCTGCAACGTTCGAAGCAATGATCGATCAAGGCGTGAAGATCATGCAGCCGACGTTGAGCAAGCTGAATCGTTGATTCAGGAGGAACGTCAGTTCGTCGCAGCGCCTACTGCGGTCCGTGGCAGACGGCTTCGACATTGTGACCATCCGGATCCAGCACGAATGCGCCGTAGTAGTTCGCGTGGTAATGCGGCCGCAATCCAGGTGCGCCGTTGTCGCGGCCGCCGGCGGCGATCGCGGCTTTGTAGAACGCATCCACCATCGCGCGCGTGTCCGCGCGGAAAGCGACATGCAGCGGCTGAACGTTCGCCGCTGTGGCGCCAACCCAGAAATCAGGCTTCGGCGGAACACCAAATCCGGCGCCCGGATGTCCTCCAGCCAGCTCCGCGGCGACTTCCATCAGCAATCTGTAACCGAGAGGCTCGAGCGCGCGCAGATAAAACGCCTTGCTCTTGTGGAAGTCGCTGACGGCGACGCCGGTGTGATCGATCATTTCGTTCTCCCCGCCGAGGGCTGCGCTGTGAATAGGATAGCGAGTTTCACAAAAAACGCTGACGATTTCTGGCGTCTTTCGAGCCGGACGCAACCAGGACCCGGTCTGGCCGAATCGATGGATCCGCATTATTTTCGCGCTGCCGCCGCAATGCCGTTGGCGTCGTTGGAGATGCTGGCAAGACGTCTCTCCAGGAATTGACGCTCGATGCTGTTGGTCGCCAATACGAGTGCACGTCGATAGCAGGTCGCGGCCGCGTCCATGCGACCCAGCCGGCGGAACAGATCAGCGCGCGCGGCGTGCAGCAAGTGATAGTCGTCGAGGGCGCCGGCGACGCCAATCTCCTCGATGAGGTTCAGAGCGCGCTCCGCGCCTTCACTCATACCGATCGCCACCACGCGGTTGAGGAGGATGACGGGCGATGGGTTCAGCTTGGCGAGCTCAGCGTACAGAGCGGCAATCTGCCGCCAATCGGTGTCGGCGGCCGTCGCCGCCTGTGCATGCAAGGCGGCGATAGCGGCCTGTAATTGATACGGACCGATCTCGCGCAGACGCAGCGCTGTTTCTACCAGCGCCACGCCTGCTACGATCTCACCCTGATCCCATGTGCTTCGATCCTGTTCTTCCAGCGTCACGAGTGCACCGTGACCGTCGATGCGCGCGTCGCGACGCGAATCATGCAGAAGCATCAATGCCAGGAGCCCAAGACTTTCCGCGTCCGAAGGATAGAGCTCTCGCAGCACGCGTCCCAAACGGATCGCCTCTGCACACAGCTCCCTGCGGATCAGGCTGTCGCCGGCGGTTGCGGCGTAGCCCTCGTTGAAAATGAGATAGATCACCGCCTGAACACTCGCGCGGCGCTCCGGCAATGCGTGAGCAGATGGAACTTCGTATGGAATTCCGGCTTGCTCGATTTTGCGCCTGGCGCGCACGAGTCTTTGCGCGAGCGTCGGCGTCGGGATGAGAAAGGCGCGCGCGATCTCATCGGCGCTCAATCCGCCCAGCGTGCGCAACGTCAGCGCGATCTGCGCTTCGACGTTCAGCGCGGGATGGCAGCAGGTGAAGATCAGTCGGAGCCGATCATCCGGCAGATCTGTTTGCAGCGTGTCGCTGTCCATCGGCTCAGCGTCCGCCAGCGCTTCGGTCTCGTACTGAAGAAATTCCTGATACTGACGGTGAGTGCACTCGCGCCGAGCCGCGTCGATGAGCTTGCGCTGCCCGGTAGTCGCAATCCACGCCGCCGGATTGTCGGGAATGCCGCCCTTACTCCAGTTTACGAGCGCTGCGGCGAACGCTTCCTGCATCGCCTCCTCCGCGCGATCGAAAGAACCGCAAAGCCGGATCAGTCCAGCGATGATCCGCCCGTGCTCTCGCCGAAACGCCGCCTCCACCGCGGCGCGAACATTTTCATGGTTACGGGTGGAAATGGGGACATTCCTCATTTCTGCAGGAGCAGGTAAATCGCCGCAAGAGCGGAAATGAGGAATGTCCCCCATTTTCCGCGGCGCGCTCTGACTATCCACTGTCCGCTTCTCGAAGCGGCAGCGACGCGAGTGGTCGGATTTCAACACAGCCGGCGCCGCCCTGGCAGGCCGTCGGAATTTTCGCCGCCCATTCGATGGCCTCATCGAGATTACGGCATTCGAGGATGTAGTAACCAGCGAGCTGCTCCTTGGTCTCCGCGAACGGCCCATCGG
>JBOHZJ010000301.1:0-2313 GCA_050738395.1 Steroidobacter sp.
GGCGTATCTCGGCGACTACTACACCCTCGGCGATATGGGCTACCTTGACGACGACGGCTTCCTGTTTCTCACGGATCGCAGCGCGCACCTCATCATCTCCGGCGGCGTAAACATCTATCCGGCCGAAGCCGAAGCGGTGTTGTTCACGCATCCCGCGATCGCCGACGTCGGCGTGATCGGCGTGCCGAATCCCGAATGGGGCGAGGAGGTCAAAGCAGTCGCGACGCTGCAAGCGGGCTACGCCGCCTCCCCGCAACTCGAAGCGGAGATCCTCGAGTTCTGCCGAAACCACCTCGCGCATTTCAAATGCCCGCGCAGCATCGACTTCGTCGAGCAACTGCCGCGCTACGACAACGGGAAGTTGTACAAGGAGAAGTTGCGGGAGATGTATAGGGGGAGGAAGCGACTAGTGACTAGTGACTGATGAATGGTCAATCCAGGTTCCGACATTGGCCGGCCAATCGCAGGTTCTGGTGTTGGCGATCACATGTAACCAGGCGCTGCGCTCTGACCAGTCACTATTCACCAGTCACTAGTCGCTTCGTTCACACATCTCGACAAATCCCTGCCGCGCCGCTCTCTATGATTTCTTCACCGCCGCCGAAGCGGTTCTACCTTCGGCCTGACATTCGCGAACTTCCGGGGAATCTTCATGAACATCTCGCGCAGAATTCTGCTCACCGCCGCCGCTATGGCTGCCTTCGTTTCGCCGTCGATGGCGGCCGACGTGGACGTCACCGGTCATTGGACGATGGCGGTCGAAACGCAGGCCGGCTCCGGCAGCCCCACTTTCGATCTGAAACAGGACGGCGAAACCGTCACCGGTCAATACAAGGGCCAGCTCGGCGAGGCGCCGGTCACCGGTACGGTGAAAGGCAGCGAAGTGACATTGAACTATAAAGTCAGCGCGCAGGGCATGGACCTCAACGTCACGTACACCGGCACGGTCGACGGCGATTCGATGCAGGGCAAAGTGTCGCTCGGTGAACTGGGCGAAGGGACGTTCACGGGTAAGAAGGGATGACGGCCTGCCGCGAGTTGACGGTTGGCCGTTGACAGTTGAGGGTCGGAAGCGAGCCCACAATTGCCGGCTCGCTTTTCGATCCAGGAAAGTGAACTCCGGTCTGGCGGTTAACCGTCAACATTCTTCAGTCCAGCCCCTTCCAGCAATGCATCTGCGCGAGATGGATCGCGCTTCTCCGGCGCGTTCGCCAGTGGCGTTCACGCTGTTCGCGTTCGCGGCGTAATTGCGGCCAGCGTTCCAGGTAGGCCGCGAGCACATTCCTGTCCGGGACGTAGCGCGCGAACGCATCCGCGTTCGCCGCTCGCAACGCGATTGCGCCGTTGTAACCGCCGAAGCCCTGCGTGGCGCACACGGCGCCGCCATCAAGATCGCCTTCGACAGGTTTCGCCTGCAATACGAACGATTCCGCGACGGGACCGAGATCAGGATCGGGGTGACGCAGCGTCGGTACGCCGACGGCAGGCTTACCCAGCAGGAACTGCAGCGCCTGCGACACGGCCTTCAATCCGGTCTCGCCCATGGTGTGTCCATCGCCGACCGCCTTGGGCGTTCCGACCAGCATCGGCGGCAATGCGCCTTGATAACCTTGCCGTTGCGCCGCGGTCGTCCGGGCGCTGGAAACTGTAGCGAGGTCAGTCTTCGAGTTGGTGCGCGTACCGGTTGCATGTGCAACGAGGTACTGAAAGTCGGCGACGCCATAGCCATGCCCGCGGTACGCGAGCTCGAGCGCATGAATGAGTGCGTTCTCGCCGCCGAAACCGACGCCGGCGAAATGCGCCTTGCCGCCCGCTTCGCCGCTCTGACCCCAGCCCGCGATGATGGCTGTGATATCGAGGAAGTTGCGCAGCGCGAAATCGAGCGTCGTCACCAGCAGACCTGAGCCGCCTTCGCCGACGACCGTACCGCTCGCGTCGACATCGAATGGCGCCAGGCAGTCCGACACCGCTCGCTGATCCGCTGGCGCACGCGACGCATTGAGCGCGTCGAGCTTGCTGCGCGTCATCAACGCACCTGGGCCGAATGCATCGAGAATCTGCCAGTTGGGACGCGTCGCGGCGTCGGCTGCGGTCCACAAGGCCAGCACCGGCTTCTGAAAGCCGGGATAGTCGAGCACCATCTGCGGCGCGAATTCGCAGAAGACGATGGAGCTCGATGCGCAGGCGCCGGATGCATTGAGCGGCGTCTGCGGTACGCGCATATAGCCGTTCGGTGAGCGTAACGAATCGAGCAGCGCCGGATTCTTGAGCGATTTACTGAGCGAATACGATGGTGCAAGCATCGTCGAGAGC
>JBOHZJ010000302.1:0-16395 GCA_050738395.1 Steroidobacter sp.
GCGCCCAGCCGTCACGATCCGCTATCTGCGGGCGGTGCTTCGGCGGCTTCGGCGGCGCTGCGAAACGCCAGCAATTTGCCGGAGTCCGTCTGCACGAAGACGCCGGCCTCCGCAGCAAGAGGTGTATTGGTAATGCGTTCGCCGTCTGTCTTCTGGCGCGCGATGATTTCACCGGTGGATTTGTCCAGCCAGTGCAGATAGCCCTGAAAGTCCCCGACGACGAGCGCATCGCCGTCGATCGCGGGGGCCGTCAATCCGCGACGCTTCATCGCATCCTGCTCCCATTGCACGGCGCCGTCCGTGCGACGCATCGCGACGACCACACCATCCGCGTTCGTCAGGTACAGGTTCTCCTCATCCATCGTGAAGCCTCGATAGCTCGAAGCATCGCGCGCCCACCAGATCTGTCCGGAATCGAGCGCGAGCATCGCGATTCGTCCCTGGAATCCAACGACGAACACATCATCGCCCGACACGCGCGCGGGCGAATCGATGTCGGCAAGACGCTCCAGTTCGGTTCGGCCGCTGGGCGCGCTCAATACTGCATCCCACAGCACCTCGCCATTGCGCGGATCGATCGCGAGCACCTTCCCATTGTCGAATCCGGCGATGATCCGGTCGCCAGCCAGCACCGGCGGCGCGGTGCCGCGCAGTGAGAGGCGCGGCACCGCTTCATCGAGCGACCAGCGCGCAGCCCCATCGGTGGCCGAAAGCGCCTCGATATGGCCGTCGACGGTGCGCACGATCACCAGATCGTTCACCACGAGGGGGCGGGCAAGCACCTCGCTGCCGATCGACCGGCGCCAGCGCTCGGAGCCGTCAGTCGCATCGAGCGCAACGACATCGCCATCGCTGGAGGCCAACACGACGAGTCCGGCCGCGACTTCTGGACCGGCGGAAAGCGGCAGTTTCGTTTTCGCCAACCACACGCGTCGCCCCGTGTCGGCCGACATGGCGACGACTTCACCGTTGTGCCCTGCCGAATACAGTACGCCTTCCGCGATCACCGGGCGCAGCGCGAGCCGCAGTCGCTCCGAATCGCCCCCGAGCCCGACGGTCCACACGCGCTGCACATCGCGCTTGGAAACGATGTCGGTCAGTTCGGCTGGGACGTCGATTTCCTTGTCGCCGCTACACGCGGCCGTAACGGCCAGCGTCGCTGCGATGATGGCGAAGCGAGTCAGGCTGGAAGATTTCATGGTTGCCCCTGCGCAGGGCCTGCGGCGACGCCGCCCACATCCTGCAATTTACGCTCGAGCATCGTGCGATCGATCTGCGCATCAGTGTTCGCCGCCAGCGCCGCTGCGTACTCGGCGCGAGCGCCGTCATCTTCGCCCTTGGCGACCAACGCGTCGCCGCGAATCTCGCGTACTTGCGCTGCGAAAGCGCCGGCGGATTCCGCGTCCAGGAGTTTGAGCGCGTCATCGTACTTACCCTGCTGAATGAACAGACGCGCCGTGCGCAGCCGGGCAAGCTGCGCGAGCTCGTCATCGTCCGCCTGCGCCGTCACCGATTGCAGGAGTGCGACGGCCTCATCGAACTTGCCGCCGTCCACATGCGTCTTCGCGAGCAGCAACCTGCCCTGCTGCGCGTAGGCGGAGCCCTCGTGCTTCTGCGTCAGATCGGTCAGAAGCCGGGTCGCCTGATCGACGTCGCGCGTTTGCAATGCGCCTTGAAACTCCGCGTAGAGCTTCGCAGCCTCCGCTGCGCGCTGGTCGCGATACACCTCCCAGTAACGCCAACCGGCCAACAGCGCGAGGCCGAGCACGACCCCGCCAATGATCCAGCGCCAGTTTTCGCGCCACCAGTCGCGCAGCGCCTCTTCCTGTTCGCGATCCGATAAAAAATCGTCGGCCATAGTCTTGTGATCAGATCAGTTGATAAAGGATTAATCGATGCCGGCAGCGGTTGGCTGCGCGGGCGGTTGATTATGAATCAGCAACGGCTCCGCGCGCCTGCACGCGTTGCGCCAGTTCTCCCGCCAGGGCCTCCCAGCCAACTTCCGCCTGCGGCGTTTCGACCCGCAACGTCTTCAGACCGGCGACGCGCCGTTCGGTTTCAGCGTCTCCGAGAATCAGCGCAAACTGCGCCCCGCTCTTGTCGGCGCGCTTGAGCTGCGACTTGAAGCTGCCGCCCCCGCAGTTGGCTTCGATCCGCAGCGTCGGCAGGGCGTCGCGCAATCGTTCGATCAGGGGCAGCCCTTCAGCCTCCGCGCGCTCGCCGGCAATGACGACGTACACCTCGGGCGAGTTGACCTGAGGGTCGCCGCGCTGTGCACGCAGCAGCTCGACGAGGCGTTCCTGTCCAAGCGCCCAGCCCACCGCGGGCGTCGCTTCGCCGCCGAGCTGCGTCACCAGCCCATCGTAGCGGCCGCCGGAGCACACCGCGCCCTGCGAGCCGAGCTCCGTCGTGAGCCACTCAAAGACGGTGTGCGAATAGTAATCGAGCCCGCGCACGAGGCGCGGATTGAGGACGTAGCTCACGCCCGCGGCGTCGAGATGCCGGCGCAGCCCCTCGAAGTGGCGCTGTGATTCGGCGTCCAGATATTCAGAGAGCGCCGGGGCTGCTGCAATGATCTCCTGCAGCTCCGGATTCTTGCTGTCGAGAATGCGCAATGGATTGCCTTCGAGGCGGCGCAGACTGTCCGCGTCGAGTCGCGACTTGTGTGCGGAGAAATATTCGACCAGCTTTTCGCGATACGCGCGGCGCGATTCGGGCGTTCCCAGCGAATTGAGGTTCAGCTCCACACGTTCGACGCCGATGCGCTTCAACAAGCGCGCGCTCAGCAGAATCAGCTCGGCGTCGATGTCGGGACCGGCGTAGCCAAAGGCTTCGACATCGAGCTGGTGAAACTGCCGAAATCGGCCGCGCTGCGGCTTTTCATGGCGAAACATCGGTCCCGCGCACCACACTCTCTGGCGCTGATTATGGAGCAGGCCGTTGGTGATCATCGCACGCACGATGCCGGCGGTCGCCTCGGGACGCAGCGTCAGGGAATCGCCGCCCGGATCTTCGAACGTGAACATCTCTTTCTGCACGATATCCGTGTATTCGCCGATCGAGCGCTTGAAAAGCGCCGTGTGCTCGACGATCGGCACGCGGATCTCCTGATACGCATACGAGGCGAACAACTCACGAGCGATGCTTTCCAGGCGCTGCCACGCCGCGATATCCGCGGGAAGCACATCGTTCATGCCGCGGGGCGGCTGGATCTGTTGCTGACTCACTCGACCATTACTCCATCACTCAAGGAGCGCTCGCGGCTGAGACGGCGCCAGTCGCATCAATGACAAACTTGGCCGCGTCCTTGCCTGCCCGGCGCGGAATCACGATCGGCTGATCGTTCACCTGCGCGCTGACGGCCGACGCCGCACCCAGCGTCACTTGCAACGGCGGAGTTCCGGAGAGGGTGCGAACGCGGCCTGGCGCACCCATGTCGAACATCAGCCGCTTGCCATGGGCGTCATAAATCTCGACCCAGGACGCGTCGCTGAACTCGAGGCGCACCCGAACCGACGGCTCGCTTGCCGCGGCGTCAGCTGCGGCGCGCGCGGCAGCCGACGCGTCCTCTGCAGCCGGCGACGCCGACGTCGATCGCGGCTCCGCGAGCGGTTCTGACAATGCTGCAGCACTCCCCTCGTCATCGCCGGGCCGCGAGACAACTTCGGATGTCGGCGCTGGGGATAAGGGAACCGGGGACACGGCGGCGGGTGAGCCAGGCTGCATCAGCCATTGAAATACCCACCACGCGACCCCCGACGCGAGCAGCGACGCAACCACGAACAAGGGGATTCGCAACGAAATACGCCGGGTCCGGACAGGCGCGTTCACTGAAACTGGAATCGGCGTCGGTACGACCGGGGTATCGGTCAGCGCCGCATACCTCTCGATCACCGTTTCAGCCGGCAGTCCAAGCAGCGCTGCATACTTACGCAGGTGGCCCTTGGCATAAACCGGCGGACCGAGCGCTGCGAAACGATCCGCTTCGATCGCCTCGATCATCCAGGTGTCGAGGTGCAGTTCCTCAGCGGCTTGCTGAATCGACAACTGCCGGCGTGCGCGTTCGCGCCGCAGAAGTTCACCGGGCGTAGCCGATTCGAGCGCAACCTGCTCTGATCCCTCGCCCACCGCTGCATTCATCCGGAATTCCGCTCGGACTCGAGCAACTCCTTTGTCTGAGCCGCGGTCGGATACTCGCTCTTGAGACGCCGCGCATAGTGTTGCGCTTCCGCCTGGTTGCCGAGGCTGCGCTCGATACGGTGACCCAGCCACAAGGTCGCTGGGCTGGTATGGCCGACCTCCATGTAACGCTGCAGAAAAGCGCGCGCTGAGATGTATTGGGTCTGCTCGAATTCCATATCCGCCATCTGCAGCAGCGCTTCCGCGAAGCGCGGCCGGACTTGCAAGGCGCGTCGGTAATTCTCTTCCGCTCCCTTTAAATCGTCCGCGTTGCGCGCGCAATTGCCGGCGTTCAGCAAAGCGATTTCGGGCGTCTTGTAGAGTCGGTTTTCCGCGGCTTCGAGCGCGAACTTCTCACCGCGGGCGTACTTGCCCTTCTGGCACAGGTACACCGCAAAGTTGTTGCGCAGGTCGGGATCCTCGGGATCGAGCGATGCGGCGCGTTCGTAATGGGATTCGGCCTTTCTATCGTCCCCAAGGCGGTCGTACAACATGCCTGCGATCGAATGCGCGCGTGCGTTGCGCGGGTCCTGGTCAAGCGCCCGGTCTATTTTCTCTTTCGCTCCGGAGAGATTGCCCTTGCGCAGATAGTCGATGCCGAGCTCGATATTGATCTCGGATGCGCGCTCGGGTTGGGGCTTCGAGCGCAGGTTGGCGTCGCCGCCGCAGGCTGTGAGCACACACAAACTCGCGCACGCAAGAACTGCTGCTCGCTTCACGATTGCACCGCCACTGATACGAGTTTCGAGCCCAGACGGACGGTGGTGCGATTGTGAACGCGCCCCACGAGTTGCCCGCAGGCGGCGTCGATATCATCGCCGCGCGTGCGTCGGGTCGTGGCGATCACTCCGTTCGTATTCAGAATGTCCCGGAATCGGTCGATCGCCGCGGCGCTCGAGCGCTTGTATTGCGTGCCGGGGAACGGATTGAACGGAATCAGGTTCAATTTGGCGGGCTGACCCTTGAGCAGCTTCACCAGCTCGTGGGCGTGCTCCGGCTTGTCGTTCACGCCATCGAGCATCACGTATTCGAACGTGATGTTGCGCGCGTTCTGCTTGTTCACGTACTGCCAGCACGCATCCAGCAGTTCGGCGATCGGATGCTTGCGATTGATGGGCACGAGCTCATCGCGCAATCGATCGTTCGGCGCATGCAGGGAGACCGCCAGTGCGCAATTCGTTTCCTCTGCAAGTCTGAGCATCTGCGGCACGAGACCCGAGGTGCTGATCGTGACGCGGCGACGGGAAATATCGAAACCCAGATCATCCATGAATATTTCGACGGCGGGCGCAACGTTACGATAGTTCGCGAGCGGTTCGCCCATGCCCATGAAGACGATGTTCGTGATGACGCGGTTTTCGCCCGGCGCGAATCCCAATTCGCGATTCGCAAGCCAGACCTGCCCGACGATCTCAGCGACTGAAAGATTGCGATTGAACCCCTGCTGCGCCGTTGAGCAGAAAGTGCAGTCCATCGCACAGCCGACCTGGCTCGAGATGCACAACGTGCCGCGGCCGGGCTCGGGAATGAACACCATCTCGATTCCCTGGTTTATGCCCTGGGTCGCGCCGATTGCGAGCAACCACTTCCGCGTACCGTCGGCCGAGACCTGGGTCAGAGTGATCTCCGGCGTCGCAATTTCAGCGACCTCCTTCAACCGCTCGCGAAAATCTTTGGCGAGATCGGTCATCTGGTCGAAGTCGCTGATGTGACGCTTGTACATCCACTTCATCAACTGACGCGCGCGAAACGGCTTCTCTCCCATACGGGCGATGAATTCGTCCAGCTCAGTGCGCGTCAGGCCGAGCAGATTGGTTTTTGCGGATGTAGCGGTCATCGGAGGTTTGGTGGGGATTCGGAATTGTTTAAAACGTCAGAGCGTCGCTTCTGGACGAGTGCCGAGTCCCGGGTCCTGGCCTTAGCGCGAGCGCGGACACAGGTCCGCGGCAGCGAAAAAGTATGCAATTTCATTCTTCGAGTTATCGGCGCTGTCGGAGCCGTGCACGACGTTCTCTTCAATGCTGGCCGCGAGGTCAGCGCGGATCGTGCCCTTATCGGCATTTTTTGGATCGGTGGCGCCCATCAGCTCGCGGTTCCTGGCGACGGCGTTCTCGCCTTCGAGCACCTGCACGATCACCGGGCCCGAGCTCATGTACTTCACCAGATCCTTGAAGAAGGGCCGCTCGCGATGGACTGCGTAGAAGCCTTCGGCTTGGGTCTGGGTCAACTGCATCATGCGCGCTGCAATGATTTTCAGCCCAGCCTGCTCGAAGCGGCGGTACACCTCACCGATGAGGTTCTTCTGTACGCCGTCGGGCTTCACGATGGAAAGAGTACGTTCAAGCGCCATGGAATCGTTGTCCTCGAGGCTGATACAGCCCCACAAGTCGACACAAGTCGATATGAGTCAGTGTATTGAGAAGGCCCTGCGAGCCGCACGAAGCGTTGTCGTCGGGGAGGGCCGCTGTTGCGCGCGCGCAGTCTAACCGCCGAGGCCCGGAGCGGCAAGAAAATGAGCGGCGGCGAGGAGTTAGCAGCCGCCTGCGGCTGGGCGAACTGGGTAACTGGTTAGCTGGCCAACTGGCAAGACGCCGCTCCGACCAACCTGCCAGTTGACCGGTTGGCCGATCGGCCTCAAATGGTAAAGCTCTCGCCGCAGCCGCACTCGCCCTTCACATTCGGGTTGCGGAAGCGAAACGCCTCGTTCAGGCCCTGCTTGATGAAATCGACTTCGGTACCGTCGATGTAGCCGAGGCTGTCGCGGTCCACGACGACCTTTACGCCGCGATCTTCGAACACCACGTCGTCGGCGCCGACGCTATCGGCATAGTTCACGACGTAGGCGAATCCGGAACAGCCGGTCTTTTTTACCGACAGGCGCAAACCCACACCCTGACCGCGTCGTGACAGGAACGACTGCACTCGGGTCGCGGCGGCGGGCGTGAGCGAAATGGACATGATTTTGGGCGACTGGCTCAGTGGGACGGGTTGAGGACAGAGTTGTGGCAGTGGGGCTGACAGTCAAGACCAGAATTCATTGCTCTCGAGCATGATGGTATGCCTCCGCACGCCAGCTTTCCGCCAACGACTGCACTGCGTCCTCCAGAATGAGAAGTCGACCACATTTTTCCGCGGGAACCTCCAAGGCCTGGGCGACTTCACGCCAACTCCACTCCTGCAGGTCCACCCGCGTGGCCCCGACGAGCCGCTCGCTCAGCCATGAGACTGCCGCCACGCAGTGGGGGCAGCCATAAACCTCGAAGCGCAGCTCACTGATCCGGCCGTCAGCTATTCTCGCACTCAGGCCGAATCGCGCGCCCTGAGCACGTTCGCCCGCCGCACCCCCGATCACGTCAGGTGCGGTAGCCAATCGGCCCGCATTGCGCGGGCGCTCGAAATGCTCGACGACCTGATCTGTGTAGGCCGCATCGCTCACGTTCGCTACGACGAGGGCGCGAGCGAGCGCAGCCTCGACACCTCGCGCTGCAACGCGGCGATCGCAACGTCCACGTCGTCAGTGGTCGTGAATCGCCCCAGGCTGAAGCGCAGCGAGCTCTGTGCAAGCTGATCACTGCGCCCGAGTGCGCGCAGCACGTAAGAGGCTTCTTCCGAAGCTGATGAACAGGCCGACCCGGCGGATACAGCAAGCTCACGAAGTGCGAACTGGAGACTTTCGCCCTCCACACCATGAAAACTCACGTTGAGGAGACCGGCGACCCGCCGTTCGGGATGGCCGTTCAGTTCGACGCCGCCGAGCGTTTCAATGCCGGCCCACAAACGATCGCGCAGCGTACGAATACGTGCGACGTCTTCCGATCGTTCGCGCTCTGCGAGTTCAAAAGCGAGGCCCATGCCGACGATCTGATGCGTCGCAAGCGTTCCCGAACGCAAGCCGGACTCCTGCCCGCCGCCGAAAATCAGCGGGCGCAACCCGACGGGCGGCTTGCGTCGCACATACAGAGCGCCGACGCCCTTCGGACCGTACGATTTGTGTGCGGTCAGCGACAGCAGATCGACGTTCATGGCCTCGACGTCGAGCGGCAACTTACCGGCGCTCTGCGCGGCGTCGACATGGAAGGTAATCCCGCGCTCGCGGCACAAACGCCCGACGGTATCGACGTCCTGAATTACGCCGGTCTCATTGTTGACGTGCATGAGCGACACGACCTGCGTGTCGGCGCGCAGCGCCGCCGCAACCTCTTGCGGATAGATGATCCCGTCCGGTTCCGGCTTCAACCAGGTCACCTCGAAGCCTTCACGCTCGAGCTGCCTCAGCGCATCGACTACCGCTTTGTGTTCGGTGCGCGCGGAGACGATGTGCCGGCCGCGATCCGCGCGAAAACGAGCCGCCCCGAGCACCGCAAGATTGTCGGATTCCGTAGCCCCAGACGTCCAGACGATGCATTCCGGTCTGGCAGCGATGCAGGCGGCAACCTGCGCTCTTGCCTTTTCGACGAGCGCTCGCGCGCGTCGACCGTAGTCATGACCGGCGGAGGACGGGTTGCCATGCGCGCCATCCGGCCGCAGACACTCGATCATGACTTCGGCGACGCGCGGATCGACCGGAGTGGTGGCGGCGTAATCCAGGTAGATCTGTTTTCGAGTACTCATGAGGAAACTGGCTTGTGCGCGGACCGGCGGCGCGACTGCACTGCCGTCAGAATGCCGCGCAGAATATTCATCTCATTCTGATCGAGCTGGGCGCGATTGAACAACCGGCGAATGCGGGCCATCAGATGTCCGCCGCCGGTGCGATCGCGAAAATCAATCTGTTCAAGCACCTGCTCGATATGCTCATAAAATCGCGACATTTCCCCCGCCGTCGCAAGCGGCACGTCGCGCGGCGTCGGCGCAGGCGTCTCAGGGCGCAGCAACAGCCACAGCTCATAGGCGATGACCTGCACAGCCATCGCGATATTCAGCGAGCTGTACTGGGAGCTGGTCGGAATCGTGACGAGCAGGTTGCAACGCGCGAGTTCCGCATTGGTCAGTCCGACGCGCTCAGAACCGAAGACAATCGCGACTTCGCCCGCCTGGCTCGCCTGAGCGATCCGCGGCGCGCACTCGCGCGGCTCGACCAGGTCCCACGGCAAATGTCGCTGACGCGCGCTCGTGCCGACCACCAGTCCGCAAGCGGCGATTGCGTCTTCGAAATCCTCGTGTACTCGCGCCGCTTCCAGCAGGTCGTCGGCGCCCGAAGCGCGCGCGGTCGCATCGGCGTTCGGGAAACATTTCGGGCGCACGAGGTGTAATTCGTGCAGCCCCATATTCTTCATCGCGCGCGCGACCGCGCCGATGTTGCCGGGATGATTCGTGTCGACCAGAACAATGCGGATGGGCATGGCGATGCTGGTATTCTAGCGTCCCCGGCATCGCCCGGCGCCGCTCTTTACCAGCTCACCGTCGATCCTCGAGGCTTCGCTCAAATGCAACCTTTGCTCAATATTGCTATTCGCGCAGCACGCCGCGCCGGCGAAGTCATTACCCGCGGCATGAACCGGTTGCATCGCCTCGATGTGCGCGCCAAGGGGCAGAATGATTTCGTCACTGAGATCGACACACAGGCCGAGCGGGAAATTATCGAGATCATCCGCAAGCACTATCCGGATCACGCGCTGCTCGGTGAGGAAACCGGCCAGAGCGGCGGTCCGGCCGACAGCGAGTTCCTCTGGATCATCGACCCTCTCGATGGAACCACGAACTTCATGCACGGTTTCCCGCAATTTGCCGTCTCCATCGGAGTACAGCGTCGCGGCCGTATGGAGCACGGCGTTGTGTACGATCCGCTGCGGCATGAGCTGTTCACCACCTCGCGCGGCGACGGCGCTCAACTCGACGGTAAACGCATTCGCGTGAGCAGCCACCTCGGTCTCGATGGCTCACTGATCGGCACGGGCTTCCCGTACCGCGCGAACATCCAGTATCTCGACAGCTACATGGCGATGATGAAGGTCGTCATGCAGGCGACCGCCGGCATTCGTCGTCCCGGCGCCGCAGCGCTGGATCTTGCGTACGTCGCCGCGGGCCGGCTCGACGCGTTCTGGGAATTCGGGTTGTCGCCCTGGGACACCGCGGCCGGTACGTTGTTGATCACCGAAGCGGGTGGAATGGTGGGCACGTTGTCCGGCGCTGAATACAAACAACAGGGGCACATTCTCGCCGGTACGCCCAAAGTGTATGCGGCGCTCCTCGAAACGCTCGCACCGCACGTACCCGAATCGTTGCGCGTGTGACGCCGCGCTCGTTGAGCGGCGCGTGCGCCGCTGGCCTCGCAAAGATTCGTCCGGTACAGTCCGCCCGCACAAATAGAAGCCGGCGACCCTCGCGGCTATAACGCAGCGACCGCCGATCCTGGGAGGAGAAATCACGTGAATCTCTTTATTACCAAGCCGGTGGCGCCTGCCCCGCATGTTGCTGCAGGCGAACCCATCGAGGGGTCGCTGGAGGGTGAACCGACGCTCAAGCGCGTACTCACGGCGCGACACCTGGTGCTCCTCGGCATTGGTGCGGTCATCGGCGCCGGGATCTTCGTTCTCACCGGTCAGGCGGCGGCGAATCACGCGGGGCCGGCCATTACGCTCAGCTTCGTCATCGCCGGTATAGCCTGCGCGTTCGCAGGCCTGTGCTATGCCGAGTTCGCTGCGATGATGCCCGTATCGGGCAGCGCGTATTCGTATTCGTATGCGACGCTCGGCGAATTCATCGCGTGGTTCATCGGCTGGAATCTCGTTCTCGAATATCTGTTCGCAGCATCAACGGTGGCGGTCGGCTGGTCGGGATATTTCAGCAGTCTGCTGCGCTCGATCGGAGACATTGTCGGTGCGGATCTGGCGTTGCCTGCGGCCTTCGCGTCTGCACCGCTCGACTTCGCATACGATGAAGAAAACAATCGCAGGCTCGTCACCACGGGAACGATCGTCAATCTGCCGGCCGTGGCGATCGTCATCGCGATCGCAGCGCTGTGCTATCGCGGCATCTCACAGTCGGCGTTCGTCAACTCGATTATCGTGGCGATCAAGGTCACGGTCATTCTGTTGTTCGTCGCATTCAGCCTGCAGTTCGTCGACCCGGCGAACTGGCAGCCCTATATACCCGCGGCCGAGGGCGCGGGCCGCTTCGGATTCGACGGCGTCCTGCGCGGCGCCACTGTCGTATTCTTCGCGTATATCGGCTTTGACGCCGTCTCTACCGCCGCTCAGGAAGCAAAGAATCCACAGCGCGACATGCCCATCGGCATTCTCGGTTCGCTGGTCGTCTGCACACTTCTGTACATCATCGTTGCGGCGGTCCTGACGGGCATGCTGCCTTACGGCCAGCTCGGCACACCGCAACCAGTGGCGACTGCGCTGGAGGCATACCCCAGCCTGCTGTGGCTGAAGACGCTCGTCGAACTCGGCGCGCTCGCCGGTTTGAGCTCGGTCATCCTGGTGATGGTGATCGGCCAGACGCGCATCTTCTACGCGATGTCGAAGGACGGTCTGATCGGCCGCATGTTCGGCCGCGTGCATGTGCGGCATCACACGCCGCATGTGGGCACCATTTTCGTCGGCGCCGTCGCGTGCATTCTTGCCGGGTTGCTGCCGATCAGTGTACTGGGCGATCTGGTGTCCATGGGCACGCTGCTCGCATTCGCCACAGTCTGCATCGGCGTGCTGGTGCTGCGCCGGACCAAACCCGATCTGCCGCGCTCGTTCCGCGTACCGTTTGCCCCGGTCATCTGCACGCTGGGGGCCGTCGCATGCTTCTGGTTGTTCCTGCGCGCATTTCAGGACAACTGGCGCTGGATGACGGCCTGGATCGTCGCCGGCTTTGTAATTTACTTTGCGTACGGCTATCGAAACAGCACGCTGCGCAAGCGCCTCAATCCTTAGCGCCGTCTTTAGTTCCGCGCCCGCCGATATATTCCTCTTCCATCGTGCCGCGCAGCTTCACCGGCTTCGCGGCGCGTTTGCGCATCCGAATATTCAGTATCTCCACGATGACCGAGAAGGCCATCGCGAAGTAGAGATAGCCCTTCGGGATGTGTACTTCGAAGCCTTCGCCGATCAGCGCCATGCCGATCAGAATCAGGAAGGACAGCGCCAGCATCTTGATCGTGGGATGTCGGTCGACGAAATTGCTGATGGGGCCGGCGAGAAACATCATGACGAGCACAGCCACGACGACGGCTGCGATCATCACTTCCACATCATCAGCCATGCCGACGGCTGTAATCACCGAATCGAGCGAGAACACGATGTCGATGATGGCGATCTGGGTGATGACGCTCAGGAAGGTCGCATGCGCCTTGGCCTCCTTGTGTTCCTCGACGCCCTCCAGCCCGTGGTGAATCTCGAGCGTGCTCTTCGCGAGCAGAAACAGCCCGCCGCCGATCAGAATCAGATCGCGTCCGGAGATTCCGAACCCCGCAACCGAGAACAGATCCGCTGATAGTCCCATCACCCAGGTGATCGACAGCAGCAGCAGAATGCGTGTGAGCATCGCAAGCGACAGGCCGATCGTACGTCCACGCGGTCGTTGGTTCTCCGGCAGTCGCCCGACCAGAATCGAAATGAAAATGATGTTGTCGATGCCGAGAACGATTTCGAGCGCCGTCAGCGTTGCGAAAGCCAGCCAGACCTGCGGATCGGTGAGCATTTCCATACAGCGCTCCTACAAAAGCGGAGACAGAGTAACCACAAAGATCATGACCGGAAGGAAATCCCGCGGGACAAAGATCACAAAAAAAACAGAATGGAACAGCGTCAGAGAGAGAATTACCAGCCAAGAGTAAGGTGGATAAATCTCCTAGTGACGATTTAATTGTTCCATTCGCGCCCTTTGCGCCTTTTTGCGGCAATTGAGTCTCTGATCGGAAATCAGGTGTTCTTGGTGGTTGCTTCTACGTCCCGCCCGGCCTTCCTCTCCGAACGGGACGCCCAGAGGGATGCGCAGACGCCGATCGCGAGAAAGCCGATGATGACGCCGAGCGAGATCGCGTGCGGTATTTCCATATGATGGTGCAGCATCATCTTCACGCCGACGAATCCAAGAATGAAGATCAGGCTGAGTTTGATGTACTTGAACATCGCCATCAGCCCGGCGATTGCAAAGTACAAAGAGCGCAATCCGAGAATCGCGAAGGCGTTCGACGTAAATACGATGAACGGCTCCTGGGTCACGGCGAAGATCGCCGGAATCGAATCCACGGCGAACACGACATCGGCGAAATCCACGAGCAGGAGCGTCACAAACAGGGGCGTTGCGGCGCGCTTGCCATTCACCAGCGTGAAGAAGCGCTCGCCGTCCAGCTTTTCAGTGACGGGATAGACCTGGCGCGCAATGCGCACGAGCACGCTTTTGCCGGGATCGAACTGATCCTCTTCGCTCCGCAGCATTCGGGCCGCCGACAGCAACAGGATTGCGCCGAAGACATAGAACATCCAGTCGAAACGATGAATCAGCGCCGCTCCGAGCGCGATCATGGCGCCGCGCAGCACGATAGCGCCGACGATGCCCCAGAACAGGACCCGGTACTGATACTGCGGCGGAATCTTCATGAACGTGAAGATCACCGCGATGACGAAGATGTTGTCGACCGACAAAGACCATTCGAGCAGATAGCCGGTCACGTACTGGATCGCAGCTTCGGCGCCGCTCGGCGCATCAGCGCCGATGCGCCAGCCGAACCAGTGCTGCTCGTAAACGCCGTACACAAGGCCCGTGAACGACAGCGCAACCAGAACCCAGACGACGGTCCAACCGAGCGCCTGCCGCACTTCCATGGCGCGCGACTCGCGGTGCAGGACCCCGAGGTCGAGGGCCAGAACGCCGATGAAGATCGCGAAGAAGCCGAGCCAGACGATGAGGTTCATTCTTGGAAGAAGGTGACTAACGACTAGTGACTGGTGAATAGACAGGCTGAAACAGCATCAGGCGTCACACCTTCAATTCTCGAACGTGGTGTCTGGATCCCCTGAGACAAATTCGTTTCGTGGTGACGATCGCCGCGGCTCTCTGACTAGTCGCTGATCACTTCTCAAGGCAACGCATCCAGCTCCGGGTCGTCCTTTTTGATCGACATGAGATCCTGCGCCTTCAATCCCATATCGTGCGCCAGGGCGCCGGCGACGAAGATCGATGAATATGTGCCGACGGCTACGCCAATAATAATGGCGATCGAAAATCCTTCGAGCGAAGCACCGGCGAACAGGTACAGGGAGACGACGACGAACAGCACGGAGAAGCTCGTCATCAAGGTGCGTGACAGCGTCTGATTGAGCGCCGCGTTGATCGTCTCGGTGGGCGTCGCCTTGCGCATCTGCAGGAACACTTCGCGCACCCGGTCGAATACCACGACCGTGTCGTTGATGGAGTAACCGATTACGGCGAGCGCGGCTGCAAGCACTGAAAGATCGAACGTGAGCTGTGTTGCGGCAAAAAAGCCGAGGATCACGATCGGATCGTGCATTGCAGCCAACACGGTGCCCGCCGCCATCTTCTTTTCGAAGCGAAACCCTACATAGATCAGGATGCCGATGAACGTAAAGAGCATCGCGAGACCGCCCTGCTCCGTGAGGTCGCGCCCTACTTGCGGACCCACCACTTCCGTCCGACGGATCTCGACGCCGGGGTCGGACGCCCTCAGCGCGTCGCGGACCCGGGCGCTCACCTGATTGACATCCTCCCCCGCCGGAGGGATGACTCGCACCGCCAGATCGCGTGAGCTGCCGAACGTCTGTACCTGAGCATCCTCGAATCCGGCCGCTGCCAGCGCCTGGCGTGCACGGTCGATGTCTGCGGCTGCCGGATAGGCTACTTCGATGACCACGCCACCGGTGAAATCGATGCCAAGATTCAGTCCGCGGACAGCGAGCAACACGAACGACGCGATCATCAACATCGCTGAGATGACGTACGTGATACGGCGCTTCCCCATGAAGTCGATGCTTGGCGTTCGCTTGAAAAATTCCATCTGCCTTACTCGTCTATTCAGGGGTTACACGGGCAGCGCGATCAGACGGCGACGATGACCCCAGAGGAGATCGATGATCACGCGGGCGCACACAATCGCGCTGAACAGCGACGTCAGGATGCCGAGCACCAGCGTCACGGCGAACCCCTTGATCGGACCGGTGCCGAAGACGAACAGCACGATGCCGGCGATCAGCGTGGTGACGTTCGAGTCCGCGATTGCGGAGAACGCCTTGTCGAAGCCGGCGCTGATCGCGGCCTGCGGCGAATTGCCGTTGCGCAGTTCTTCGCGGATGCGCTCGAAGATAAGCACGTTCGCATCCGCAGCCATACCGATGGTCAGCACGACGCCTGCAATGCCCGGAAGGGACAGAGACGCCTGCAGAAGAGACATCAACGCCATCAGCATGATGACGTTCAGCAGCAGCACCAGGTTCGCGATCAATCCGAACACGCGGTAGTAGATCGCGAGGAAAATGAACGTCAGCACTGCGCCGATCGCGAGCGCCTTCATGCCGTTGCGTATGTTGTCCTGGCCGAGCGTCGGACCGATCGAGCGTTGCTCGACAATCGTCTGCGGGGCCGCCAGCGCGCCGGAGCGCAGCAGCAGCGCCAGCTCCTGCGCTTCCGCCGCCTGCAGACCGGTGATCCGAAAGCGCGACGACAGCACGCTCTGAATCGTCGCCGCGCTGATGACGCGTTCTTCGATGCAGGTCTGTCCTGAACGCGTTCCCTTGCATGTCTCGCCATCGGCGAGATGCTTGGTCTCGATGTACACCACCGCCATGCGGCGGCCCACGTTGTCGCGCGTCGCCTTGAGCATCTCGTTACCGCCCCGCGCGTCGAGCGTCACGTTCACTTCGGGCGCGCCTTCCGAAAAGCCTGAACCGGCGTCCGTCAGTTGCTCGCCGGTGGCGATGATGTCGCGCTTCAGCAGGATGGGCCGGCCCTCGTCGTCACGATACAACCTGGAGCCAATCGGGACGCGCTTGCTGGTTTCCGCCTCGTACGGATTGTTCGCTTCATCGACCAGGCGGAATTCGACCGTCGCGGTCGCGCCGAGCACGCGCACTGCCTGATTCGGATCCTGCACGCCGGGCAGCTGCACGATAATGCGGTCGAGACCTTGCCGCGCGACGATCGGCTCGGACACGCCGAGTTCATTGACTCGATTGCGCAGCGTTGTGATGTTCTGTTCGATCGCGAGATCCTGACGCTGCTTGAGCCGCTCGGGCGTGTAACCGACTCTCAACACTGTCTGCT
>JBOHZJ010000303.1:0-9487 GCA_050738395.1 Steroidobacter sp.
AATCACGATTGCGCGCGCGGAATTGACGTCGCCGGTCTGCACATTTCCGCCGCCCGTGCCGGGTACTCGAATCATCACGCGATCGATCTCGCCCTTCTCCATCTCCTTCATCACGATGGATTCGAGCTTGCGGGCATAGCCATCTATGTAGTCAAAGCTCGAGCCCTCGGGTCCTTCGATCGTGATGAACACGCGGCCGACGTCCGCGGCGGGCGCAAACTCCGCAGGCACCGTGCGAAACGTGAACGCGCCAAGCACCATCAGTACGCCGACCACGCCGATCACCAGCCAGGGTCGCCGGATGAGCGAGCGCAGACGTCGATCGTAAACTTCCGCAGCGCGCCTGAAGAATCGGTCCACGGCGTGCGCAATCCGATTGCGCCTGGTCGAGGACTCCGGAAGTCTGGACGCCAGCATGGGCGTCAGCGTCAGCGCGATCAGCGCCGAGAACAGCACAGCGGCCGCCAGCGTAAAACCAAATTCGCTGAACAGGCGGCCCAGATCGCCGGGTAGAAACGAGATCGGTACGAATACCGCCGCCAGCGTCAACGTCGTCGCGATGACGGCGAAGCCGATTTCCTTGCTCCCCGTCACGGCCGCGACCAGCGCCGGAGCGCCGAGTTCGGCGCGCCGATGAATGTTTTCGAGCACCACGATCGCATCGTCGACGACCAGCCCGACGGCGAGCACCAGGCCAAGCAACGTCAGCACGTTGACGGAATACCCCATCGCGTACATCACGGTGAACGAGGCCAGGATCGATACCGGAATCGTGACCGCCGGGATGAGCGTGGCGCGCAGGCTGCCGAGAAACGCATAGATCACGGTCAGCACGGCGAACAGCGAGAATGCGACCGCGATCAGCACCTCTTTCAACGCCGCCTCGATCGCGACTGCATTGTCCACGGCCGCCGCCAGCAACGCGCCCTTTGGCAGACTCGCCTGAATACGATCGATCTCGGCGCGCACGCCATGAACGACATCGCGCGTATTCGCCTTCGACTGCGCTTCGATCGTGAGCGAGACGCCTTGCGTGCCGTTGTAACGCGTATAAGTCCGATCGTTCTCCGCGGCGCGCTGCACGTTGGCGACCTCGCTCAGCCGCACGAGATGTCCCTCTGCGCCGCGCGCGATCACGAGTTCGCGAAAATCCTGCTCCGTTTCAAGGCCGACCACCGTGCGCAGCGAGAATTCGCGCGTGCGCGATTCGAGTCTGCCCGCCGGTAATTCGACGTTCTCGCGCCGCAGCGCATCCTCGATGTCGGTGACAGTAAGTTGGCGCGCCGCGAGCGCCTGCCGGTCGATCCAGATGCGCATGGCGTAGCGCCGGGCGCCGCCAATGCTTGCCCGCGCGACGCCCGGCACGGTTGACAGTCGATCGATCAGATTGCGTTCGGCGTAGTCGGTGATCTCCAGCAGCGACATCGAAGCGGAGCTGAAGCTGATGAACATCACCGGCTCGGCGCTCGCATCGGCCTTGATGACTTCCGGCGGATCGGCTTCGTCCGGCAAATCGCCCATCACCCGCGACACGCGGTCGCGCACGTCGTTCGCCGCGCCGTCGATCTCGCGGCTCACATCGAACTCGATGCGCACCTGCGAGCGCTCGTCCTGGCTCTCGGACTCGATCTTGAGAATGCCTTCGATGCCGGCGATCGAGTCCTCGATGACCTGCGTGATCTTGGTCTCGATGACAGGAGCGGAAGCGCCGTTGTAGGTGGTCGTCACCGAAACCACCGGCCGGTCGATATCGGGGTACTCGCGAATCGCGAGGCGATCCAGCGAGACCAGTCCGAAGATGACCAGCAACAGGCTGATCACTGTGGCGAACACGGGTCGGCGGACCGAAATCTCGGAAATGCGCATGACTAGCTGCTCGGAGGAACGGACGCGTCGCGCACTTCTTCACGTACACGACTGCCCTCGCGCACGTTCTGAGTTCCTTCGATCACGACATGCTCGTGCTCCTGCAGGCCCTCCACGATCTCGACCTCGCCAGGCCGACGCTTCCCCAGGCGCACTTCGCGACGCTCGACAAGCCCCTCGCGCACCACAAACACGAACGTCCTGCCCTGCTCGGGCACGATCGCCGCTTCAGGCACGATCAATGCGGGCGCGACCTCGCCCTGCAAACTCACGGTCATGAACATACCCGGCCGCAGCACGCCGTCCTCGTTGGGAATTTCCGCACGGACCGTAATCGAACGCGTGACCGGATCGACGCGTGAACCCAGGTTTGTGACCTCGCCCTCAAACTCTCGATCCGGCAGCCCGGCCGTTTCGGCCGTCACGCGCAGTCCTCGTTCGAGCACGTACAGATAGGTTTCCGGGACGGTGAAGTCGAGATTGATGATCGAGGTATCGTCGAGCGTCGTGATCACCGTGCCTGGACTCACCAGGCTGCCGACGCTCACATGCCGAAACCCGGTGCGCCCATCGAAGCTCGCCCGGATGATGGTGTCATCGAGCCGCGCTTGCGCCGCATCGACGCGCGCACGATTGCCCTTGAGCGTGGCTTCGATCAACTCGAGCTGTGAAACCGACAGTGCCTGGCTGGTGAACAAATCGCGGCTACGCTTGAATTGATTCTCACTCTCGGCCAGCGCCGCCTGGGCTTCCGCGAGCGCCGCGCGCGCTTCAGCAGCATCGAATTCGACCAGGAGGTCGCCGCGATGGACCCGGTCCCCCTCCTTGAAACGGATCGCGACCACGGTGTTCAACGCCTTCGAGGTGACGTCGACGGATTCGTTTGCACGCGCGTTGCCGACCGCCTCGATTTGCAGCCCGAGCGGCTTGACGATCGCAGCGGCGGTCACGACGTCGATGACCTCCGAATTGTCGCTAGCCGCCTGCGCGCGCGGATCAGCTTCCGGGCCTGAACAACTCATGAGCAACGTCAGAGCGCTCGCGACCATCGCCCATCGCGCTGTCCGCAGGAGAGTGCTTTCCGATAGCTCTTTGACCATCACCAGATGCTAACGCGATTGCGGCGATAAGGTTCGCTTTTGCACGGGTAGTTCTGACAGGGTCCCAGTGCTAGAGTTGATCGCGAACTCACTACGTCAAAACGGACCCGATGATCTTCGAACGAATCGCCGCGGGCGGCTGCCAGTCGTATCTCATCGGCTGCGCTGACACGTGCGCCGCAGCGTTGATCGATCCCGAAATCGGCCAGCTCGACCGGTACCTGGGATGCGCCGCGCGTGAGGGTTTGCGGATCCGCTATGTGATCGACACGCACACGCACGCGGATCACTTCTCCGGCGCGCGCCAGCTAGGCGAATCGCTCGGCATCCCGGTGGCGATGCATCGATCGAGCCCCGCCCCGTTCGCCGACATGCACCTCGATGATGGCGACATTCTGGTGATCGGCGGCATGCGGGTTCAGGCCATGCACACGCCCGGCCATACGCGCGACTCGGTATGCCTGCTCATCGAGGATCGTCTCTTTACCGGGGACACCTTGCTGGTCGGTGGGACCGGCCGCACCGATCTGCCGACCGGCGATCCGGACGCCCTGTATGACAGTCTCTTCAACCGCATTCTGAAACTCGATCCGGCGCTGAAGATTTTTCCCGCCCATGACTACCGGAACAAAGGCCCCAGCACGATCGCGCAGGAGCTTGCGGAGAATCCACGCCTGCAGAAACGTGATCGCACCGAGTTCATCGAGATGATGCGGCATCTGGATCTGACCGCACCCACGCACATCACCGAGGCGTTACGCACCAACATGAGCGGCGGCAAAACCATCGCCCAACTGCTGTCGGAAGCGGCGGCGAAGATTCCGTTCATGTCGCTCACCGAGCTCAAGGCTCGCATCGAGCGCGGTGATCGCGATCTGATCGTTCTCGACGTGCGCGAGAAAGACGCCTATGAGTCTGGACATGTCGCAGGCGCACGCAACCTTCCGCGCGGCCAGCTCGAGCTGCGAGTGAATGCCGAGCTGCCGGATCCCACCGCGCGAATTCTGACGCTGTGCGAATTCGGCAAGATTTCAACGCTGGCCGCCGCGACGCTGCGCGAGCTTGGGTTTACACGCGCCATCGCACTCGACGGCGGAATGAAAGCGTGGCGCGACAGCGGCTTTCCGCTCGAAGGCGGCTGACGTCGCACGCTCGTTACCGCACCACGACAATATCCACGGTCTCGGAATTCGGATCGAAAACGATTCGGGCTTCGCCGCGCTCGAGCAGGCGAATTACATGCGCGACCTTCTCCTCGAGCGAATACTCCTTCTCGCCGTAGTCGGTGCCTTCGCGCAGTACAAATGACTCCACAACTCTTGCGAGTGTGTCGAGGGCCAGCTCGGCGTGAGGGATCATCACCGGCGCCTGGGGTTCTTCGCTCAACTGAAGCGTCTCCTGATCGGACCACGAGCCGCGGCCAGCATACCGCGCCGCCGCAACACCGTATTCCCAACCCGCGCAGAACCTGTATCTAATACACACGGTCGGCCTGTCAGTGTGGCGACCGCCACGGACCGCCCCGTGTTTCGCAAGGAGGAGGTGAATCTCTGATGGCCACGCTTGATAAACCTCGGTGCTTCCCGACCCAGACATGCGCGAGCATCTATCTCGGCGCGCTCCTCCTGCTCTCGAGCTCGGTTGCAGACGGCGCCCAAACTGTCTTGCCGGTAACAGAGTTGAAAAAACTGAGCCTCGAAGAGCTGTCGGATATCGAAGTAACGTCCGTATCACGCAGGGAGGAAACGGCGAACGAAGCCTCGGCAGCCGTTCACGTAATCACGGAAGAAGATATTCGACGATCCGGCGCGCGCAGCATTCCCGAAGCGCTTCGCCTTGCACCCAACCTCCAGGTTGCGCAGAGCGGCTCTCGCAGTTGGGCGATCAGCGCCCGCGGCTTCAACGCACCATTCGCCAACAAACTGCTCGTTCTGATCGACGGTCGCACGGTCTACTCGCCGCTGTTTTCCGGTGTTTTCTGGGACGCGCAGGACACGCTGCTGGAAGATATCGAGCGCATCGAAGTCATCAGCGGTCCCGGCGCTACGGTCTGGGGGGCCAACGCCGTCAACGGCGTCATCAACATCATCACCAAGCACGCGAGGGATACACAAGGCGTTCTGGTCGCCGCCGGTGCGGGAACCGAAGAGCGGCTTCTGGGCGGCTTTCGCTACGGCGCCGAAGCCGGCGAGGATCTGCACTACCGGTTCTACGCGAAATACTTCGATCGCGACGACTCCGTCCTTGCGGACGGTGAAAGCGCCGCGGATTCCTGGTATTCGGGGCAGGCGGGTTTCCGGATGGATTGGACGCGCTCTCAAGACCTGCTCACGTTGCAGGCCGATGTCTATGGGGGCCACGGCGAACAGCCGGGCGACTCCGATATCTCCCAGTCCGGCGGCAATCTATTGGCGCGCTGGACGCGCAACTTTACCGACGCCGAGCGGCTGCAGATCCAGGCCTACTACGATCGCACTCATCAATTTGCGGCCGGCGATTTCGGCGACGATCTCGATACCTTCGACCTGGACACGCAATACGGGCGGGATCTTGGGGACCGGCAACACCTGCTGATCGGCGCGGGGTATCGCTTCACTCATGATTCGGTCGAAAACGTACCAGAAGGCATTGCCTTCCTGCCCGCCGCCCTGGACCGCCATCTCTTCAGCGCTTTCGTCCAGGACGAAATCTCCTTCTTCGAAGATCAGGTGAAGCTGACGATTGGATCGAAATTCGAGCACAACGACTACACAGGATTCGAAATCCAGCCCAGCGCGCGTGTTGCATGGATCCGCGGACGCCAGGTCTGGTGGGGTGCGGTTTCCCGCGCGGTGCGAACCCCTTCGCGGTTCGACCGGCATCTTTTCTTCCCGGCGAACGAGCCATTCATTTTTGCGGGAGGTCCGGACTTCGATTCGGAGGAACTGATCGCCTATGAAGTGGGCTGGCGCGTCAAACCTCACGAAAGATTCCTTGCATCCGTCGCTACGTTCTACAACGACTACGATGACATTCGCAGCACTTCGCTCGGACCGCCCTTCATCACGCAGAACAACGTCGAAGGCGAAATCTACGGCGTTGAACTGGAAGCTACGTGGCAGGCAACCGACGCCTGGCGCCTCATCGCAGGGTACACGCTGCTACAGGAAGATCTGCGCGCAAAGCCGGGCCAGGTCGACCTGAACGACGGCCAGGGCGAGACTTTCGATCCGCAGCAGCAAGCGCAGGTGCGCTCGTCGCTCAATCTCACACGTAATATCGAGTTCGACGTCTGGATTCGTTACGTCGATGAAGTCGGAAGCACGGGCCGCGGCTTTGGAGTCGTTCCTGACTACGTGGCGCTCGACACGCGTCTCGGCTGGTCGCCGATCAGGAGTCTTCAGCTGGCGCTCGTCGGTCAGAATCTGCTCGACGAGCAGCACGCTGAATTCGGCTCGCGCGAAATTGAACGCGCCGTATACGGCAAAGCGACCTGGCGCTTTTAGAATGCGCGCAAGCCGGCGAGTGATGGTTGGCGATGGCGAATAGCGCACCCATCAGGGCGGCCAGATCGACGGACGCCGCGACTCTTACCGAGTTCGCCAGAAAAACGTATACGCAGGCATTCGGCAACACGTTCCGGCCGTCGGACCTTTCTTCTCACCTCGATCGACATCTTTCGCTCGCGAAGGTCGTGCGGATCCTTGGCGAAGATGTCGTGCTGCTGGCCGAAGCGGACGCAGCGATCATCGGCTACGTGCAGTTCGGTGAAGCGCGCTCGTCAACAGGGGTGGATGTAAGCGGAGCGCAGGAGCTTCGCAGGCTTTATGTCGATGCTGCGTTCCAGGATAGAGGTGTTGGCGCAGCGCTCATGGACGCAGCGCTTGAACATCCACGGCTCAGGAACGCCGCAAGGATTTACCTGGAAGTATGGGAGCACAACCTGAGAGCGCAAAAATTCTACGTGCGTTACGGATTCAAGGTAATCGGCACGCGCGCTTTTGCGGTGGAATCGGGCCCCGAGGCCGGCGTGGAGTTTCTGATGGTGCGGCAGGACTCGCGGAAAGATTGAGAGTCGCCGTATGCAACGCCGCCGGTGCAGCGTCTATCGGAACGAGCGCTGCATGCTGCTGCGCCTCTGACCAGGTGAGCCAGTCGGCCAGCCCGCCGGTTGGCCTTTTCATTACAATGCCGGCTCCGGCGCCCATACCCTTTCACCCGAGGTTCTGACGATGCCTTCCACACGATCCGTGATCGCTGCGACCTTCCTCGGCGTCGCATGCTGCCTGACCATCGGATTGTCTGCCGCTGACTCCGCCACTCCCAGTGCTGCTGAACTCGACGCGATGGCTGCGCGTTTCGCGCCGGTGGACGTGCGAGTCGATCTCGCGCAGCTGCCGCCCGGGGAGCGCGCTGCGCTTGCGCGCCTGATCGAAGCTTCGCGCTACATCGACGCATTGTTCCTGCGGCAGCGCTCGGCCAGCAATGAGGCATTGCTGCTGAGACTGTCGAATGACGAGACGCCGCTCGGCCGCGCCCGCCTGAACTATTTCCTGCTCAACAAGGGACCTTGGTCGGAGCTGGATGAGGACCGTCCATTTCTGCCTGGAGTGGGCGAGAAACCGAAAAGCGCCAACTTCTATCCCGCGAACGCCACACGCGAAGAAATCGACGCCTGGATGAAGGCGCTGCCCGAAGCGCAGCGCGCAGCCGGCGCCGGATTCTTCAGCACCATTCGGCGAACCTCGGACGACAAACTCATCGCCGTGCCCTACTCCCTCGAATATCAGGGAGAGCTGGCCGAAATGTCGCGCCTGTTGCGAGAGGCTGCCGCTCTCACGAAACAACCGACGCTCAAGGCGTTCCTCACGAAACGCGCAGAGGCGTTCATCAGCAACGACTATTACGCGAGCGACGTCGCCTGGATGGAGCTCGATGCTTCCATTGAACCGACGATCGGTCCGTATGAGGTGTACGAAGACGAGTGGTTCAACTTCAAGGCGGCGTTCGAGTCTTTCATCACACTCACCGACGCGGAAGAGACGCGCAAGCTCGAACGGTTCAGCAAGGAGTTGCAGGATCTCGAAGATCATCTGCCAATCGATAAGCGATTTCGCAAACCGAAGCTCGGCGGCTACTCGCCCATTCGCGTCGTCAACGTGGTGTTCGCCGCCGGCGACGCTAATCACGGCGTGCAGACCGCGGCCTTCAACTTGCCGAACGATGAGAAGGTGGTGGCGGAGAAAGGCTCCAAGCGCGTGCTGCTGAAAAACTTCCAGGAAGCGAAGTTCGAGAAAGTGCTGGCGCCGATCGCGAGTGTCGCGCTCACGCCGGAGGATCGGCCGCTGGTCGCGTTCGAGCCGTTCTTCACGCACATCCTGATGCATGAACTGATGCACGGCCTCGGTCCCCAGACCATCCGCGTCGCGGGCCGCGACACGACCGTGCGTCAGGAACTCAAGGAACTGAACGGCCCGCTCGAAGAGGCCAAGGCGGATATCTCCGGCCTCTGGGCGCTGCAGTACCTGATGGACAAGGGCGTGATCGACAAAAAACAGGAACGCAGCATGTACGTGACGTTCCTCGCCTCAACCTTCCGTACGTTGCGATTCGGTCTGAATGCAGCGCATGCGAAAGGCATGGCGTTGCAGGTGAACTATCTTCTGGACCATGGCGCAGTGCGCATCAACAAGGAGGGGCAGTTCTCGCTCGACCTGCCGAAGACGAAGAAAGCCGTCGCCGGCCTCACCCACGACATCATGACGCTGCAGGCTCACGGCGATTACGCCGGCGTGAAGCAGCTCATGGAGCGCATGGTCGTCGTACGGCCGGAAGTGCAGCGCGTCATCGATCGACTCACCGGTACGCCCATCGACATCGAACCGAGATTCGTGACGGCGGCGGAACTGGCGCTGGGGAACTCACCGTAGCCAGGCGTATGCAATCATCGAAGCGCGGCGAGGGCTGGATTCCGACGGAGTTCGCTGTGTCCGAAGTCAAGATAACCGTGGCGACGCCGCACGAAAAAACTGCGTTGGCGAATCTCATGCAGCTCTACATGCATGACTTCTCCGAGCACTGGACCGGCAGGTCGCAGGGCGATCTGGGTGACGATGGGAGATTCCCTGACTATCCACTGGACGCCTATTGGCGTGAAACAACCCACGTGCCTCTGCTTCTGCGCTCGAACAGCTGCCTCGTGGGCTTTGCGCTCCTCAACGGCTCTTCGCATACAAGCCGCAGCGTGGATCGCAACATGGCGGAGTTCTTCATTGCGCGCAAATATCGTAGAGGCGGCATTGGGACCGCGGCGGCGCAAACGATCTTCAGCCGCTATCCGGGTCTGTGGGAGACGGCTGTCGCGCGACGAAACACCGCGGCGCTTTCCTTCTGGCGCAAGACGGTGATGCAACATCCCCTTGCGGCGGATATAGAGGAGTCGGATGTCAGAACTTCCGACTGGAATGGGCCTGTCATTCGCTTTCAGATTCGACAGCCGAGCTGAATGACGAGTCTCCCATAGCGGCGCGGCGCCGAGGCGC
>JBOHZJ010000304.1:0-4359 GCA_050738395.1 Steroidobacter sp.
TTGGCTCTTCCTGCAGGTGTTGCCGGGGCGCTTCATGGCGGCCACAGAAACACCAGACAACTTCCCGCTGCTGCGCGACCTTGTACAAAGTGTCTTCAGCTTTTTCCCACATACGCCGGCGCTGCAAATCGGCTTGAACCGAGACATACGTTTCGCAATTCCGTCAGTCGACGAGTGGCACCAAATTGGCCACACACTCGCGCCTAAGGACGTCTGGAAAAAACACTTGTCTGAGCCGGGCATGCTTAGCCTGACTATGCACAGTCCGCGAAGCGACAAGCGAGCCGGACATGTTCAAGTGAGCGTGAAGCCGATGAAAACCACTCGTCCGTATGAAGTCGAGGTTGCATATAACAGTCATGTTGATCTTCCACCGAAATCAACGATGGACTCCAGCCTTAACGATGTCACAAGTGAGTGGGATATCGCGCTGAACGCAGCAGAGGCACTTGCCGTCGACGTCATAAGCCGGGCCATGCGAGTTCCTATTCAATGAGCAGCAGCGCTCTCCCACTGACCACGACGTACTTACCTGTTGAAAAAACGACGGCCACGTTGGTTGTCGAACGCGAATTGCATAGTCCGAAGCAAATTAGCCCTATTACCACGGTTTCGAATTTCCGATCACCGCATACGGGAACTGATTCGGACGTCGTGAATGTGGTGCTCGCCACCGGTTCTTCGTCGTCGAGCCTTCGAGACGAGCTGCTTCAGATGTGGAAAGGCATTATCTTGGAATGTACTGATGAAGTTGTTACAGCGAAGATAATTGATCAGAGTCGGCCCGAAAATGCTTCAGAGCTTATCGATTTCGACATCGACGAATTCAGCGAGGACGATCGTCCGCTTGTGCAGACGGGAGCAGTTTTTTATCTGTCAGTGCGTTACGAGCAAACGATAGGCCGACCCCGACAGCGCGTTACCCGGCTCCGAGTGCGCAGGTTGGCTGGGTTTTCGATACGAGATTTGGAAGCCGCCGCAGGAAGCTCCGCTTCCAGCGTTCCGTGGGACTGACGCGTGCTGGCCGGATCGCTTCCTGAGTCGAGAGCGTTCGAACTTTCGCTATTCGGTTGTGGCATCGGCGAGTGCGCGGCGTTACACGTGGGCGATGGTCAGTGGATCCTCATTGATTCATGTCGCGGCGAACGGCGTGGTCTGCCACTTCACCTTGCCTATCTGCAATCCCTAGGGGTTAGAGAGTCCGCTGTATCGCACGTGGTTATCAGTCACTGGCACGACGACCATATCGATGGCATATCTGAAGTCGTTGCGGCGTGCCCCAACGCCAAAGTGGTTTATTCAGCCGCTCTGACATCACAAGAGTTTCTGTCCCTCGTGAGATTGTTTTCGTCGCGGGCCACCGATCGTCAAGATTCAGGACTGCGGGAAATGATCGCAGTGGATCGAATCATCCAAGAGCGCATGACCCAGGATGGAAACAGGAATCGGGCTGCATGCAGGACAAGAGCAGACCACCGCTTGTGGGCGCGCGGGGGCGCAGATGCCGACGTGCAAATAATCGCGTTGTCGCCGTCGGACGGATCGATTGAACGCGCGCATCGAGAGATCTCCATGATGCTTGAGCGGCTGAGCGCATCACCTCAATCGCTAGTTCTTCCGTCCACGAACCGCAATCACTATTCGATTGTGCTGTGGTTGCAGTGGCACTCGGAGCGAGTGTTGCTGGGCGGAGATTTGGAAGTGGTGGCTGATACCGGGTGCGGATGGAAGGCGGTGCTTAGCTGCAACCAATTTCCCGACGCAAGGGCTCGCATCGTAAAGGTCGCCCACCACGGCAGTCCGAACGGAGACGATCCTTCGATCTGGGAACAGCTGGTCGCACCTGATGCGGTGGCATGTCTCACCTCGTTCACCCGCGGTAAGACAAAGCGTCCCGCACCTGAAGATTTAAAAAGGATACGGCAGTTCACGAGTAAGGTTTACGCCACAACTTTACCCAGAGGCTCACCTTCGCGACGCGACAACGCAGTCGAGAAAGAACTTTCTGCGCTCACGAAGAGCAGAAAAGCCTTGAATCGAAATCCAGGTCAAATCCGCATTCGCTGGCCTCAATCCCAAGAACCAGTCGTGGAAACAGGCGGCGCCGCGCTCCAAGTCTGATATGTCATCAGGGCGGAATCGGGGTCAGGTCTTGCAATCAAGCATTCGAGAGCACCACTGTTCGCTGATGTTGTAGTGCGTTGGTGCAAGACCTGACCCGATTCGCGAACCCGGACGCGCCGAATTGTCTCAGGGAAGAGGCATCGCGCAGACGTCAAGAACACGGAAGGACATCGGTGCCGGGCCGTAGCTTCGTAGGTTTGCCTCAGGGATAGTTGAAGTGCAGCTTGACGCTTTGACGCAAAGCGCCTTCGGTGCGATTGAAGTGACGAGCAACCTGGGAAAGAGACGCGATCCGCAGGACAATGGCCTGATGAGCAATCCAGGCACGGGCTTTGGTGATGTGTCGCTGTGTGCAAGGCGAATGAAGTGCTTGCTCGCTGACCGAGAATTGCAGGCATGCTTCCGCGATCAGATGTGAAAGCGTTTTCTGCGATCCAGGACGCCACGCATCGCCAAGCAATTTTCCGACGAACTCGTCGCTACCAAGAATGCGCGCATCACTTGGGTTGCGTTCAATCAACGGTGAAACGCTCGGGGAAGCGACGCCCGCGTCGATGAATCGTTGATAGGCAGCGATTGCGCGCTCGCGCTCTGTATGAAACATCCCAAGTGCAAAGTCGGTGGTGACCCAAGACTTCGTCACGGCGCCGATATAGGTCCGGTGACTGGACCAGGGATAGTCAGTCGGATGCTGAATCATGCGTGCACGCACTGGGTTCAAATGGATGTAGCGAACCAGCGCGAGCAGATACTCGTCTGCATCGACGAGAACCGGATGGTACCGTTTCTCGAATAGATGACCGGTCGTCCTCAGCTTGCTTTGCACGCTGCGGGCGTAGCGGCCGGCCACGCGTAACATCAACCGACCCAAAGGGGCGTCGCCGACCTGGATTAGTATGTGGACGTGATTCGTCATCCAGCAGTACGCATGCACTCGAGCGGAAAAGCGTGTGATGACTTCGGCGGTGATGTCATCAAACAACTGCCGGTCAGCTGCCGAGAAGAAGATGTTCTGCCGATGATTCCCGCGCAGCGTTACGTGATAGAACGCGCCGGGAACATGAATCCGAAGCGGGCGGGGCATCCGTGCCTCCGAGTTGAGTTGCTCGTTCGCACGCAGAGGCTAGCTCAATAAATAGGATCTGCTTATGCGAGTAACCCGCCATTCGTCCAGAAAAGCTACGAACCTACGGCCCGGCGCCGAAGTCCGCGGCGCCGAAGTCCGCGCCAAGGTCGACGTCAGCGGATCTCGACGAGTTCGCCGCGCCCGGGGGTGATGCCTGTTTTGATCCGCGTCAGTCCGGCCGACTGTTCGAGTGCAATGTCATACGCGACGCCGCCTGGTACGAGTATCGGCACGTCCCACGCCTCCACCTTCCCGTGAATCTGGTTGGTGCCGGCCTTCAGCGCGTAGACCGCCTTCATGTCGAGCCCTTTTACGTTCGGCGCATGCACGATGATCGAGGCCATCTGGCCGAGCGTGTCGAACTTCGTGATCTGACCGGCGTGCACGGCGAGGTTCGTGGCGAGTTCCTTCTCCTGTCCGTCGGTGGTGGTGCCCACCGCGTCGTACGCGCCCGGCGCCAGTGGCAGCGTCACGCCCATTCTGTCCGTTTGCTGGGCGAGAATTCGTTTGTCGCCGGTGGCCCGATCGATGAACTCGACGTTCTTCAAAAGCGGAAACCCCTTCTTCGAAACCGCTTCCACGGCGATGCCGCCGACGAGCCCGTTGGGGTTGACGCGGGTGAGCGTGCTTTCGCGGACGACGACGTTCGAGGCGAACACGAACCCGGCTCCATAGCCGCTCGCCTTGTACAGGACGTCGTATGCGCCCGGTTCCATGACCACCGTTGCGCCGGCCTCAGGCTTGTATTTGACCTGGTACGAACCATTGACCGGTGTGCCGTGCGCGATCACATGCATCTCGCTGGGCTTCACGTACGGTGCAGCAAACGGCTCGATCACCATCGCCGGCACTGAACTTGATTCGGTACGCACACCAGGACCCGAATCCCGCGGCGGCCTCAGGGCATCGGCGGCCAGCGGACGGTTCTTCGCCGCCGCCTCGGCCAGTTCGGCGATCTTCGCCTTCGACAGCTCGAAGGCGCGTCGCGACGCTTCCGGGTTCTGCGTCTTCGCATACTGGACGCCAAGGTTGTTGTAGACGGCAGGAACCGGCGCGCCCTCGGCGACCTTCTCGAATAGCCGGACGCTCTCGGCGTGGTTGCTCTGCAT
>JBOHZJ010000305.1:0-1948 GCA_050738395.1 Steroidobacter sp.
GTGTGGATGCGTTCTACGAAGGCCCTCAGCCAGAGACGTCGTTGGACTCGGCGGCAATCCTGCGCAGCGCCTGCTCGAAGACCTCCACGGGCTGCCCGCCCTGAATCAGGAATTTGTCATTGACGACGACGGAGGGCACGGCCTGGATGCCCTGCTCGCCGTAGAACTGTTCGCGCTCGCGAACGTCGTCGGTGTACAGGCCTGATTCGAGAACCTCGCGTGCGCGCAGCGGATCCAGGCCTGCTTGTGTCGCGATGTCGATCAGCACCTCGCGATTGCTGGGATCGCGCCCGTGCGTGAAGTACGCCGCGAACAGCGCGCGCTTCAATGCATGTTGACGACCATCGAGCCCGGCCCAATGCAGCAGTCGATGCGCGTCGAAGGTGTTGTAGATCCGAGCCCGCTGGTCCATGTCGAACGTGAAGCCGAGCTCTGCCCCTCGGGCGCGGATGGCTTCGCGACTGCGCTGCATCTGTTCGGGCGTCGAGCCATATTTCTGCGCAATGTGCCCGGCAATGTCCTGGCCCTCCGGCGGCATGTGCGGATTCAGCTCGAAGGGCTGGAAACGAATGTCGGCGGTCATATCGTCCCCGATGCGTTCGAGCGCCTGTTCGAGCGAAGCGAGCCCGATGGCGCACCACGGGCACGAGACATCGGACACGAAGTCGATCTTGAGGCGGGCGCTCATGGGATTCCTCGTCGTCTGCAGAGGGAACGGAAGATGCGGACGTCGGCGCGGCGATTCAAGCCCGATATGACAAGATGAGCGCCAACAATCGAGCGAGAGTCCTTCCGTGACGACCCGCAAACTCAAAGTCCTCATGATTCTGGCCGTGGGGATCCTCGTGGCCCTGGGTGTGTTCTTCACCGTGCCGCGCATCGTCGACAAGCGCATGAACGGGGTTGCGGCGCCGGCGCCCTATGCAGCGAGCGAGCAAGCCCGTGCGCTCCACGAACGGCTGTTCGTGGCGGACCTGCACGGCGACACGATGTTGTGGGACCGTGACTTGCAGAGACGGCGCGACTACGGGCACATCGACCTGCCTCGCCTGGCCGAAGGGCGCGTCTCGCTGCAGGTGTTCGCCGCCGTCACGAAGACGCCGCGCGGCATGAACTTCGAGCGCAACGCCGGCGACACCGACAACATCACGTTGCTGGCGGTCGCGAGTCGCTGGCCGCCTCGCACCTGGAGCAGTTTGCTCCAACGCGCGCTGTACCAGAGCGAGAAGCTGCATCGCGAGGAAGCCGCCTCCGGCGGCGCGCTGCGGATCGTGCGCTCGCGTGAAGATCTCGCGGAGTTTCTCAGCTCAAATGCGCCGACCAGGCCGGGTCACGGCCGCACGGCTGCGCTGCTCGCGCTCGAAGGACTCCACCCCCTGGAGGGCAAGTTGGAAAACGTGGACGAGCTCTACGACGCGGGCTTTCGCATGGCCGGCCTGACTCACTTCTTCGACAACGAGCTCGGCGGCTCAGCGCATGGGATGGAAAAGGGCGGACTCACTCCGTTCGGCCGCGACGTCGTGCGTCGGCTCGAGGAGAAGAAGATGCTCGTCGACCTGGCGCACGCGGCGCCGAAAGTCATCGATGATGTGCTCGCGATGGCGCAAAGACCCGTCGTCATATCGCACACGGGAGTGCAGGCAACGTGTCCCGGCCCGCGAAATCTCAGCGATGTGCACATCCGCGCGATCGCTGCGAACGGCGGGCTGATCGGCATCGGCTACTTCGCGGGCGCGGTCTGCGAGGAGAACGCTGTAGCAATCGTGAAGGCGATGCGTCACGTCGTCGATCTGGTCGGTGTTCGACACGTCGCTCTCGGCTCGGATTTCGACGGCGCCACTTCCACCGCGTTCGATACCACCGGCGTGGTGCTCGTCACGCAAGCATTGCTGGGGGACGGATTCAGCGAGGCCGACGTTGCCTCCATCATGGGCGGCAACGTGCAGCG
>JBOHZJ010000306.1:0-3613 GCA_050738395.1 Steroidobacter sp.
GCCGAAACGCACGCCGCGCATTCCGCCGGCGCCTACGACGTCGTCACGTGCATGGAGATGCTGGAACATGTACCCGAGCCCGAAAGCGTTCTACGGGCCATGCATGCACTGGTCCGACCTGGTGGACGCGTCTTCGCATCGACGCTGAACCGCAATCTCAAGTCCTACCTGCTGGCCGTGATCGGCGCCGAGTACGTTCTCAATCTGCTCCCGCGCGGCACGCACGCCTATGACCGCTTCATCAAGCCTTCAGAACTCGCGCGCTGGGCGCGAGCGGCCGGGCTGATCGTCGAGGACGTCGCGGGGCTCGCCTACGACCCGCTGCAAAACACTGCACGGCGCAGTTCGAACGTCGACGTGAATTACATGATGTGCCTGAGAAAGGACTGACCAGTGACTAGTGATCTGGAACGCCTGTGACGACGTCGATCCTTATCGCGGCGTTTACAGGTCTCGTTGTGGGGCTCCTGATCGGAGCGCTGATCGCGTGGGCGCGCGGCCGGAGCCGCGCGGAGTCTCTGCACGTCGAACTCGCAGTACTCAGATCTCAGGTCAAGGCGGAAGATCAGATCGAGCGCGAGCGGCAGGCTGCGCTCGAGCGTGCGACGGAGCGATTGCAGGCGACGTTCGACAAGGTTGCCGGCGCTTCGCTTCGTTCGAACAGCGAAGTGTTTCTGAAGCTCGCGCGTGAACACCTCGGTCAGCATCAGCAGGCCGCTGCGGCGTCCCTTACGGAGCGCGAGAAGGCAATTGAAGTGATGCTCGCGCCGATTCGCGAGGCCCTCAATAAAACGGGCGAACAGTTGCTGCGCATTGAAAAGGAGCGCGCCGAAAGCTTCGGCAGCCTGAAGGCCACTCTCGAATCCGTCACCCTCGGGCAGCAGGCCCTGCAGAAGGAGACGCGCACCCTCGTGAATGCGCTGCGCCGTCCGGAAGTCCGCGGGCAGTGGGGTGAGATGACGCTGCGACGGCTCGCCGAGCTGGCGGGCATGGTGCAGCACTGCGATTTCAGCGAGCAGGTGCACGTGCGCGCCGAGGATGGGAACCTGCGACCGGACATGATCGTGCATATGCCCGACGGCCGCGATCTGGTCGTCGATGTCAAAACGCCGCTGGACGCCTACCTGGATGCGGTCGACGCCCCCACCGACGAGCTGCGCGCGATCGCGATGCGCCGCCACGCGCAGGCAATCACGGATCGTGTACGGCAGCTCGGCGCAAAGAACTACTGGAGTCAGTTCGAGAAGAGCCCCGATTTCGTCATCCTGTTCATCCCCGGCGACCAGTTCCTGTCGGCGGCGCTCGCCGAAACACCCACGCTGCTGGAAGACGCCATCCGTCAGGACGTGATCATCGCTACGCCATCGAGTTTCGTGGCGCTCCTGAAAGCGGTCGCCTATGGCTGGCGCCAGATGTCTCTTGCGCAGAACGCCGAGACGATCCGAACGCTGGCGGAAGATCTCTACAAGCGTCTCGCCATATTCGGCAGTCATCTGACCAGGCTCGGGCGCAGCCTCAGCGGCAGCGTGGATTGCTACAACGCCGCGGTCGGCTCACTCGAACGCCAGGTGCTGCCCGGCGCCCGTAAATTCACCGAACTCGGCGTACGACCCGAACGCGAACTCGAACCCCTGGAGCCAATCGACCGGCTCGCTCGCGAACCTCAGACGAAACAGGAGGAGGAGTAGCCGCAAAAGACCGCAAAAAAGATCTGAAGAGTAAACAAGCGCATCGGCCAAACAGGTCCGTATTCCAGCCTCGTTGTTCTTTTTTGCGGTCTTTCGCGGCTCTCGTCTGATCTGACTCATGCCTCCGATATCCCCCCTCGATGACACCATGGTCAACCGCGCGGCGCCGCCGGGGTCGATGCGGTATTTCTCCGCGCTCTATGCGCCCGAGGAGAAGCGCGATTCGGTCATGGCGCTGTACGTCATCGACGCAGAGATTCGCGAGTCGGCGCAGAACGTCAATCACGACATCGCGCATACGCGCGTGCAGTGGTGGCGCGCTGAAGTGGATCGCCTGGTTAACGGCGCCCCGCAACATCCTGCGATGCGAGTACTCGACGAACAAAATGGAGAAGGTCGCGCTGCATTCGCCAAGCTGCATGAACTACTTGCAGCCGCCGATATGGATCTCGCGCGCATGACCTACTCAAACGCTCGCGAGCTGCGCGCCTATTGCTCGCGCAGCGGCGGCTCGATGATGGAGCTCATCGCCGCGCACTTGCTGAGTCCGCAGCCGCTTGATGAAACGACGCGCGCTTTCGCCAACCGTATCGGGGTCGGCGTGCGCCGGACCGAAATCCTGCGCGATCTGCGACGGGACGCCTGCGACGGCCGCCTGTATTTGCCGCTCGACCAGATGGACTCGTTCGGCCTCACGGCCGCCGATGTGTGCAAGCGTGAAACCGACCCGCGAGTGAGGAACGCCGTCAAATCTATGCGGCAGATAATCGACGCCGAACTCGATCAGACCAGCCCCGGAGTGAATACAGCAACGCTGCGTCCCTTGCACGTGCTCGCCGCCCTGCATCGTCGGTTGCTCGACCGCATGGCCGCGCGTAACTACGATGTCGCCCCGGAACGCATCGAGCTCGGGCCGATCGAGAAGCCGTGGATCGCATGGCGCGCGGCAAGGCGCGCCAGCTAACTGGCAGGCTGGCTAACTGGCGCACTGGCCAACCGGTAAACTGCCCTGGCGATTTCCTCACTCACTTGCCAGTTAGCCGGTCGACCAGTCGGCCGAGTTACCAGCTTGCCAGTCAGCCACTCAATGATCGACCCACGAAACTACCAACCCCCCGCGGACATCCTTCGCGATCGTGTCGTCCTCATCACCGGCGCCAGCGACGGCATCGGCAAAGCGGTCGCGATCGCGGCCGCCGCTCACGGGGCGCGCGTCATCCTTCATGGACGGAATGTGCGCAAGCTCGAAGCGGTGTATGACTCGATCATCTCCGCGCAGCATCCGCGGCCGGCGATCCTGCCGCTGGATTTCGAGAAAGCAGGGCCCGACGAATACGACAGGCTCGTGGCGGCGCTTGATCAGGAGTTTGGGCGGCTCGACGTATTGCTGCACAACGCCAGCATGCTTGGCGAGCGGGCGCCGATCGAACATCACGACGTGGCGAAGTGGATGCGCACCATGCATGTGAACGTCAACGCACCGTTCATTCTCACGCGCAGCTGCTTTCCGCTGCTGAAGCGCTCGAGCGATCCCTCGATCATCTTTACCTCGAGCGGCGTGGTGCCGCAGCCGCGCGCCTTCTGGGGCGCCTATCTCGTATCGAAATGGGCGAGCGACGGCCTGATGCACATGCTGGCGGACGAACTGGAGAAGCAGCCCGCGATGCGCGTCAACAGCATCAATCCGGGTAAGGTGCGCACGAACATGCGGCTGCAGGCGTACCCGGCCGAAGATCGCAACACGCTGCCGCAAGCGGACTCGATCGTCGGGCCCTACCTGTTCCTGCTTGGCCCGGACAGCCGCGGCGTTACCGGCCAGACCGTCGAGTGCCAGTAGTCTGGAACGGAATGAGGAGCCGCGAAAGACCGCAAAAAAATAAAAGCTGGAAACGTAAGTTCGAAGGGAGGGATAGACCCTACACACC
>JBOHZJ010000307.1:0-5847 GCA_050738395.1 Steroidobacter sp.
CACCAGTGCTGGTGTGTCCGGGCGGCGACGTCCATCTGAACGACGGCGCCGCGGCAATTCTTCGGCTGTGCGACGGCTCGCGCAACCGCGACGCCATCATCGCCGAGATCGTACGTGCGTCGCCGATGCGTACGATCGCAGCGGACATCGTTGAATTTCTGAATGTCGCGAGGTCGCGCGGATGGATCGTGGAGTTGTGACTCGGGCGTTTGCCCTCGCCGAAACATCGCGGCGGGGTCTGGCTTTCCTGCTGACGACGACGTCTACGCTCGCGCTTGCCGCACACCCCGCGCGCGACACGGCCAATGAAGTTCTCGAAGAGGTTACGGTCGCCTCGACGCCGCTCGGCGGTCTGGAACTGCCGATCGACCGCATGCCCGGCAATATTCAGCGCGCAACGAGCAGGGATCTGGACGGTGTGCACGGCGCCGGCCTCGCGCAGTTCATCGATCGGCGGCTCGGGAGCGTCTTCATCAACGAGGCGCAGGCAAATCCATTGCAGCCCGACGTGCAATTCCGCGGCTTCGTCGCCTCGCCGCTGCTCGGCCAGCCTCAGGGGATGGCGGTTTATCAGAACGGCGTGCGAATCAACGATCCTTTCGGCGACGTCGTCAACTGGGCGCTCGTTCCCGAGCCGGCGATCGCGAGCATTGATCTGATTCCCGGTTCGAATCCTGTATTTGGGCTCAACACGCTCGGCGGCGCGCTCTCGATCCGGACCAAGAACGGCTTCACCGATCCTGGCGCCGGCGGCGAAGTGCTGGCCGGATCGCACGGGCGCACCATCGCCGAGGTCGAATCCGGCGGGAGCGTGCAGGACCGTTTGAGCTATTACGTCAGCGCGCGCTATCTGACGGAGGACGGCTGGCGAAACCATTCGCCCTCGGACGCGATGCACGTGTTCGGCGATGTCGGCTGGCGCAATGACGCCAGTGAAATCGCTCTGAATCTTACGGTCGTCGAAACCGATCTGATCGGCAACGGTCCTGCGCCGATTCAGTTGCTCGATATCGAGCGCGAAGCGATCTATACGCATCCGGATCGCACCGAGAACTCACTCGTGTTCGTCACGCTGGCGGGCAGTCATCGCCTTGCTCCGGAGCACGAGCTGCAAGGCGCGCTGTACTTACGTCGCAGCGATATCGACACTCTGAACGGCGATGAATCCTTCTTCGAAGAATGCGAGTCGGATCCTGCCTTCGTGTGTGAGGAAGGCGAGGACGAGTTCGCACTCGATCCGCACGGCGATCCCATTGCTTTCAGTCCAGCGCTTGACGGCGCCACGCTGAATCGCAGCGCGACGAATCAGGACACGTACGGCGCCTCTGCGCAGTACGGACTGACGACGCCGCTCGCGGGGCGCGAAAACCGTCTGATCGTGGGCGGATCGGTTGACCGCAGCGACATACGCTTTGGCTCAGGCGCTGAACTTGCCAGTTTCGACGCTGGGCGCGGCGCGATTCCGGCCGGCGTTCTGGTCGCCGACACGTTCGTGGGCCTCGATGCGCGCACGGAGAATCTGGGCGCATTCTTCACTGACACGTTCGCCGTCACCCCGCGGCTCGACCTGACGCTTGCCGGTCGCTACAACGACAGCCGCGTCGAGCTGCGCGACCAGATCGGCGTCGCACTCAGCGGCGATCACGACTTCAGCCGTTTCAATGGGGCGGTCGGCGCGACGTATCGACTCCAATCCGGACTGCGGCTGTATGCCAATTACAGCGAATCGAATCGCGCGCCCTCGCCGGTCGAGCTGACTTGCGCGGATCCGGATGATCCATGTGCGTTGCCGAATGCATTTCTCTCCGATCCGCCGCTTGCGCAAGTCGTCGCAAGAACCATGGAAGCCGGCGCCAGCGGATCATGGCGCAGCCTGCGCTGGCATACCGGCTTATTTCGCACCACCAATGACGACGACATTATTTTCATTAGCGCCGGCGCGCTGACGAACACGGGATTTTTCGACAACGTTGGAACCACACAGCGACAGGGGCTTGAAGTAAATCTCAACGGACGACTCCTTGGCGAGCGCCTGCAGTGGTTCGCACACTTCACGCAGCTGGATGCCGAGTTTCTCGAAGACTTCCGGGTTTCGAGCCCGAACAATCCGCTGGCGAGCGCCGGTGAGATCGAAGTGCGAAATGGCGCGAGAATTCCGGGCGTTCCGGAGCAGTTGTTCAAGGCCGGAGCGAGCATGCAGTTCACCCCCGCGTTGGCGTTCAGCATCGACCTGCTGCATCAGTCGAATCAGCACCTGCGCGGCGACGAAGGCAATCTCAACGCGCCGCTGTCAGGCTTCACGGTCCTGAACGCCGGCGCGCAGTGGCGATTGAACTCAAACCTGCTGCTGTTTGCGCAGATCGACAATGCGCTCGATGCGGACTACGCGACGTTCGGCCTGTTCGGCGAACCGGATGAAGTGCTGGGCGATGAATTCGATGACCCACGATTCATTTCGCCAGGCGCACCGCGCAGCGCCTGGCTCGGATTTCGCTGGACGCTTTAGCCGTTGCCCGTTGTGCGTTGTGCGTTGTGCGTTGTGCGGAGAGACCAGCGGTGGACGAAGGTGAGGCTTTCGGCGCACAACGGAGAACGGACAACGGGCAACACTCGGCACAAGGCTAGCCGCGCTCCCAATATCGCTTCGCGTCGGTTTGCCACTTTTTGCTCGACTGATCGCGCCACTCGCCCTGCTTGACCTTCGGCGCCGATTGCAGACGCGATTGGTCGATGACGACTTTGTCGCCGCTCATCATCGAGCTCGCTGCGGCGTACGGCACCGCGGCCGATTCACCCGCAGCCGAGATGATCACGAATGCGGGTTGCTGCTTTGCATCGAAGACGACATCGGTGACTTCGCCCAGCGGCGTATCTGATTTGGTGACGACCGATGCGCCGACCAACTGCTGAGCAGAACTTGCAGCGGCGGCCGGAGACCGGGCCGCTTTTCCCGATATCGTCGACGTGTCGCCCGGCTGTGTTCTGTCAGCGGCGGTGCCCTCCGCCTGACTGGTCGAGGGCCGCGGGTCGGTCGATGGATCGCGGGCGTCCTCTCGCGTCCGCGTCTCGCCGGGTTGCGTGCGATCCGCGGCGGTGCCTTCCGCCGGGTTGGTGGATGGCGTCGGATTACGTGGCGTCGCGGGCTCCTGCGCGATGGCCGCGCCTGCAAGTCCGATCGCCGTCAAGATTCCTAATGCATACGACTTGTTCATGGCTGCGCTCCTGGTTAGCCCAGTAATCCGCGGGCGCCCACAGTCGTTCCGTACATCGCGCTGCAATAGCGTTTCGCAAGTCGCGCTTCGACCAAGCCACCTGGATCGTCCGACTCGTTTAACAGCAACTGGCCGGTACGCGCGACAGACTACGGGCCTTGGTCGTTGCGCCGCTCGCGAATCGCTCTCCTCAATTCGGAGTCAAGTCATGAAGCTTCCGCTGACGCTGCTGCTACTGGTGTGCCCCACGCTGCTGAATCCAGCTCTGGCGCACGGCTCGAGGGACGGCTACGAGGTGTGGCTCGTGGATCAATCGAACTCGCGCGGGACGACCTGGGGAGGCGCGATTCACATTTTCGACGAACGCCTGTTGAAACACGTGAACGCCAGGCGAAGTGCTCCGGAGGTCATCGACCTCGGAGCGCGCACGACCGAACTGTGCCTGCAGGCGACCGGTGCAGCGCCGGTGCGTCCGCACATGCTGACGTTCAACACCGCGCATACCCACGCAGTGCTCTCCTTCGTCGCGAGCGGCCACGTCGTGTTCTTCGATGCTCGGCGTCGGACCCCGGTTGCATGTCTGCGCACGGAACTCGGCGCGGGCGGCGTGCGTCAGGCGCACGCCGCCTGGCCGACCACTGACAACCAATACGTTCTGGTCGCGAATCAGAACGGCAAGAAATTAGAGCGCATCGCGACCGACTACCGCGGCAACGCATTCACGCAGGAGCCGCAGGCGACCCTGGACCTCGCGAATTGCACGACGCCGAACGGCGTCGCCTGCCAGCTGGCGGGCGTACGCCCGGACAACGCCCCGATCTGTCCGTACACCGCGTCCGACAACGGGCCCGCGTTCATCAGTCTGCGCGGCGGCGGAATGTTCGTGGTCGACTGGTTGCAGACTCCGATGCAGATCATCGGCTCGTACGACGCCGCTCACGTGCCTGCCAACGGTTGTGGTTTCATCGAAGCGCGCGGCTGGATCTATGCGAATGGCGGCGGCGCAACGGCGAACAATCTGGATCAGTTCGCGGTGTACCGCGTCCCGATGAGCGGCTTTCTGCCGTCCAATCCGGTGAATACACCCGCAGCCGAGTTGCTGATGAACGATGCAAGCGAGCATCGTGATGCTCACGGCGTGGCTGTCACCGGACACGAGCGCTATGTGTGGATGGGCGACCGCGCCCGCAATGTGGTCGAAGTGTTCCACAGCGATACTGGCGTGCACGTGAACACGATCGATCTCGTGTCGTCATTCAGTCAGGACCCCACGCCGGATCTCTTCGACCTTTCTCCGGACAAGCAGCTGATGTTCATGTCGCTGCGCGGTCCCGTGCCGCTTTCCGGCGACCCACACAGCTCGACCGGCGGCACGCCGGGGCTGCTGGTCATGAAGATCACCCAGGCCGGACGCCATGGGATCGTGAAACGCGTGCTGCGAATCAGCAACGTCGACGCCGCGGGCGTCGAGCGCGCCGACGCGCACGGCATACGAGTACGCAGGACACGCTGGTAAAGGCCGTTCAGGAGCGGGCTCTTTCGGATTGCCCTTAGGGCGGACAGCGCGACGTCGGCCTATAAGGAGAACGCGTCGAATCAATCCGACGAGGAGGTTCCTATGGAGCGCATGTACGCCGATTGCTGGGAACTGCCCAGTGAAGGTCATTGCGCCGCCGTGATCGCGGCGGATAGTGAAGTGGAGTTGCTGGAAGCCGCCGCAAAGCATGCAAAGGAAGTTCACGGACATCAGGACGGACCGGAGTTACGCAACGCGCTCCGGCATACGTTTCATCAGGGATCGCCGACGGCTCAATCGACAAGCTCGCCTGGCCTGATCAGCCCATAGCCGCGCGAACGAACGCCTTCACCAGCGGCGGCGTGACCTGGCGCAATGCGGCGCGTTCCGGCTGGAACAATGTCGCGACATAGAACGGGTGATCCGCGAGTTCCACGCCCCTGACCTCGTTGTCCGCATCCCATGCTGTCGCTCGCAAGTCGCCGCGGTCGAGTTGCGCTGCATACCTTGGATTCAGCCCATAGCTGCATTGATACTCCTCGCTCGCGCTCTCGCGACCATACGCCAAGGCGAGTTTCGATCCCGGCGCGAATCGCATCGTCCGTGAAACATTGACGAGCGAACAGTCGAGCTTCGCGATCACTGGATTGACGGCAGTGCTGTCGAGTTCAGCGTGTTTCGGCGCCGCGACGCCCCACTCTGCGTTCGCATATTCAAGCAACGCATGTTGAAAGCCGCCGCAAGTCCCGAGGAACGGTCGCGGAGAGACGCGAGCAAAACGAATCGCCGCGAGGGCTCCATCGGTGTTCGCATAGGGACTACCGGGCACGCACCAGATCGCGGCGTACGGTCCGAGCTGCTCCGCGATATCCGCGGCCAACGTGCTGGTGTGCAGCCAATCGGGAGCAATTGACATACCTAGCTCGGCGGCAGCCGCCGCAAGCGCAAGGGGAATGCCCCGGTGCGCTACGACCGCGGGACTGTGATCACCGATCAGCGCTACGCGGATGTTCATGCGTTCACTTGTGATTCGGCCGCGTCCGATGCGAAGAATGCATCGAGATCGGACAGCCGTCTCGCCCATTTCCGAAATCGGACAAGGGACAAATGTGCATCTAA
>JBOHZJ010000308.1:0-1759 GCA_050738395.1 Steroidobacter sp.
GCGTCGCCGCGCAGATCCTCGCCGTCACCGCAGTCAATCTGCGCAGCATCCCGCAACGGCTCGGAAATTCGCTCGTCATCGTGATCGGCGTCGCCGGAGTGGTCGCCGTGCTGCTCTCCGCACTCGCAATGTCTTCAGGATTCAGGCGCACCATCGATAGTGACGCGCGCATCGATCGCGCAATCGTAATGACGCGAGGAGCGGAAAACGAAGCCGGCAGCGCACTGTCGCGGGCCAATGTCGCCGCAGTGCACGCGGCGCCGGGCGTAAGGCGCGATTCCAGCGGCGAACCCATCGTTTCCGGAGAGGTTCTGCTCGTCGCGCCCGTCGCACGAAAGGCGGATGGTTCAGACGCCAACATCACTCTGCGCGGCGTCGGCGGAAAGCTGATGTCGCTGCGACCCGAAATCAAGATCATCGCAGGTCGAATGTTCCAGCCTGCGCTGCACGAAGTGCTGGTCGGACAGTCTGCTCAAAAGCAATTCGCGGGGCTGGACATAGGGAGTCAGGTCCGACTGCAGGAGGGCGATTGGACAGTCGTGGGCGTCTTCTCGACGAACGGCAGTTCTCGCGAGTCGGAGCTGCTTGCCGACGCCGAGACAGTGATGTCCGCATACAGGGAGAATACGTTCAACAGCGTAACCGTTCTGCTCGAGTCGCAACGAGGATTCAACGTCTTCAAGGATGCACTGAGCGTCGATCCGACGCTCATCGTGGATGTCAGATCGGAGCCGGAGTACCTGGCGAGCGTCTCCCAATCGATCAATCGACTATTGAAACTCGTTGCGTACGCAATCGGCGGCATCATGGCCATCGGCGCGATATTCGCCGCGCTGAATACCATGTACTCGTCGATCAGTTCGCGCGCTGCCGAAATCGCCACATTGCGGGCGCTGGGCTTTGGCTCGGGCGCCGTTCTCGCCTCTGTGTTGATCGAAGGCTTGTTGCTCTCGGCGGCAGGCGGCGCGATCGGGGTGGCCATTGCTTACTTCGGCTTCAACGGTCGAGCGATCAGCACGCTGGGTGGAGCGATCTGGGATTCGCAACTGGTTTATTCGCTGACGATCACTCCATCCCTGATCGGGATTGCCGTGGTGCTGGCCTGCGCCATCGGCCTGATGGGCGGGCTCCTTCCTGGCATGCGCGCTGCGCGGATGCCGGTCGCGGAAGCACTGCGATCGAACTAGCAAAAAGAGTTGACCGTTGACCGTTGGCAGTTGACGGTCAGAACGAAACGTTCGCCCCCTTGGGATCGGTCGCACCCTGATGGAAAACTAATTGAGACGCATCTGTCTTCTTCACCTCTCCACTTGTGGGAGAGGTCGCGCGCAGCGCGGGCGGGACGGCAGCGGTTGCGTTCGTGCTCCAACTCGATGCTAATTCATCGATAAACATAGGGTTTAGCGTTCCTTCTGGGCGCCATCGGAGTACACTACTGTACATCCACTCACCTATGAGAAATGACCATGGAAGTCGCAGGCGTCGCGTTTTCTGGTGTGAAGGAAACGTTGCACGCGCGCTTCGCGCGGAACGCGCAACACGCATACGACACGCACGAGCAACGCGCCGACCGTGCTCTCTCAATCGAGAATCTGGCGAACGAGATCACTGAGCTTGCCGGTCACTTGAACGCGGGCAACCATCGATTCCTAAGCTTGATTGCCGAATTCGATCGCTGTGAAGGCGGAAATGAAGACTCAGAAGAGCGGCGACGTTTCAGCTGAAACGTCTATGGATAAACCGACGCGCTCTGTGAAGA
>JBOHZJ010000309.1:0-2771 GCA_050738395.1 Steroidobacter sp.
GTTCTACACCCTGCATGTCTGGGCATGGAAAGAGAACCCGAGCGGTACGTTCGCGAACTGGAACCCCAGGGTTTCCTGTGACGAATTCAATCCGACAGGAAGCGACTCGTGATTGGTGAATAGTGACTAGTCAGAGCACTGGCGCGCTCTTTTCCTTCGGGGTCGGGCGCACACCGATGGGAGACTAGTGACAAAGCGGCTCGCGGTTGGTCAAGAGGCGCTCTGGCTAATCACCAGTCGTTAGTCACTAGTCACTTTCTTGACTGCATAATGGCCCTTCCTTGCGGGGAGGGCCTTGCACGTGACTGGCATCGTTGTATCTATTGTCGCGATAGTCGCGATCTGGATCGTGTTCGCCTATAACCGCCTCGTGCGCCTGCGCAATCAGGTACGCACCGCATGGGCGGACATCGATGTGCAGTTGACGCGGCGACATGATCTCGTGCCGCAACTCGTGAACGCCGTGCAGGCCTACGCGGGCCATGAGCAATCCGTCCTTGCGGCTGTCACGGAGTTACGCTCGCAGGCGGTGGCGCTGCATAGTCCCGCTCGCCTTGGCGAAGTCGAATCCGCTCTGGAACAGGCGTTGTCCAGGCTGTTCGCGCTCAAGGAGGCGTATCCCGATCTCAAGGCCAGCGAGAATTTTTCCCAGCTGCAGCGCGACCTGGTGAAGATCGAAGAACATCTGCAGTACGCGCGCCGCTTCTACAACGGGGCCGTTCGCGACTATAACGACGCCGTGCAGCGCATCCCGGACGTCGTCGTCGCTCGCAGTTTCCAGTTTTCGGCGGCCGAGTTCTATCAGGCCCGCGACGAAGAGCGGCCGGCTGTGCGCGTGGAGGTTGCGTCATGAGATTCCTCCTGCACGCGCTGACTGCGCTGCTCGCCTCCACCCTCGTCTCCACTGGCGCATGGGCCGACGAACGCATCCTCAACTACGACATCGATGTGGCGATCCAGGCGGACGGCGGCCTCGACGTCACCGAGCGAATCACCGTGCGCGCCGAAGGTTCGCAGATTCGGCGCGGCGTCTATCGCGACTTCCCGACCCGTTACCGGGATCGCTATGGCAATCGCGTCGTCGTGGATCTGGAAGTGCTGGACGTGCAACGCAACGGCGAACCCGAGCCCTGGTTCACTGAGTCCATGAGCAATGGCGTGCGGATCAACACAGGCGATGATGACTTTCTTGAAGCGCCGGCGGAGCACACGTTTACGCTGCGGTACCGGACCACTCGTCAGCTCGGGTTTTTCAGCGATCACGATGAGCTGTACTGGAACGCCATCGGTACGGGCTGGGCGTTTCCGATCGATGCAGGCGGCGTTGCAGTGCGCTTGCCGGCGCCGGTCGCAGTCGATCAGATGAGCGCCGAAGGCTATACCGGCTATCAAGGCGACAAGGGAACGGATTACGAAGCGGACCTGGTCGCGCCCGGTCAGGCGCAATGGCGACTCACCCGGCCGTTGCAACCGCAGGAAGGGTTCACGATCGTGCTCAGCTTTCCGAAAGGTCTGGTGACTGCGCCGACCGCAACTCAGCGCGCCGGCTGGCTCCTCAGGGAGAATCGCGGCGTACTCATCGCGTTGATCGGGTTAGTGCTGCTCCTCTTCTATTGCATGCGTGAATGGCGGCGCGTGGGGCGCGATCCTCGCACCGGCGTGATCATCGCTCGCTACGAACCGCCGACGGGGCACACGCCCGCGAGCCTGCGTTACCTGCAGCGCATGGGCTATGACATGCGCTGCTTCTCGGCGGAAGTGCTGGCGCTCGCAGTCGCCGGCTGTCTGCGTATCGTTCGTGACAAGCGAATGCTCAAGGACGACTGGAGCCTCGATCGTGCGGCGAGCACAGGCAACGCTCCACTTTCGGACAGTCAGCGATCATTGCTCGAGCGTCTTTTCAGCGGCAGCAAGCAGACGCTGGTATTGAAGAACACGAGCGCCGCGACAGTCTCCGCGGCCCGCATGGCCCATACGCGTGCGCTCGACAAGGCATTGCAGCCCCGTTACTTCAAACGCAACGGCGCCTCGTTCGTGAAGGCGGCTGGGATCGCGGTCGCAAGCGTGGTGCTCGCTTTCATAATCGCAGGCGGCGCAGGCGTTCCGGCGATCATAGTCGTGAGCGTTCTGATGGTCGCGGCTTTGTTCGTATTTTACCGGCTCGTTCGCGCGCCAACGGCGGAAGGGCGCGCGCTCATGGATGAGATCGAAGGTTTGAAGCTCTATCTGAGCGTCGCCGAGCGCGACGACCTTGCACGCATGCCCGGACCCGACGCGCCGCCGCTTCTCGACGCTCCGCGATACGAATGGCTGCTGCCATTCGCGGTCGCGCTCGAAGTGGAAGATGCATGGACCGAGAAATTCACCGCCGCAGTCGGGGCGGCGGCCGCCGCGGCCGCAACCAACAATATCGGCTGGTATCGCGGCGGCGGCATCAGTGATCTGGGCAGTCTCAGTCGCGCGGTGGGCAGCACTTTGACGTCGCAGATCTCTTCATCCTCTCAACCGCCCGGCAGTTCGTCAGGCTCCGGCGGCGGCGGTTCGTCCGGCGGCGGTGGGGGCGGAGGCGGAGGCGGCGGACGCTAATGCGAGAAGTCACTAGTGAATGGTGACTGGTGAATAGTCAGAGCACGTCCGCGGTTCTCCTCTGCCCCTCTCCCTCGGGGGAGAGGGTTGGGGTGAGCAACTGTGTTTGAAGTCAAGCTGTGACGTGCAGGCTTTCGTTCCAAGCTGCGTTGTCGCGAACCATGGCGTTCAGGATGGTCAGGAGC
>JBOHZJ010000310.1:0-4053 GCA_050738395.1 Steroidobacter sp.
GATAACCCGTGGCTTTGCTCGCGAGCGCCGAGGACCGGGACAGGCGCGCGTTGACTTCGATGACCCGGTAATTGCGCGAGCGCGGGTCGAGCGCGAACTGGATATTGCATTCCCCGACGATGCCCAGATGGCGGGCCGTGCGAATCGCCAGTGAGCGCAGCATCTGCGACTCGTAATCGTCGAGAGTCTGCGTCGGAGCCACGACGATGGACTCCCCGGTGTGAATGCCCACCGGGTCGAGGTTCTCCATGCTGCAGACGGTGAGACAGTTATCGGCAGCGTCGCGCACGATTTCGTATTCGATTTCCTTCCAGCCGCGCAGGCTCTCTTCAACCAGGACTTGGGGCGCACCTCCGGCAAAGGCGCGCCTCAGCGCGGTCTCGACGTGGGCCGCATCGTTGACCAATCCGCTTCCCTTGCCGCCGAGCGCGTAGCCGCCGCGGAGCATGACTGGAAGCCCAAGCTCAGCGATGGCGTCTCTCGCCCGGGAAATCGTGGAGCACGCAATGCTATGGGCGGTTTGCACGCCGATCTCCCGCAGCTTGCGCACGAACAGCTCCCGATCCTCCGTGTCCCGGATAGCGTCGGCGCCAGTGCCGAGGACGCGCACGCCACGCTCGCGCAGAACGCCTCTTTCCTCGAGCTCCAGGCCGCAGCTCAGCGCCGTCTGGCCGCCGAATGCGAGCATGATTCCGTCGACCGACTCACGCTCGATGATCTGCACTACGTGCTCTGGCGTGACGGGAACCAGGTACACGCGGTCCGCGAGCTCTTGGCTTGTCTGCACCGTCGCAATATTCGGATTGACCAGGACGCTCGCTATTCCTTCTTCGCGCAGCGCCTTGAGCGCCTGTGACCCGGAATAATCGAACTCGCCCGCTTGTCCGATCTGCAGCGGACCCGATCCAAGCAGCAAGACCTTTCGGGGGCGCACGCTCATTCACAGGGACCGTGTGGATCGCGCTGCGCCGGCCGAGCGCAGAAATTCGTCGAACAGAAATTCCGTATCCGAGGGCCCGGGTCGGGCTTCAGGATGAAACTGGATGCTGCAGACCGGGCGATCGCGCCAACGCAAACCTTCATTGGTGCCATCGTTGAGGTTCACGAACCAGGGGACTATGCCTTCGGGCAAACGTCCGACGTCTACGGCGTAGCCATGGTTCTGACTCGTCACATGGCAGCGCCCGGTCAGCACGTCCTGGACGGGCTGGTTTACGCCTCTGTGACCGTAGGGGAGCTTGTAAGTGGAGCAGCCGGCGGCCCGGGCGAGTAGCTGATGTCCGAGACATACGCCGAAGATCGGTTTGGCGGGATCGGAAAGGAGTGCGCCGATCCTTGCCGTCAGCGCATCGAGATCGGCGGGGTCGCCTGGCCCGTTGCCAATGAGTATGGCGTCGGCGCGGGACGCCAGCCCTTCGATATCTCCATGCCAAGGCATGCGCGTGACGCTGGCGCCGCGGTCGAGCAGGCAGTCGATGATGCCGGTCTTCACGCCGATATCGATGACCAGCACCTGAAGGTCGCCGCCCGTGTAATGAATGGGTTCGGCAGGCGTCACCCTCGTGAAGACTTCCGAACGCATGTCAACCGGCGTGGCTCTCTCCTGGGCTTCCTCGAGCGTCATCGTGGCTGGAAACATCCAGCCACGCATGCACCCGTGCTCGCGCAGCCGCTGTGTGAGTCGGCGTGTGTCGACCCCGCTCATCATCGGTACGTTCTGAGCCCGCAGCCAGTCTGGAAGCGACTGCGCGGCGAGGTGATGGCTGTATCGGTCGCAGACGTGCTGAACAATCAGCCCCTGCACCTGAATGCGCGCCGATTGAAATGAATCGGACTCTCCTGCCACTCTCGATTGTTCCGGGACGCCGTAGTTGCCCGCGAGCGGATATGTCTGCACCAGGATCTGACCGGCGTAAGAAGGATCCGTCAGCGCCTGCGGGTAGCCGGCCATCGCGGTGTTGAAAACGACTTCTCCGGCGGCTGCCCGGTCGGCGCCGGCGCTGCGTCCGGCGAATTCGCAGCCATCTTCCAGCACGAGGCGCATGAGGGCCTTCGCCGGCGCCAATGAGGCGGTCGAGGTCAGCAAGATGCAGCTCGCTTGTCTATTGGCCGCGGGTACGTAGCGGAGCGCTCATGAATCAACGGACAATCCGCTACCGCCGATTTACCCCAATCAGAACGGCTTTCCGGCGCGCGGCGCACTCCCCTGCGACTTTGACTGTCGATTCCCGACATTGGAATTGCCGTTGGAACGTGGCCCGTTCTGTGCGTGAGTCGACTTAGTCTGAACCGGAAGATATCTATAATCGAGCAGGTTTTCGGGGACGATCGCACTTGCGGTCGAGGGGTTTCGAATTCATGTGCGGTATTGCCGGAATCTGGCATCAAGACAAGCGTCCGGTGGACGCGGCAGCGCTGCGACGAATGACAAGCGCCCTGACGCACCGGGGTCCGGATGAGGAGGGCTTCCACGAAGAGCCGGGCCTCGGCCTCGGCCATCGCCGGTTGTCCATCATCGATCTCAGCACAGGCCAGCAACCGCTCTGCAATGAGGACGGCACGGTGTGGGTCGCCTTCAACGGCGAGATTTTCAACTATGTCGAGTTGCGCGCGGATCTCGAGAAGCGCGGCCATGTCTTCAAAACGCACAGCGACACCGAAACGATCGTGCACCTCTATGAGGAGAAGGGACTCGATTTCGTCGACGATCTGAACGGTCAGTTTGCGATTGCCCTATGGGACAGGGGGCGCCGCCGACTGGTGCTGGTGCGCGATCGCGTCGGCATTCGGCCGTTGTTTCACACCACCCTGCCGGACGGCGCTGTGCTGTTTGGCTCGGAGATGAAAGCGCTTTTCGCCCACGGCGCAGTACGCGCCGAAATTGACCCGATCGCGGTCGGCCAGATTGCAAGCCTCTGGGTCACGGTCCCACCGCGCACCTCGTTCAAGAATGTCCAGGAGCTGGGACCTGGTCGCATGCTGGTGCTCGAGGGCGAGCGCCGAACGGAGCGGCGTTACTGGCGACACAGCTTTCCGGGCGAGCACGAATACGAGGAAAAGTCGCTCGAACACTGGCAGGAACAAGTGCGGGAGACGCTCCATGATTCGGTGCGCCTGCAGTTGCGCTCTGACGTTCCCGTAGCTACCTATCTGAGCGGCGGCCTGGATTCTTCGATCCTGACCGCGCTGGTGAAACGGCACCACATCAATGATCTGACCACATTCTCGGTGGGATTCAGCGATGCGCGCTTCGATGAGCGCGAGTACCAGCGTCAGATGGTCGAGCATCTGCAGACCGATCATCGCCAGATCGAAGTTGACGGCGCCGATATCGGCCGCGCGTTTACTGATGTCGTGTGGTTCTCGGAGCGGCCAATGATGCGCACAGCGCCGGCGCCGCTGCTGCGCCTGGCCGGGCTGGTGCGCAATAGCGGAATCAAAGTCGTATTGACAGGGGAGGGCGCCGACGAAATCTTCGCGGGCTACAACGTTTTTCGTGAAGACAAGGTGCGGCGATTCTGGGCGCGGAATCCGGGTTCTCACTGGCGCCCCAATCTCCTGTCGAGCCTGTACCGGTACATCGAGCGGGATGCAAAGGCGGAGGCGTTCTGGCGCGCGTTCTTCCGCAAGGGACTCGAGAACACTTCGGATCCCTACTATTCGCATCGCATTCGCTGGCAGAATACCGGGCAGATGAACCGCTTCTTCGCTCCGGACCTGCGCGCGCAGATGCAGAGCGAGGAAGCGATGATGGGCGAGCTCGAAAGCTATCTGGATCCAGCGCGCGCGTCCTGGCATCCGCTCTGCCGGGCGCAGTATCTCGAGATGACTTTGTTCATGTCCTGCTACCTGCTCAGCTCGCAGGGCGATCGGATGATGATGGGCCACTCGGTCGAAGGTCGGGTTCCGTTTCTGGATCATCGGCTCATAGAATTGGCGGCCCGTATTCCTCCAAAGTTCAAGATGCGCGGATTAAACGAGAAATACATTCTCAAGCAGAGTTTCGCCGACGTCCTGCCGGCCGCGGTGACGAACAGGCCGAAGCAGCCGTAT
>JBOHZJ010000311.1:0-6038 GCA_050738395.1 Steroidobacter sp.
GGATAGACGCCACGTCACGATATCTCCTGGAAGAAACAGCTCGGGTTCTGGCGCAGCGCTGAGCGACTGGCCCTTGCGGGCAAAGTAGGTTGCAAGATTGGGAACTCGCCGATGATCGATGTTGGTATCGGGGCGAGCCAGTCCCCAGATCTTCGGATAGCGCTCCCATGCGACGGTCATGTCTTCGTGCACGAGTTGCTGAAGATCAACGCCGAGCTCACGGTAGGCGCGAATGAGCACGTCAGTGCAAACGCCGCGTTCGAGAGGAACGTCGCCGCCTGGATATGAAAGCTGCACATAGCGGCCGTCATAGTGAACGGTCAAACCGATCTGCTCGCGCGCGGCGGCGACCAGGCACTCTCCGGGCGCCGCGCCCAGGGCGGGCGTCGCGATGGCGGTGAGCAGGATGAAGAGCGACGAGATCTTCATGGGCCACGAGGAACCTGCGGCTGCGAGAGGGTTGGCGTCTCGTTGTGCGCAAAACGAGAAAAAAGAGCCATCCCACAGCCTACACGACGCCGATACCGTCGCGAGCGGCTGTAAGCTCGGGCGGGCAAGGCGGACAGGAGTCGCTGGTCGCTGTCGCGGGAGTCTTTCGATGCCTGTATTGAACCCGAAGACGATCGTACGAGGGGCGAACTGCACGCGAATGGCAGGCGCTCTCGTCGCAATGCTGCTCCCGCTATCGAACACGCTCGCGTTCGGCATCGACGACGTTGTCGCACGAGCGCAGCAATTGGCTGCCGGTTCGTATGAGCCGCCCGTCGAAACACCAGGCTTCATGCGCGAGATGGGGTACGACCAGTACCGCGGTATCCGCTTTCAGGCGGAGCACAACCTCTGGCGCGATTCGCACTCGAAATTCGAGGTTTCTCCTGTGATGCCCGGCAGTGTGTATGCGCGCATCGTCCCGATCAATGAAGTCAACGGATCAAACGTAAAGCGTCTTGCATTCCGTAAGGAGCATTTCAAGTTCGACGATGCGCAGCTCGAACAGCGAATTCCGGATGACCTCCTCGGCCATGCGGGCTTCGAACTGAGTTACCCGATCAGTGGGCGAGGCAGGCAGGAGAAATTCCTCGTATTCGCCGGCGCCAGCTATTTTCGCGCGATCGGCAGGGGCGGACAGTGGGGCCTCTCCGTTCGAGGCGCGGCGATCGATACGGGGCTTGCCTCCGGAGAAGAGTTCCCTGACTTCATCGAGTTCTGGCTCGTTCGGCCGCAACCGCGAGCGAACAGCATGCGTGTGTATGCGTTGCTCAACAGTCCCAGCCTCACGGGCGCCTACGAATTCAGAATCTCACCCGGCGCGCCCACTCGCCTCGACGTGAGGGCCGTGCTGTTCACGCGCGACCGAATCGAGCAGCTCGGCATCGCACCGCTGACCAGCATGTACTTCTATGGCGAGAACGCGCCGCGCCCATACGACGCCTGGCGCCCTGAAGTGCACGACTCGGATGGCCTGCTGATCCACGATGGCGCGGGTGAATGGATCTGGCGGCCGTTGCTGAATCCATCGAAAATAACCATGCACAATTTTGTCGCCGGCGGTGAATTCGGTCTGCTTCAGCGCGATACGAACTTTGCGTCCTATCAAGACGCCGAGACGAACTACCATCGCCGACCGAGCGCTCTCGTTGAGTTGGGCGAGGGCTTTGGAACCGGGCGGATCTTGCTGGTGCAGATACCGACGAGCAATGAGTTCATGGATAACATCGTCGCATTCTGGTCGCCGTCCGCTCCCGTCGACGCCAGATCGAAGCTTGAATTCAGTTATCGGTTGAGCTTCGGCGAGCCGATGATCGCGCGCACGAAACTCGGTCAAGTCGTCCATACGTTTGTCGGGCGCGACGTCATCGACGCGACCTCCGCACCCGAGCACTATCGCTTCATCGTCGATTTCAGCGGCGCGCATCTCAGCGGGTTGAAAGCAGATGCGCCGCTCGCCGCAGCGATCAGCTCTCATGAAGATACGAAGGTCCTCCAGCATCAGCTCGAGCGCATCGAGGCGACCGGTTTCTGGCGCCTGTCGTTCCTCGCGCGGGTGGCCGCAGACAAGCCGCTCGCACTGCACGCCTCGCTGAGCATGAACGGTGCGCCGGCGACTGAAACGTGGAGCTACGAACTGGAAGCGACCAACCCGCTACGAAGACATGATTGATTCCACCGTCGATGACCCATCGCGCGACGGATCAGTAGACGAGATTGATCGCCGCCACCGGCGTGATGCTCGCTTCGGCGTTGCGGCCCGCGGGGAACCATCGGGCGCCGACGATCACACCGACTCGGCTGGTCCAGTTGTACTCGACGGCTGGAGCGAGACCGATGCGCCGGCTGGAACCGAAGTTTTCGAGAACACCGATGCGCTGCGGCTCGCCGTTGACCGATTCAAGGTTGTAACCGCTCACGCGAGTGTTCGCATCGCGCTGATACAGGACGTCGAGCGCCAGCACCCAGTTGCGCGTGAGGCTGTATTCCGCGGCTGCATTGAGCGTAAACGAATTACCGGGCTGGGCGCGCCCGCGAAATCCGGCGTCGGTTCCGTACACGCTGACGTCCTCGATGCGCGCGCCGTCCGCAAACGTATGGGACGCATTCAATCGCGTGCGCAGAATCCGTCCGTTCGGCAGCCAGAAGTAATACTGGGAATACAGCGCGATGGTCGTCGAATACGCGCCGCTGCCGGCGCCGTCGCTCAGGCGTGAGCCCAGCCGATCGTGCTTGCCGGTCGGCAACGTTTCCTGCAGCACCAGAGATGTCGTCGGGATCCAGCTCCCTTCCCGAAACTGTGTCAGCCGGTACTGCGCCTGCAAGGTGAGATCGCCGAATCGAACGCCCGAGCTGTCCTTCCCGCCGCTGACGTCATTGAAGGCGAATCTCGGTATGAGTCCGATGCTCACCCTATCGGTGAGCCCATACAGCAGGTACGTTTGCGAGCCGAAACTGTTCGTGTCCTTCGTATCGCTTCGTTCCCCATCCGCGTCGTAGCGCCCATACGAAATCGCGTCATAGACATAGGGTTCGACCAGGAAATGCCCCTGAGGCAGTGTTCCCGCCGAGGCCGCCAGAATGGGGCCGGTCCACCACGCGTCGTCGAGCGACTGGCGATTCACCGCGGTCGAGGCGCCTTCGTTCTCTGCGATTGCGGGCCCAGCCAGCATCAGCAGGGCGCACGCGGCCGCCGCCATTCTCCGAATCTTCCAGTCGCCTGCTCGCTGAACAAAGAATGAGGGCCGAATAGGCATAACCATGCATGTACGTATCACGAATGCTGTTCCCGGGGTTCGTCGCGTCTGACGATTATCGCAGCAGGTTGCGCGATTTCAGCCGGTCCGGCTTTCCGTTTCTTGCGCTATCGGCCTGGCAATCGACGAACTTGCCGGGTCGACAGGCCTCGCGCTCAGGCGCGGATGAACTCGACAAGATCGCGATTCAATCGCTCCGCGTGCGTGTCGCGCCGCCGAGCGTTGCTGCAGCCGCCTTCAACATGTCACGTCTGTACATCGTCGCACTCCGAGGTTCTGAACGCGCCGCCATGATGAGGAGGAGGTGCGACCACAGTGGAGCGACGTTCACCGGCGCCTGTGTGGAGTTCGCCGATGGCCTCTCTGCGACTCCAACCGGTCGAGCGATACTCGCGTCTGAAGAAACGAACTGACCCGATATCGCAGATCAGGAGAGTCGAACAGATGACAGGCTTCAATGCTCCGCTCAGACGCTCGCGATCCAATCGCATGCTCGCTGGCGTCGTTGCCGGGCTGGCTCAGTATCTCGGCATCGATGTGACGCTCGCACGCGTCCTCTACGTGCTGATCTCGATCTGTTCCGCCGCATTCCCGGGCATCCTGGTGTATGTGATCTTCTGGGTGCTGACGCCGGAAGAAGACTATGCGGAGCAGCGCGTTCTTCCAGCACCGTAGGCCGATTCAGCGGGGTTCGACGCTCTGCCACAAGCTCGACAGGATGCTTTCGCCGTGAATGGCGAACACGGCGTCGTCATGCATCACACTGCGATCGGGTACGACGCGGGTGGGATAGGGAACAGTGCTGGGTTCGTCCGTCCTGATTACGCCCTGAAATCGCAGCTGCGGCGCGGCCGTTTCAAGACCGCTGATCTCGAGCAGGTGCAGGCCCGAATAGGTCCAGAGAAACCGGTTCGCATCGATCGGGTCGGCGGTGTCGAAAACGTCGATCGGCAACGCCAGCCGATGACGAGCGGCGGTTCCAGGCATCGACATGAACGTCAGCGCATGTGGATCGCCAACCGCTTCGCTCGATGATCCTGCTTCACCGAAGAGTTCTACCCCGATCGAGCGCGGCCGGGCGATGTCATGCACATCGAACAGTTCCACCTTTACGCCCTGACGAACGCCTGCAGCATTCGTTTGCTGGCCGATCGACAGCAGCAACTGCGATCCGGCCGGCCCAACCTGTTGCAGATAGGTCGAAAAGCCGGGAATCTCCAGCTCACCCGCAATAGCCGGGTCGGTGGGGTCGCTCAGGTCGATCACATACAAGGGATCCGTGACCCGGGCCGTGACGACGTACGCGCGATCATCGACGAAGCGCACGGCATGCACTTGCTCGCGCGGCTTGCCGATCGGCGCCGGATGTTCGGAATTCGGGAGAACGGACAGCAGCGCCAATGCATTGCTCGTTGTTTCGCGCAGCACGTTCAGATGATGAGTGCTGTCGCCGGACGAAATGTGCTGCGTCGTGAGGATGCGCAGATCGCTTTCACGCTCGTCCATGAAGTACGACGCATTCGCCCAGCCAATCCGCCCGGCAACCGCGCCGCTGGCGCGATAACTGATGTCTCCATCGTCGAGTCCGAACTTGTGCAGCACAGTGAACTGCGCGGATCCATCCGGGCTCTGACGCCCCTCGCCGCCCACGTACAGGCTCCGCAGCGACATATAGACGCCGTTGATGTTGCTACTGATGCAGTTGACGTCGGTGACGCGCCGTTCACTCAGATCGATGGCCGTGACGACGATGAGATCTGTGTATGCCTCATGAGACCTCAGGTTCGCGGCAATCACACAATCGCCAGGAGTGGCCAGTGGACGCTCGGCGCCGCCGTTCTCGCGATAGCGCGGCAGCAGATCTGCGGCCGCGGCGCTGCGTATCAGCCGTTCGTTCGCTTGCTTCTTCTCGGCCGCGTCTGCGGGCAGAACGAGGCCGGGAAGTCGCGGGCGATAACTGCTGACGAGATAAAGCGCGTCGTCGATCTTGCGACTGGCTCTGAGCCAGCCATCCAGTTCCATCTTCCAGGTCTGCGAGACGTTGTAAGGGTCGCTCACATCCAGCAGCTGGAGCGTAGTCCTGTCGGGCTGCACGACGAGTGCACTGGCTTGCGGCAGCATCAGAGACCACCCCTGATAGTGCTGAGTCACTGCCGCGATGTATTGCGTCTCGCCGCCTTCGTTCTGCACCTGGTAGATGAGCGGCAGCGTGCTCTGTTGTCCTTCGATGTCGAACCCGGAGACCACCTCGACGCTCGCCGTCGCCGGATGGGTGCGCACGATCTTCAGCACGTTCCGGGTCATTTCAGGAATCGGCGCGGTCAGAGAAGGCGGCGCAGGCTCGGGCCTCACAATGTATATGTATCGCCCGTCGTACTTGACCAGATCAGCCTCATCGACGCCCTCGACCTGAACGGTCGTTCCAGAGTAAGAGCCCAGGCCATCGGCGTTGGGCGCCGTAACGCCCGGCACGGCGGCTGCAGGCGCCGGCCCAGAGCCCAGCGACATTCGCAGGCCATTCCTCAGCGGACGCAGGACTTGCTCGTCCTCATTGGCATACGCCAACGCCCCTTCGCGCGACTCGGCGATGCGCAGCGCGGAGTAATCCGTGTCGATCGGCGCCTCCGCTCCGGTATTCGAGCCGCCGCTACAGGCAGCGAGCCCGGCGATTATCGGCAGCAGGATGGCTTCGCCTTTCGAGACTGAGTTCATCGCAGCTTCTCCACTGATCCAGATGAAATCGGCGCGTACTGGTCCAGGCGACGCAGTGGCGCGTATGCTCCTGGCCAGGAC
>JBOHZJ010000312.1:0-10974 GCA_050738395.1 Steroidobacter sp.
GCGGTGAACCGCACCCTGCCCGGCTTCGCTACTCTAGCCCTGCGATTTTCGTTAGGCTCTGCGGCCACAACAGTTCACGATCGCCGGCATTCGCCGGCTCCCATAGTCAGTGGAGGGGCGCATGTTCAGCCGACTCGGAAATCTCATCAAAGGCTTCTTTTCGCTGTTCATCTCCGGCATGGAGAAGCGCAACCCCGAAGCGTTGCTCGAACTGGAACAGGAGAACCTCCGCAAGCAGATCGCGAACTTCAATCAGGGACTCGCCTCGCACGCCGGCATGTGTGAGCGGATCATGGGGCAGGTGCGCAAGCTCGAAGCCGAACAGAAGGATTTGCGCGCCCGGACCACTGCGCATCTGCGCGCCGGCAACAAGGCCGCTGCCGGCCAGTACGCGCTGCGCCTGCAAACCGTCGAGGCGCAGCTCGAAGAAAACCGCAAGCAGCTCGAGCAGGCGGAGACCACCTACAGGAATCTCGTCAAGGCGCGCGACGTCGCCGTGCAGACCGCGAAGGCGAAGATCGAGGGACTCAAAGGCGCCATCAACGACATGCGCATGAATCAGGCGATGGCCGAAATTCACGAGATGGCCTCAGGAATGATTTCCAGCATCGGCGGCGCGGGCGACACGCTCAGCCGTCTGCACGAAATGGTTGAGGAAGAACGCACCAAAGCGGCCGGGCGCGCGCGCATCGCGAAAGACTCCGTCGACATGACGGACGTCGATATCAAGGAGGCGGAAATGACCGCGCTCGCCGATCAGGCGCTCGCCGACTTCGCCGCGCGCGAAGGGATTTCAATCCCGGGCGAAGCCGCCGCTGCACCCGCGCCACGCACGATGGGGGCGCAGCCGGAATCGCAGAGTAACAGTTAAGAAAGCCCTGACATGCCCGCACCGCAAGGAGCTCCCGCCTGGGCGAATGAACTCGCGCTTGCTTACGAAAGCGGCGCGCATGGGCAGTTCATTCTGTATGGCAACGTGCACGATCGGATGGCCGCTGGCGCGCGACTGGTCAATCTCGCCGCTTATCTCGAGAACGATCTGCTGTCGGGCTTCCCGATCGTGCTCTCGTACGATCTGGGCAATGGCCTCATGATCGAGCGCGGCGGGGAAATAGTCGAAAAGTGGGGCGGCGCGAATCTGAAAGCGTTGCCCCGCGAGCCGCTGCCCGCGATCCAGTACATCAGCCGTTATCTGCGCTATCTCGGCAATCTGCGCGCGCTGGGCCGCGAGGTGAAGGAGCACGTCGCCGTCATCCTGCGCGGCGTCGACCACATTGTGCCCGCCGACGGCGCAGGCTTCGAGCACGGCAGTCTCACCAGCGTGTTGCGCGAGTGGTCGTCCGCGGAACCCTTCAGTGAACTGCCCTTTACGAGCATCCTGATCGCCGACAATCTGAACGATGTCGAACCGCTGATCGCGTACAGCGCGCACGCGTCCCGAATTCGCATCGCCCTTCCGGATGCAGCGGCGCTCGAACGCGCGCTCACACTGCTCAAAACCCAGCAACCGAAGGCGTTCGCGGCAGATGCAAACCTCGGGCAGATCGCTGCAGCGCTCGCCGGCGTCACCGTGTCCGCGCTGGAAAGCCTGGTGAAGATCCGCGGGCATGCCGGCGAAGCCCTGGGCTCCGCCGATCTCACACGCATCAAAAAAGAACTCGTCGAGCGCGATTCGGCCGGTCTCGTCGAGTTCATCGAATCGAAACGTACGCTCAACGACTATCACGGCCAGGACGCGCTGAAGCGTTGGCTGCGGCAGGACATCGCGCTGTGGCAGGCCGGCGATCTGAAGGCGCTTCCGATGGGTTACCTGTTGTGCGGGCCGGTCGGCACGGGCAAGACCTTTCTGGTGGAGTGTCTCGCGGGCGAAGCGGGCGTGCCCGTCGTCAAGCTCAAGAATTTTCGCGACCGCTGGGTCGGCTCCAGCGAAGGCAATCTGGAAAAGATCTTCAGGCTCGTGCGTGCGCTCGGACGCTGCATGGTGTTCATCGATGAAGCGGATCAGACGCTCGGCCGTCGCGATTCTGGAAGCGGCGACAGCGGTTTGTCGGGCCGACTCTATTCGATGATCGCGCAGGAAATGGCCGACACATCCAATCGCGGTCGTGTGCTGTGGATTCTCGCTTCATCGCGCCCCGACCTGATCGAAGTCGATCTGAAGCGACCCGGACGCGTCGATGTGAAAGTGCCGCTGCTGCCGACGAGCACGACGGCGGAAAGCGCACTGCTGATCGGCGCCCTCGCGAAACGCTATGGCTTGCCCATTGGCGAACCTGAACTGAAGCAGCTCGAGTCCCGCATGCCGATCCTGCTCACGCCTGGCGCCGCCGAAGCTCTGGTCGTGAAAGCGTATCGGCATTCGCGTACCGAGAACGTGAGCGCGGCGGCCGCTCTCGAAGCCACCCTGACCGGTTATCAGAATCCTGTGCCGGCTGACGTGCTCGAATTTCAGATGCGCATCGCCGTGCGTGAAGCGACGGATCTTGCGTTCGTTCCAGCGCCGTTCCTGAAGTATGCGGCGCAAGCTTCGACGGCATGAGCGGCAAACGCTCTTATTTCGCCGCCGCGTTCAACGCACGTCCGTTCGGCATGCCGATTCCGCCGAACTGGTTCGCGGTTGCGACGTTCGCGCTGCTCGGCGCATTCATCAACCCGGGGTTCTGGCTGATTGGCGCCGGTCTCGAGGGCTTGTACCTCTGGGCGCTGACCACGAATGCACGCTTCCGCGCCGTGGTCGACGCAGATACGGGCCAGACGGACTGGCATTCGCGCTATCGCACGCTGATCACCGCGCTCGACGCCGCGGCGCGCGAACAACAGGACAGCATGGAATTCCAGTCGAGCGAGATCGTGGATCTGCTTTCGCGCACCGGTGCAACGGATTCGCAGATGTCGGACGTGCGGCAGATGGCGTGGCTGCACCTGAAGCTGCTGGCCGCGCGCGCATCCATTCTGCAGGTCATCGCCTCCGCGAGTCGCGAACATCACAATCTCGAAGAGCAGGAACGACGGCTCATCGACCGGCTGAGTAGCGCAGAGGTCGGCGATGACCTGAAGCGCAGTCTCGAGCAGCAGCTCGAAGTGATTCGTTCAAGACGTGCGGCGCACGCCGACGCAGGCCGGCGACGCGAGTTGCTGGAAGCCGAGATTGAGCGCCTGCGGCAACAAGTATCGCTGGTGCGCGAACAAGCATTGCTCGCGACGGACGAACGCACCGCCGCCGTGTCGCTGGATGCATTGTCGGCGTCGCTCAATGAGGCGAATCGCTGGCTCAAGGATCAGCGCGAGTTATTTGCCGGACTCGAAGATCTGACCGACGAGCCGCCGCCGGCGGATTTGCTGCGGCCGAAAGCGACGGCTGCTCGCCGGCAGAGAGTTTCGGAATGAATTGGCCAACCGGCCGACTGGCCGGAATTCCGCTCGGACCAATTCGCCAGTTAACCGGTTAGCCAGTTCGCCATTCGTCAAGAGGAGACCGCTCATGATTCACAGGTTCTCTCGCCGCGCTGCACGCGGGTCAGCGGCGGGCAACATCATCACACTGGTGTTGCTGCTCGGGATCATCGGTCTTGGCGTGTACCTGTGGCTCGGCAAGAAGGCCGAGGATTCTGGCGCTGCGCAGACCGCGAACGAAATCTCGCAGCGCGCCGAAGCGCCGGAGGGCGACGCGCCGGCGCCCATTGAACCTGTGGACGGCTCGCCGTCGCTCGAAGCCGCTGCCGCCTACACGCCGAAAGAAGACGTGCTGCAGATCGACATCAGCGAATACGCGGGCTACGGCGGACTCATCGTCGCAAACGGCGGGCTTGAACCGAATCCCGATTCCTTCTTTGCGAAGGAGTACGGCTTCAAGGTCAGGATCTCCATGAGTGAGAGCGAGACCTGGTCTCCGCTCAACAACGGGCGTCTCGCCGCGACTGCTACGACGGCGGATGCACTAGCCGTACTGGGCCGACAGTTCGATGCGGTCGTGCCCGTGCAGATCGGCTACTCGCGCGGCGCCGACATGGTCGTGGTTGATCGTGGCGTCGCCTCAATCAATCAGCTCGCCGGCAAAGTGCTCGCAGCCTCGCAGTTCAATGAGAGTGAATTCTTCATTCGCTATCTTGCACAGGAAGCCGGCGTGCCGGTGATGGTGCTGCGCGACCTGGATTCGCGTCCTGCGTCCGGCGAGCTCGGCCTGGTCTTCTATGAAGATGCGTTCGTTGCGTGCGACGCGTACGCGCACGAACTCGCACGCTCGCAGCCGCGGCTCAATGGCTGCGTCGGCTGGACGCCGCGCACCGACGAAGTAGTCGAGAACTCGAACGGTGCGGCGAAAGTGCTTGTGTCGAATCGCAACCTGCTGGTCGTAGCCGACGTACTCGCCGTGAATGGCGGTTTTGCGAAGGCGAATCCGGACACGGTGCGCGGCCTCGTGCACGGCATTCTCGAAGGCAATCGCCGTTTGCGGGATCAGCAGGCGGCCAACATCGGGGTCGTAGCCAAAGCCTTCGGATGGAGTGAGGCAGACGCGCGCGATGAACTTTCGCGGGTGCATCTGGCGAATCTGCCGGAGAACCGCGCCTTCTTCGCCGGGACCATCGATTCCGCCGGATCTTTCGGCGGAATCTTCCAGTCGTCCGTGCTCGCGTATGGCAGCGTGATCCGCAATCCAACTGACCCGGCGCGCTTCATGGACACGAGCTATCTCGAGGCGCTCGCGAAGAAGGGTTTGTTCGGGGATCAGAAGATCGCGATTGCACCGATCCGCACGGCCACGCAGGCGTCGCTGGAAGGCGATCCGCTGCTGAGCAAGGATATTCGCTTCTTTTTCGAAGCGAATTCGTCTGCGCTCGATCGTGACGCGCCGCAGAACACCGAGTATCTCGACACCATCAAGCGCTTCCTGCAGGTGAGCCCCGGCTCCACGGTGCTGCTGCGCGGCCACGTCGACAATGCACGGGTCGCTGAATTCCGCGACCAGGGCGGCGAGCAACTCGTAAAGAGCATGGCGCTCAAGGCCATGGAGCTGTCGCGCCAGCGTGCACTCGCTGTGAGCGAAGCGCTTCGCCAGCGACACAAAGACATCGACGCGACACGCACCGAAGCCGTCGGCCGCGGCTGGGAAGAACCCTCAGGTGCGGACAGCGACGCCAACCGGCGGGTGGAGGTGCAGTGGTTTACGTTGGAGTGAAGGGCTAGTGACTGGTGACTGGTGACTGGTCGGAAAGGGAGTGCTTCATCGAACCTTTCAGCACTCCCCGGGGCGCGGATCCAGAGTAGTGACTGTGTGTCCGGCGATAAAGGAAAACGGGGCGTAACGCCCCGTTTCATTCACCAGTCACTATTCACTAGTTACTCTCTTCTTCCACTATCGCCTGATACGTCAGCTGGCGCGACAGGCCGCGCAGGTCGGGCATGCCCTCGCCGCGGTGCTGGATCATGCCGATGACGATGAGCTCGTGCACCGGATCGATCCAGAACCAGGTGCCGGCGTAGCCGCCCCAGTAGTACGTGCCTTTACCGCCGTAACCGCCCGCCGCGGCCGGATCTTCGACGACGGCGAAGTCGAGGCCGAAGCCTGTGCCCGGCGACATCGTGCTCGCCGAAGCAGGCAGCATGTTGGTTCGCATCAGCTGCACGGTAAGCGGCGACAACAGGCGCTGACCGTCGAGTTCACCTCCGTTCAGCAGCATCTGGCAGAAGCGCATGTAGTCGAAGGCGGTGGAGACCAGGCCGCCGCCGCCCGACGGCAGCGCGGGCGGCTTGGTGAAATCGCCGTTCGGATGCGGAACGAGCTTGCGTTCCTTGTCGTACGTATAAAAGGACGCGAAGCGATCCATCTTCTCAGCGGGCACATAGAACGCCGTGTCCGTCATTTTCAGCGGATCGAAAATGCGCTCCTCGAGAAATTCCGGAAACGATTTGCCTGACAGCTTCTCCACCAGGTAGCCCTGCACGTCGACGGACACGCTGTAATGCCAGCGCTCACCGGGTTGGGACAGCAGCGGAATCTTTCCAACCTTGTCGATCATCGCCTGCATGGGCTGATTGGGATCGAGCACATTCACGTCCACGTACATCTTGTCGACGGCCGTACCGCCGAAAATTCCGTAGGTGAGCCCGCCGGAATGCGACATCAGCTCGCGCATGGTCATCGGATGATCCGGTGCAACCTGCGCAACGGCGCCGGTGGCGGGATTCACCTTTGCAACCTTCAGGTTCGCGAATTCCGGAATGTGCTTCGATACCGGGTCATTGAGCTGCCACTTGCCTTCTTCGAACAGCATCATCATCGCGACGCCGGTGATCGGCTTGGTCATCGAGTAGATGCGAAAGATCGAGTCCTTTTTCATCGGCGCGCCCGATGCGACATCGCGCTTGCCGCTCGCTTCGAAGTGCACGACCTTGCCGTCCTTCGCCACCATCGTCACGACGCCGGAGAGCTGACTGCTTTCCGACAACTGCTGCATCTGGTTTGTCAGTCGCGCGAGCCGCTGCGACGACATGCCGACGCTTTCGGGCCGTGCAGCGGACAGATCCGCCGCACCTGCCGCACTGACCACGCAGGCAAGCAACAAGGAATACGCAAACGATCGCACAAGCTTCATGGAACATCTCCCGGGGTGAGTCGAGAATCCGGATGCGAATCCGGTTTTCTTGTGGCCCTGAGTGTAAGCGCACGCTCGCCGGGAAAGGAACTGCTGCAAAACCGGATTTCTGCGCACTCGGGCAGCCGAGTGCAGATAATGCGCGAGTGAATAACAGAGCCCCTGCACTGCCCATCGACAATGTCCTGCCTGCGCTGCGCAGTGCGCTGGCTGCACACTCCAATGTCGTCTTGCAGGCGCCGCCCGGCGCCGGAAAGTCGACGGGCGCGCCGCTCACACTTCTTGACCAATCATGGCTCGGCTCGAGCAAGATCGTCATGCTCGAACCGCGTCGACTCGCCGCGCGCGCGGTGGCGACTCGCATGGCGTTTTTGCTTGGCGAACCCGTGGGACGCACCGTCGGATTCCGGACGCGGTTGGAATCGAAGGTCAGCCGCGATACACGCATCGAAGTCCTCACCGAGGGCATCCTGACGCGCTGGCTGCAACGCGACGCTGCGCTCGAAGGCGTGGCGATCGTCATCTTCGATGAGTTCCACGAACGCAGTCTCAACGCGGATCTCGGACTCGCCTTGTGCCTCGATGCGCAGAGCACAGTGCGCGAGGATCTCAAGTTGCTGGTGATGTCCGCGACGCTCGATGGTGCAGCCGTGGCGAAGCTGCTGGGCGCGGCGCCGGTGGTGACCGCGGCAGGACGCGCGTTCGATGTGGAAACCCGATGGCTCGAGACGGTCCCAAGCCGGGACGCAGGTTCCGCGGTCCGTCCAGCGGGATTTCCATTCGGTCACGGTCTGCGTCCCGAACAGATCGCGGAGCGGCGAGCCCTCGCCGCCATTCGCAATGCACTCGAGAGCGCGCCCGGCGACATCCTTGTGTTCCTGCCCGGTCAGGGCGAGATCCGTCGTGTGGAGCGCGCGCTGCAGGACTCCACGCTTCCGCGCGGCGTACGTATCGCTCCGCTCTATGGCGAGCTGACCGGGGATGATCAGGACGCAGCCATACGGCCCGGCGGCGTCGGTGAGCGCAAGATCGTGCTCGCGACCAACATCGCTGAAACCAGCCTCACGATCGAAGGCGTGCGCATTGTGATCGACTCAGGTCTCGCACGGCGTTCACGTTTCGATCCGGCCACCGGCATGAGCCGGCTGGAAACGGTCCGCGTTTCGCGCGCATCGTCCGACCAGCGACGCGGACGCGCCGGTCGACTCGAAGCCGGCGTGTGCTACCGACTATGGACTGAAGGCGATCACGCACTGCTGCCCGCGCAAACGCCGGCCGAAATCGTCGAAGCAGATCTCGCGCCGCTTGCCCTCGAGCTCGCAAATTGGGGCGTAAGCGATCCCGGCGTCCTGCGCTGGCTCGATCCGCCGCCCACCGCGACGTTTTCCCAGGCGCGCGATCTGTTGCGAGCGCTCGATGCACTCGATGGCGGACGCATAACGACTCATGGGCGTGCGCTCGCACGCATCGGCGCTCATCCGCGACTCGCACATATGATCGTGCGGGCCGCGGATCTCGGCTTGCAGCGCACCGCGCTGGAAATTGCCGCGTTGCTGGGCGAACGCGACCTGCTGCGAATCGACGGGCCGCAGCGCCACGTCGACCTGCGCCTGCGCATTGAAGCGTTGCGCGGCGGTGCATTGCCGGCGGGCGTTCATGTCGATGCAGGCGCACGGCGACGCGCGCTACACAGCATTGAGCTGCTGAATCGACAACTCGAAACCGCTACGTCGCGCACGCACGGATCGAGCGACGCTGACACGGGGCGCCTGCTCGCGCTCGCCTATCCCGATCGAATCGCGCAGGCGCGCGGCGCGGGTGGGCGGTATTTGTTATCCAACGGCCGCGGCGCGCAATTGCCGGAAGCTCAGAGTCTCGCTCAGTCCGAATTTCTGGTCGTCGCCGACCTCGATGCGGGCGAGCGCGACGCATTGATTCGTCTTGCGGCGCCGATCACGCGCGCAGCGCTCGAATCTGAATTCGCGGCTCGCATCGAGCATCGCGAACGATTCGAATGGGACTCGCGAGAACAAGCCGTCATCGCTCAGGACGAACGCTGGCTCGGCGCGTTGAAGATCGCGGAACGGCGCATCGACAAACCCGATGCTGGCCGAATCACAGCGGCGCTGCTCGCCGGCGTGCGCGAAATGGGCCTTGCGGTCCTGCCATGGAGCAAGGAGGCGCGTGCGTTGCAGGCCCGGATGACCTTTGTGCGTCGAACCTCGGCGCGTACATCGCGGCCCTGGCCCGACGTCAGCGACGCCGCGTTGTCAGCAACGCTCGAGGATTGGCTCGCTCCCTATCTTGCAAACATGAGTCGTCGCGATCACCTCGCGCGGCTGGACCTGCACGAGATTCTGTTATCGATGCTCGACTGGAACGCACAGGAGCGCTTGAACGAAGCGGCGCCGACTCACCTGGCGGCGCCCAGCGGCTCCAGGATTCCGATCGACTACTCGATCGAGGAACCTGTCGTCGCCGTGAGGTTGCAGGAAGTGTTCGGATTGAAGGTTACACCGACCGTCGGCGACGGTCGCGTTCCACTCACGCTGCACCTGTTGTCGCCCGCCCACCGCCCCGTGCAGGTGACCAAAGACCTGGCCAGTTTCTGGTCGCGCGGCTACATCGAAGTAAAGAAGGAGCTCAAAGGACGCTATCCAAAACACTACTGGCCCGACGATCCGCTCACCGCGCAACCCACAGCACGCGCGAAGCGCCCAGCAGGGAGGTGAATGAAGTCAGACAGGATAATTGCCGCAAAAAGGCGCAAAAGGCGCAAAACATAGAACAGAAAAAACCGAACGTCCTTTTTGCGCCTTCTTGCGGCTGAGCGATTCTCCTTCTGACTCTCTTCCATTCCGGTCTTTGTCCCGCGGGATTTCCGTTGATCTTGTGGTTACTCTGATTTCTGATTCCATACTCGTTAAGCCGCAATTCATGGTCGCAGGATCAGTCTCGTGTTCGTGTGAAGGACACCGGGACTCATCATCATGCGTAAAGCCTTCCTGCTCATCAGTGCACTCACGGCGTGCGCCGGCGCAAATGCGGATCAGCGTGCATCGTCCAACGAGTGCGTGTTCGCACGCAGCATCACCGACTTCAAGCCGCTGGATCGCAATCACCTCGTGATCTGGTCGCCGGGGCGGCGCAACGCCTATCTCGTCGAACTCGCGATGCCGCTTCCGGAACTTCGTTTCGCGCACCGTCTTGCGGTGGTCGACCGAAATCGCGACGGCCGCCTGTGCGGCTATGGGATGGATCGAATCATCGTCGGCGATTCGAGTTTCCAGCATCCCGCGACGATCGCTGGGATGACCCGTCTCGACGAGGGGCGCATCGCTGCGCTCGAAGCGCAGTACGACGTGCGTCTGACACGCAAGCGCGCAGCTTCGGAAAATGCGGATGCGCCGCAGAGCGAAGGGCAATGATCAGAGCCAAACGAAGTCAGGGCGTCTGGTTCGGGCACGAGTTGTGGTGGGCGCGGATTCGCGCAACGCTGCAGCGCGCCGGCATGGCCTCCATCCTCGAAGGTGTGCAGAATGCGCACATCGAACGTTGGAGAATGTCGCATGACCTGCCTCTTGCAACGGATACTGACGCTCGCGGCGCTGTGGATGACGGCGTCGAGCGTGCACGCCGGAACTGTCATGGAAACGCTCAGTCGCGATCTCACCAGCTCCGCCGGGAAGGGAGTTACGACCACCACGACCTATGCGCAGGACGGCCGGATGCGGGTTGAGCCGTCGCCCGGCGAATCGGTGATGATTTTCAAGGACGACGTAATCTATAACGTAAACAGGAAGGACAAGAGCTACGTCGTGATGGATCGCGCCTCCATGAAGCGCATGGCGGAGCAGATCAGTCCTGCGCTGAAACAGATGCAGGAGCAGCTCGCGAAGATGCCGCCGGAGCAGCGCGCGCAGATGGAAAAGATGATGGGCCATCGCATGGCGGGCGTCGCGGCGGACAAACCTCAGGAGATCCGCAAGACCGGTCGCACCGGCAAGGCCGGCGGTCATGCCTGCACCTATGTGGAGATTCACCAGGGCGGCGCCGTGACCGATGAGCTGTGTGTCGCCTCGCCCAGCGCTCTCAAGGGTTCGCAGGAGCTGATGGCCGCTGCGAAGAAGATGAGCCTTCTGATGCAGGAAATGTTCCGCAACCTCGACGCACCCTGGCTCAGGCAGATGGCGGAAAAACAGGCGGCGAACTATGAGCAGATCGGCGGCGTGCCGGTGCTGACGCGTCACTTCACGGATGGAAAAGCCGCTCATGAAACGACGCTCACGGCGATGCGCAGCGAAGCATTGCCGGCGACGCTGTTCGACGTGCCGGCGGGCTTCTCCAAACGGGACATGACATCACGTTGAGAGTGCAGTAA
>JBOHZJ010000313.1:0-13325 GCA_050738395.1 Steroidobacter sp.
CTCTTGCGACTCACAACTCACGATTCACGACTCACGATTCACATGCTCATATCTCCCAACAATCGATCCAGCAACTCCAGCGCCTCCTGCAATTCCCGATCCTCGATCACCAGCGGCGGCGCGAGGATGATGAGATTGCCGCGGATGGCGAACGAGACGTTCTGCTCGAGCGCATCCTTCACCAGCTTTATCAGAGCCGGGTGCGCCTCGGGCCAGTCGCTCAGCGGAGTCTTCGTCGCACGATCGCGGACCAGTTCGAGGACCGCGAACAGACCATCACCGCCGCGCACATCGCCGATCACTGCGTGTTTCGCCTGCAACTCGCGCAGGCTCTTCAGCAATTGCGCGCCGAGGCGTCGTGATCGCTCGATCAGCCGTTCGCTATCGTACGCCTCGAGCGCGGCGACGCCAGCCGCGCACGACAGCGGATGGCCGCAATAGGTGAGCCCGGTATGCAGCATCTCATGCTCGAGTCGCGCCGCGATTTCCGCCGACAGCACGACGGCCCCGAGCGGCAGATGCGCACCCGTAAGCCCTTTCGCGAGCGTCATCAGATCAGGCCGCCCTTCCTCGCCCCATCGCCGCCATGCAAACCACTCGCCGCAGCGGCCGAAACCGCTCATCACTTCATCCGCGATCAGATACACGCCGCGCTCGCGTGTGTGCGCCCGCAGTAGCGGCCAGTAGTTCGCAGGCGCGACGATGCCGTTGGTGCCCGCGTTTGGCTCCATGATCACGGCCGCGACATCCGCTGCGCCGTGTTCGTCGATCAACTCGGCCACGCGGCCGGCGCTGCGCTGTCCGCATTCTGTTTGCGTGGCGCTCCCGAACGGGCAGCGATACGCATACGGCGGGGGCGCATGCACGACGCCGAAGAACTCCGGATCGATCTGATGGCGCGTGCGGCTGTCGCCGGACATCGCCATCGTCGCGTAGCTGGCGCCGTGATAAGAGCGATCGCGCGCAATGATCTTGCCGCGCGGCTTGCCGGATGCCTGCCGCGCAAACTTGACGGCGTTCTCGTTCGCATCCGCGCCGGCAAGCGTGAAGAACACGCGGCCACCCTCGAAGCCGGATTTCTCCAGCAACATTTCGGCAAGGCGCGCCCGCGGCTCGGCGCCCCAGCTACTCGTCACGAAGCAGAGCTTTTCGGCTTGCCGCTGGATGGCAGCGATCACGCGCGGGTGCTGATGCCCAAGATTGCAGCACTCGGCGAGACTGCTCATGTCGAGAATGGAGCGGCCGTCCTGCGTATGAATTCTGGCGCCCGCCCCACCCACGATCGTCGGCGCAGCCCACTCGGCCTGTCGGCACCAGCTATGCAGAACGGTTTTCTGCTCGGAGGGCATATGAGGAGAAGTGAATGGTGACTAGTAACTGGTGACTGGTAGAGCAGAAGGGCGCGTCGCTCTGACTATTCACTATTCACTATTCACTAATAACTAGTCACTAGATAATTCCGAAAGGAAGCAGAAGAACTATCTCGCCGCCAGACGCCGGGCCCGTCAAGAACACGAAACGGAGCTGGGACGCCACGCCCTGCTTCGATGAAGGGAGCACACAACGATGCTGCAAAGACCGACCGAAGGATGAGTTCCACAATGGAAATTGCGATATGCGGCTGCGGTCCTGCCGGACTCGCCGCTGCGCTGCTCCTTGCCCGCGACGGACAGCGAGTGCGCATCTTCGAGCAGTTCGCTGCGCCGCAGCCGCTGGGATCCGGGCTGATCCTTCAGCCGACTGGCCTCGCAGTCCTCGACGAACTCGGGCTGCTGAGAAAGCTCGCCGGACTTGGAGCGCGTATCGACCGGCTCTACGGCCGCGCCGTCCCCTCCCACAAGGTCGTTCTCGACGTGCGTTATCGGGCGATGGGAGAGGGGTGGCACGCGATGGGCGTCCATCGAGCTGCGCTATTCGGCGTACTGCACGAGGCAGTCGTGGCGCACGGCGTTGAGATCGTCACGGGCAAGCGCGTCCTGCGTGTCGAGAATGATGGGACGAGGACTGCGCTGTTCGCAGCCAATGACGAGCGCCTCGGCTCTTTCGACCTCATCATCGATGCGCTGGGGGCCAATTCCTCGCTGGCAAAGGGGCGAATGCGCAGGACAGTCCTGCCTTACGGCGCCCTGTGGACGACGGTCGCATGGATCGACGACGGGCGCTTTCACAACAATGCGCTCGAGCAGCGCTACCGGCGCGCCAGCCACATGGCAGGCGTGTTGCCGACAGGCCGTCGAATCGCGGGTGGGCCCACGGAAGCGGCTTTTTTCTGGAGCCTCAAACGCAGCGACCTTGCGAGTTGGCGCGAACGCGGCGTCGACGCCTGGAAAGCAGAGGTGGCCGCGCTCTGGCCGGAGGCGCTCGCGCTGCTGAGCCGCATCGATCGTTGCGAGCAGCTGACGTTCGCTCAGTACGATCACTTCACGATGGCGCGGCCGTGGACAGGACGCGTGGTGCACATCGGAGATGCGGCGCATGCAACGAGTCCTCAACTCGGGCAAGGCGCGAACATGGGATTGCTCGACGCATTTGCCTTACAGCGGGCCCTCTCCGCTTCTGAGGATCTCCCCCGCGCACTGCGGCGGTACGCACGGATGCGTTACTGGCACGTGCGAATGTTCCAGGCGGCGAGCGCGATCTTCACGCCGTTCTATCAGTCCGACAGTCGCACGCTGCCCTTCATCCGGGACAGATTCACCGCGCCCATCTCACGCCTGCCTGTCGCGAACGCTCTGCTCGCGCGACTCGTGTCTGGCATGACGGCGGCTCCGCTCGGACGAACGCAAGGATTGTCCTTCGATAGGGTGAATGGCTGCTATCCCGATCAGGCAAGCCGCGCCGACAGAAACTGAATCGTTCGATCAACCTCCTCGCGCAGCTGCTCAGCGAGTTCCGGCAAGCCTTCCGCGCGCCCGGCTCGCGCTGCTGCCTCCATTTGTCCCGCGAGTTCCGCGCTCGGCAGTGCGTGCAGGCTGGCGCTGGCGCCTTTCAAACTGTGCGCGGCTTTCCACACGCCCGACAGATCGCCCGCGGCGAGCGCCTCGTGAATTGCGGCGACAGATGCGCCGCCGTTACGGACGAACTCGCGAATCAACTCGCGTTCAAAGTCGAGGTCGCCATCGCAGAGAAGGCCGAACGCCGCCACGTCGATGGGAGGGTGTTGCGCCGTCGGAGCGGTTGCTGGAAGCGCCGGCTGTTCTTCCGAAGCGGCAGGAAACGCATCGATCGCCGCATCCATTCCTGGAAGGAACTTCGCGAGACAGGCTTTCAGCTGCTGACGAACCAGCGGCTTCGACAGGTGCGAGTCCATTCCGGCCGCTGCACACTCCTCCGCCGCGCCCTTCATCGCGTGCGCGGTCAGCGCCACGATCGGGATATGTTGCTGGCCCGCTTCGCGGCGGCGAATTTCGCGCGTCGCCTCATAGCCATCCAGCTCCGGCATCTGACAGTCCATCAGGATCATCTGATAGCGTCCGGTTTCCCAACCGGCGATTGCTTCCACGCCATTGCTGACCACGTCGACGCGATAGCCGAGTTTCTCGAGCGTGATGCGTGCGACTTTCTGATTCACCACGTTGTCTTCGGCGACCAGGATGCGCGGCTTGTCGCGTTCGCGCTGTGCGCGCAGATGATGTCGCGTGATGATGGGATACGTTCCGGTGTGCAACTGCTCCGCAGTGATCTGCAGCACCAGCAGCAGACAGTCGCTGACATCCCGCTGAGTGACGGGCTTCAGCAGATAGCCCGCGAAGCCGAGTTCTGCAAAGCGCTGCCCGTCGCCGCGCAGCCCGGAGGACGTCAGCAGGACCAGGCGCGTCGAACGCAGCCGTTCATCCGCGGCAATGCGACGCCCCAGTTGTGCGCCATCCTGATCGGGCATCTGATGATCGAGGAGCGCGACTTCGAACGCGCGGCCCTGTTCGTGCGCCTCGAGCAGAGCGACGAACGCTTCATCAGCCGACGCGGCCGCCGAGGCGCGGACGCCGAGCCGCGACAACTGCTCCGTAAGCACCTTGCGATTGGTTGCGTTGTCATCCACCACAAGCATGCGTCGATCTCTGAGCACCTCGCGCGTAACGCCGTGCGCTTTCGCGATCGGCTGCGCCGCCGAAGCGATCTCCATCCGCGCGGTGAACCAGAACGTCGAGCCCACGCCGGATTCGCTTTCGACGCCGGTTTCACCGCCCATCAGTTCGACCAGGCGTCGTGTAATCGACAAACCCAGCCCAGTGCCGCCGAAGCGCCGGGTCGTCGATGCATCCACCTGCGAGAACGGCTTGAAGAGCTGCGAGAGCCGCTCTTGCGGAATGCCGATGCCGGTGTCGCGCACTTCCATACGAATCTGCGCATGTGTCCGATCGCGAGAGATCAACTTCGCATGAATCACGACCTCGCCCTTCTGCGTGAACTTCACGGCGTTGCCGCACAGGTTGACGAGCACCTGGCGCAAGCGGCCCGGATCGCCCTTGAGCACGTCCGGCAGCGCGGGATCAATATTGGCGACAACTTCCAGGCCCTTCGGGTGCGCCTGGATCGCGAGCAGCCGCGCGACGTCTTCGATCGTGTCGCGCAGATCAACGTCGACATGTTCGAGATCGAGCTTGCCGGCTTCGACTTTGGAGAAATCCAGAATGTCGTTGATGACTGTCAGCAGCGCACCGGCGCTGTCGCGAATCGTTTCTGCATAGTCGCGCTGCGCGGGCGTGAGCTTCGTGTCGAGCATCAGCTCCGTCATGCCGATCACGCCGTTCATGGGCGTGCGAATTTCGTGACTCATGTTGGCGAGGAATTCGCTCTTGGCCTGATTCGCGGCCGCGGCTACTTCCGTCGCTTCCATGAGTGCGCGCTGATAGTTCCTCTTTTCGGTGATGTCCTGAATGGAGCCCGCCATACGCACCGGGACGCCGTTCGCATCGCGATCGCACAGCGCCCGCAAGCGGAACCAACGCTCCTCGCCCGTCTTGATCCGGCCGCGCACTTCGACGTCGAAAGCGGCGCCTTCGTTCAGATGCGCTTGCATCGCCGAACGCATCTTCGCTTCGTCATGCTGCCCGAGCAGCATCAGAAACCCATCGAGCGAGAGTGGAAGCTCCTGCGGCGCGTAGCCAAACATTTCATAGGCGCGGGCAGCGAGCCACATCTGGTTGCTTGCGAGGTCCACCTCCCACAGGCCGTCGCTCATACCGCGCACCGCGCGATCGAATCGCTGCTGCGCTTCCTCCAGCCGCTTCTCGGCCTGCTTGCGGGCGGTGATGTACTGACTGATGCCGCGCACCTTCACCGTGCGCCCGGCTGCGTTCACGATGGGGCGGCCGAAAATCGACATCCATTGCAGAACGCCGTCTGAATCAATCAGTCGAGCCTCGACCTGGTAGGGGATCTTTTCCTTGATCGTCCGGATCATGTCCGCGGCCACCCTGGCGCGATCTTCGGGATGAAAGGCGCCCTGCATGCCGGCGCCATCCGTGACGGCGGTTGCGCTGCCCGCGCGAATCTCCTTCATCCACGGCTTGGCGCCCTGCTGTTGTTTGAGATCGTTGGTGTAGGCGCCGGTCGCAACATCGAGCTCCCAAACCGTGAAATTGCCGGCAATGGCGGCGTCGCGCAGGCGCTCGTCGCGCGCCTCGAGTTCCAGCTCGAGTTGCTTGACAGACGTGATGTCCAGAATGATGCCGGAAATCTGTTCGCGACCGCTTCGATCGCGCACGAGATCGACGTGGCTTCGAATCCAGCGTGCCCGGCCGCCCGCGTGCGTGACGCGATACTCGAACTGCAGCGTGGTGGAATTCCGGAACGCGTCCTGCGTGATCGTCCGGATGGACTCGCGCAGGTCGGCGTCGATCAGCTGCAGCCACGCCTCATGAGTAATTTCGTTCACTTCTGGCGCGAGGCCCAGCAACCTGGCTGCGCTCGGCGATAAAAGCACTCGCTGGCGATCAGGACTGAGCTGGAACGTTCCCCCGCCTGCTCCAGCCAGGGACGTTTCGGCGCCCTCGATACGACGCTCGAGTTCAGCGTATTTCGCCTGCGCGCGCCCGCGGAAGTAAAAACCGGTGCAAAGCGCTGCAATCGCAATGGCGACCAGATGTGTGGCGATCAGCAGCACGCGAACGTCCCGACTATGAATGTGATCCCTGTCGCACGGCCGCAGGAACTGCGGCTCGTTCAGGAATAGTCCTGCAGAGTATCGGCCGCCGAGCTGCGATCTATAGGGAAACGGCTCGCGGATCCGCAAGACGTCGCATGGGGACGTGTAGGAATTCTCCTAATTCATGGCGCTCGCCGCACGAACATACCTGTCGACCTCGCGCTCGAGAATCGCGAGCGGTACGGTTCCGGAGCTGAGCACGACGTTATGAAATTCACGTGGCGAGAATTTCACGCCGAGCGCCTGTCGCGCACGATCGCGCAGTTCGAGAATCCGCAGCTGACCGACCATGTACGCGCACGCCTGCCCTGGATTCACCACATAGCGCTCCACCTCGCTGGCTTCGATGCCGTAGTCGATCGCCTGCTGCCGAGTCCAGCGTTTTGCATGCAATCCGGTGTCGACGACGAGACGGCGTGCGCGAAACAGTTGTGCATCGAGCTGGCCGAGCAGTCCTTCCCTGTCGCCTTCGTACCAACCCTCTTCGGCCACGAGTTTCTCCGCATACAGCGCCCAGCCTTCGGACAGCGCCGAAATGCCGCCGAGCGCGCGCGCCTGACGGAAACGCGGCAGCGACTTGTTCTCCTGTTCGAGCGCGATCTGGAAATGATGTCCAGGGACGGTCTCGTGATGCACGAGTGTGCGCAGTCCGAATCTGGTCATGCGCTCAGGACGCAACGGCATCTGGAAGATTGCAGTGCGCGAACCGTCAAGCGGCGCGCGGTTGTAGTTGGCCGCTGCGCTCGTTTCGCGAAAGCGTGGAAACGGCTTCGCAATCACCGGCCCTTTCGGCTGGAGATCGAACAGGGCCGGGCTGCGCTCGAGCGCGCCTGCAATGTGCACGTCGATATCGCGCATGATTGCAGCGCGACTCGCGTCCGAAGCGGGATCCGGATAGCGCAGATCATCCTTGAGCTTGCGAATCCGGTCGGGCAACGATCCTTCGGTGCGCCCGAGCTGCCTGAAAATCGCATCCATCTGCGACTCGATGCGCGCGACCTGCTCGAGACCGATGGCGTGGATCTGTTCGGCCGTGAGCTCCGTCGTGGTGAAACGCCCCAGCGCATAAGCGTATGCGGCGTCGCCGTCCTCGAATCGCCACAAACCTGCGTTATCGGTCGATTTCGGCAGGATCGAATCGAGGAAGTCGATCGCGCGACGCCACGCTGGATAGACCTCGGAAGCGACGATACGGGCCGCTTTCGTCCTGAACTCGGCGCGCTGCTCCGGACTGATGGATTCGATAGCGGCGAGTCGTTCGGCGAATGCGCTCGCGAGCGGATTCTGTCCGGCTGGTGCATCCATGAACGTACGCATCTGCGTCAACGTCGTTTGCAGGATGAAGCGCGGCGGAATCATATCCTTGTGCGCCAACTTTCTCGCTTCCGCCGTCGATTCATCCATGCGCTGGCCGACCTGGCCGAGCCGTTCGATGTAGTTCGACGCATCCTTCGGCGTCGCGAGCGGGTGGCGCAAGGTCAGCGACTCGACCAGGTTCACGTTCGCGCCGCCGAACTGGTCCAGCGGAAATCGGTAGTCGAGGAATCGCTCACCGCGCACGATCCCATCGAGCTGCCATTGCATCAGGTCAGCGGACACGCGTTGCGCATCGCTGAACTTCGTACGATCGAATTTCTGCAGCTCGCGTACGCCCTTCCTGGCAAGGCGAATTCGATCGAGCAGCCACGCGCGAGTGTTCGGCGTGATCTGCTGTTCGAGCCGATTCTGCTCCTCACCTGAGAAGTAACGGGTCGCGGTCGCCAGATCCGGATCGTTGCGCACCCATTCCGCCGTGAACTCATCGAAGAACGCATCGATGCTCTGCTCCTGCGCACGCGCGTGCGGCGGTGCGAGCGCAAGCATGGCGAGAGCAACGAATGACCAAGGGGCGAGCCTGGCGATTGATCGAAACATGTTTGCTCCAGAAGCGGATAGTGGTTAGCGGCAATAGCGCTCAGTGAGGCGCCATCGGACCAGGGAGGGTCTCTCGCAGAGAGCGCAGAGATCGCTGAGGAAGAAACCAGATGGATTGAAAGGATTCACGATGTACTCATCTTCTCAGCGTTCTCTGCGAGAGGAAATCTGTCTGATTCGCAACTCAATTCGAGGACGGCCCGGATCGTTTCAGACGAAATACCGGGAGGGACAGACCCCAGACGATCGCTGCAATACGAAGGGCCGCGACACAGACCATGCCGATCGCGGCGGCCGGGAGTCTGTCGATGACCTGCTGCAGGGCCAGGTACACACAGGCGCCCGCAATCGCCGCGGTCGCATACAGCGCGCCCGGCCGCAGGATCATCGGAATCTCGCGCGTCAGCATGTCGCGCACCATACCGCCCGCGACACCCGTGAGCATCCCCATGATGATAACCACGACCGCGGGTACGCCCGCGGCTTCGGCGATCTGAGCGCCGCTGATCGTGAAGAACGCGAGCCCGAGCGCGTCGGCAATGGCGAGCGCGCGGTCGGGTGGATGGAAGAAGCGCGAATAAATCACGGTCGCGAGCGCCGCGGCGACGATCACGTACAGATAAACCGGCGCAGCAATCCAGAACACCGGATTGCGATCCAGCAACAGATCACGAATCGTTCCGCCGCCAATCGCTGTGACCGTCGCAAGCACGATCACGCCGAGCAGATCGAGGCGCTTGCGCCCGGCCGCAAGCGCGCCGCTGATCGCGAACACAGCAACGCCCAGCAGATCGAGCAAACGCAGAATCGACATCGCAGCGCGCACCTGGAGGAGCGGAAGGCGTCACAGCATACGGCGCCTGATTGCGAGCTGCCGCTGCGGTTCTGCGTTCGTTGTGGCTCTGGCTCGTTGTGGGTCTGCGCTCGATCGAGGGTCGCGTGAGCGGCGGCGTGAGCGCCTGTCTCCCGGCGCTGTTTTCAGGACCGCGCACAAGCACTCCATGTGGCGCTACGGGCCGCGGCCCATGTGATGCACATGGATGTGCGAATGGCGCGGGCGCATGGATGCGCTGAGCGGCGATGCGCCGGAGCGGCGACGCGCTGGTGCGGCGCCCTGGAGGGAGAGGCGAAGAGATAAGGAGACAAGAGAAATCCCCTCTCCCTGAGGAAGAGGGCCAGGGTGAGGGTGAAGGAAAGACAATGTCTTTCTCGAGGCTGCGCTGACGAGCGAGCCTACGAATCCAAACGGCAGGCCGAGCCCTCAACGAGCGCTTCGACGCTCTGCGACGCGCATGGCAAATACACCACCAGACTAGCGGCGCTCCCGATGATCCGTCGCTGCGATCAGCGCTGAGACGGCGAGTTGCGGACGACCGATGTTGCCGAAGGCGTTCGAGCAGTGCAGGTTGTCCTGCACGATCCGGACGGACAGCAGCGGAAATACTTCGCGACGCAGTTGCTGCACCAGTTCGCAGTCGCCGGGAGCGAGCTTGAGTCGCTTGTCGCGCGACATCGAGACCGTGCTCCAGATTGCGGGAAATCGCTCGATGTCCGCCGCAGTGGCGAGAGAGACGCCTTGCATCCGGGCTATCAGTTCATCTTCGCTGTCATGCTGCGTGAGTGCGCGCACGTTCTCCGGCGTCGCTTCGACCGGGGAGGCCATGATGACGTGCACGCGCGCGAGGTCCGACAGATCGTAGCAACCGATCGTGCGAACGATGATCGTGTCCTGTGCGCCAACCCCCATGAGTATCGAACGCAACCGGTCGCGCAATGCGCCGCATGAGTAGGTCGTGCCGCGGCCCTGATAATGAAAGTCGAATGACTGGATCTTCCAGACCGCATCGATGACCTGCGCAGGACCTTCTCCGGCCGACCTCGCGATGGCGCTGCTCGTGAGCAGCGCGGCAGTCAGGCACGCGGCGGCAAGAAAGCGATGACCAGGTCCGGTATTCATGAGCGAGCTCCACGCCGTCGGAATGTTCGATTCCGGGCCAGCGTAGCTCGCAAGACTTAGCTGAGACTTACGCCGGGACTGTGCGCGGCTCGCTGTGGGACGGTTGTAGTGGAACGACGCGACTCGCCGCGGCGGCGACCGCGACGAAGCGCATACGCGCGATCAGCCCGGAACCGTCGCCGCGATTTCTCAGGTCGAGCTGGACGTCGTTGCGCTCGGCGGCATTCTTCGCGATGGCGAGTCCCAGACCGCTGCCTTCAGAGCCGGATCCCTCGATACGGAAGAACCGGTCGAAGACACGCGGCAATAACTCGAGCGGAATGCCCGGCCCGTTGTCGATGATCTCGACAGTCACTCTGCCGTCATCGCTATGCAACGCGACATCGACAATGCCGCCTTCTGGCGTATAGCGCAGCGCGTTGTCCAGCAGGTTGTGCACCAGACTGCGCAGCTCATCGCGATTACCGCGCACGGACGCAGCAACGCTGGCCGCAAAACCGAGATCGATACGGCGACGATCGGCGATGGGGAGCAGATCGGTCACGGCTTCCCTGAGCAGATCGTCCAGCTGAACGGCGACGGCGGCAGCCGTCGGATGCGGCGCCTCCTGACGTGCAAGTCGCAACAGCTGCTCCACGAGCCGCTTGGTGCGCGCCAGCCCGGCTTCGAGTTGCGCGACCTGCTCCGCCGTGGTCGGATCGGTCACGCGTGCTTTCAGATTCTCCAGCTGCAGGGTCATGGCCGTGATCGGCGTGCGCAGTTCATGCGCTGCATCCTGCACGAAGCGCCGCTGCGAACAGAACGCATCGCTCAGGCGCGCCAGCAACTTGTTGACCGCGACCACGAGCGAATGAATCTCGCAAGGCACGTGTTCGAGCGGCAGCTCCCGGAAGTTGTGTTCGTCCTGCGCCGCCGCCGCGCGCGCAACCCCTTCGAGACGCCGCAACGCCATGCGTATCCCGAACCACAGGATCGCCGCGGAGAGCGGAATCAGCAGCAACACCGGCAAGCTGCTTCCCACGACGTGTTCGCGAACTATCATCTGGCGAAAATCGAGGCGCTGCACGATCTGCACCGTGCGCTCAGGCGTGTGCAGCGTATACGCGCGCCAGCGCAGCGCGCCGAGAAAAAGATCGTGAAAGCCGTCGGTCGCCTGCCGCGGGAAGGCGAGTTCGGGCCACGAGGTCGTCACCAGCCGGCCGTCGCGATCCCAGATCTGTACGATCAGATCGCCCTTCTCGACATTGTGAGCAGAGAGCCGCGGCAACACGCCAATGGGCCCGCTGGCGGCCGCGTGCGAATCCGCGAACACTCGCAGCTGGTTGTCCATGAAAAAGTCGACGGCCCACCCGAACATCGACCAGGCCGCGAGCGCGGCAAGAATGGCGGCGGCCAGATACAGCGGCAGCAGCCAGGCGAGAAGTTGTTTGCGTAACGAGGTCATGCGTCCACCGTGGCGATGCGCCAGCCGAGACCGCGCACGTTGCCGATGATGTCAGGGCCCAACTTCTTGCGCACGCCGTGAATGAGCACTTCGACCGCGTTGCTGCTCACTTCCTCTCCCCAGCCATAGATGCGTTCCTCGAGCTGGCTGCGCGACAGGATCGCCCCCGGCCGCTCGAGCAGCGCATGCATGAGCCGAAACTCGCGCGCCGACAGCGACGTCTTCGCGCCGCCATGCGTCAGCTCACGGCTCTGCAGATCGAGCTGAGTCAGTGCAGTGCCGATCGTCGACTGCGCATGGCCGCTGATGCGTCGGATCACCGCGCGGATGCGAGCGAGCAATTCGCGAAACTCGAACGGCTTGACGAGGTAGTCATCGGCGCCAAGGTCCAGGCCCGACACGCGATCATCGAGTGCATCGCGCGCAGTCAGGACGAGCACTGGCGTTCGATCGCCATCGTCTCTGGCGCGACGCAGCACATCGAAGCCGGAACGTCGCGGCAATCCGAGATCCAGCAACACGGCGGTATATCCCCCTTGCGCCAGCGCCGCCTGCGCAAGGACTCCGTCGCGCACCCAGTCGACGGCGAAGCTGTTCTCCGTCAATGCCTGCCGCAGGCTGTGACCGATCATCTGGTCGTCTTCCACGAGAAGGATGCGCATCGACGCGAACTCTTGAGCTGGTGCGTCCGATTATTCTCCGTTCTTCCGAAGATTGCTAAGCTCACCGGCGAAATGATGGATCACATGTTCTTTGTCGTGCTGCTCGTTGCGGCGCTGGGCAGCGGCCTGATGGGCGGGCTGTTCTTTGCTTTTTCCGCATTCACCATGACGGCGCTGGCTCGCCTGCCCTCGCTCACGGGCGCCGCGGCGATGCGGTCGATCAACCGGCAAGCGAATACGCCGAGCGCGCATCGCCCCAACGGATGAGCGCCAGGATGAGCGCGGCCAGGCAACCCGCGGCTGTTCCGATATAAATCGTCAGGAACAACGGATTGAGAATGGCCACATGCGGCGCGCTCTATCTTTTCGGCATCCACTTCGTGACCGTTCGCTGCAACATTCCCCTCAACAATGCACTGGCTGGCGCAGAGTCGAACGGCGCCGACGCGGATGGTGTCTGGCGCGACTACCTCGTCCGCTGGACACGCTGGAACCACGTTCGGACGATCGCCGCTCTTGCGGCGGCGGCGTTGCTTACGCTCGCTCTCTCACGCGTTTGATCCTCTCATTGGCCTGAAGTCTTACGCCTGTCCTCATCGGCGGCTCCGCTACGTACTGCGAATCGGGAGAGAGAACTCCTGCGTCGCTGTGCGTAGAGCTCTGTCGCTCGCATGGCGAGTTCCATCAACAGGACAGACAAGAGGAGACGCTGACATGACATCTACCCACCTGATCGCAGTGCTGCTGATTGCATCCGGATTCGTGCATCAGGCAAACGCAGGCGTTGGCTGCGACTTCAATGTGCGAGTCAACAACAAGACGCCTAACTCCGTGACGGTCTACGGCGCCGCCGAGAGTTCCGCCAGCAAGGCCGGGCTCAACGTGTGGAGTCCGATTACCGGACTCGTGGATACGGCCCTGGATCCGGAGAATTCCGGGGCGGCATCGCATACGAAGCCGGCGGTCGAACTCGAGTTGCCCTGCTGGACGGGAAAGATCGACTTCAGAATCAAGTATCTCGACGGATCGACTCTGAAGTGGAAGTACCGTTACGGCGTGGACGTGAAATCGGGCGACACGGTGCAGATCAACATTCCATAACGGCCGACTTCGCTTCTCTCGATAGCCAGCGGCGAGGGCGCGTGCAAAGTCCTCGCCCCTGAACTCGGGCGGAAACCGGAAATGGGGACAGTCCCCATT
>JBOHZJ010000314.1:0-11720 GCA_050738395.1 Steroidobacter sp.
GTCTACGATCGCGACAAGCATGAGCATCCGCACTATCTGTTTCACGCCTGGAAGTTCTTCTTCCTCTGCGAGATCCAGAGCGGCGAGCCGCGCACCAGTTACGAGACGACCGAGGTTGCGTTCCAGCCGCTGGATGCGCTGCCTGAGCTGTCGACCGGGCGTGCGACGGCTGCACAGATTCGGCGCATGTACGAACATCATCTGCATTCTGACTGGCCGACGGAATTCGACTAAGGGCTCGGGACTCGGGGGTTTGGGTCAGAGAGCTTCACGATGACCGCGCCCAAAACCTGCGCCGGCCGTCGAACCATCTTGATAGGCTTCCCTCCTTTCCTTCTTACCCGCGCCCAAGCCCCGAGTCCCATGTCCCAATCTCCCTGCGACGCTCCCGAATGGTTCACCAGAGCGATCGATGCTCCCGCCCGATCCCGCTTCGTCCAGGTTGACGGCGCAGCCATTCACTACCTGAGCTGGAACGCACAGGACGCGCACAAGCCTGGCTTGCTGTTCGCGCACGGCTTTCGGGCGCATGCGCGCTGGTGGAGTTTCATCGCGCCGTTTTTTCTGAGCCGCTATCGGGTCGTCGCGCTGGACTTCGCCGGCATGGGCGACAGCGGTGCGCGCACGCAGTACGAACCTGCGCTGTTTTCGCGGGACATCCTCGGTGTGATCGAGCACGCCAATCTGGGTAGAACGACGCTCATCGGCCACAGCTTTGGCGGCGGTCGCGTCGCACGCACGAGCGCGGACCATCCGCAGCACATCGAGCGCACGATCATCATCGACAGCTACATCCCGGTCCCCGAAATCGAGCGTCTTGGCCCGTCGCCGATGCAACTTCGGCCGAAGCGCACCTATCCCACGTTCGCGGCTGCGCGCGAGCGATTCAGGCTCGTGCCCGAACAGAATTGCGCGGCGGCCTATGTTCTCGACTACGTCGCCCAGCACTCTCTCAAAGAGGTCGAAGGCGGCTGGACCTGGAAATTCGATGAGAACTTCTCGCCGCGCCACAACGAGGTCGACGCCGACTGGGCGACGAAGGTGCTCGCACGCATCGACTTGCCGGTGACGTTCATTTACGGCGATCAAAGCGCCATCGTTTCACGCCCGCACGCAGGCGCGATCGTGAAATACCTGCGTCACGGCCGCGGCCCGATCGCGGTCCCGCAATCGCACCATCACGTGATGCTCGATCAGCCGCTCGCGTTGGTGGCGGCGTTGCGGGCAGTGCTGTACGCGGGTTGACCGTTGGCAGTTGACCGTTGACAGCCAGAAAGCCGGATCGATCTTCTTTACCGTCAACCGTCAACCGTCAACCGTCAAACTATCTCTCGATCGTAAATTCCACGTCCGCGCTCTGGTGTTCCCCGGCCTCCGTCTTGAGTATCCAGCGATCGCTCAGCGTGTAGCGCAGCTTCAGGGTGTTGATTGCTTCGGTGAGCGAAATTCCGTAGCTGATAAACAGCCGCGGCGAGAGAAATTTGCCCAACACCAGCGCCGGATTGGATTCGCCCGCGCTGTCGATGGAGCTTTCGACCCCGACTTCATCGAGACCCAGACGGCGGCCGAGCTGTGACGCGAGCAGCCCGCCGCCCTGCAATGCCAGCGTATCGCGCGCCGAATTTACGGCTTCGGCGTCGCTGGTCTGCACCGAATCCATGGCCTTGCCCGTCAGCAGGTAGGAAACGATCTGTGTCTGCGACATCGACGGATCGGAAAAAAACGTGAGTCGCGGCTCCTGCAGCGTACCGCGAACATTGATGCCGACTGTCGTCGTCTCGATCCTGCGGCGCGCTTCGATATCGAGGCCGGGATCATCGAGCGGCGAGGCCTCGAACAGAAGCTGCCCGCGGCTGATCTCCAGCTTCTGACCGTAAGCTTCATAGCGTCCCTCATCGACGCCCAGGTGTCCTCGCCCGATCGGCGTTTCACCCGTGTGGATCGTCGTGCCGACGCCGCCCGTGATGCGCCCTTGCAGGCCGAAAGCATCGACGCGTACGTCCTCTCCCATGGTGATCCGCACTTCACTGTGAACAGTCAATCGGCCTTCGCGTTCGGCGGTATGTTCGCCCACGTAGCGAGCGTCATCCGAAACGCGCACGGCGCCGACGAGTTCGTCAGGTTGGATGAGCGCGCTCGGAATCGTGACGTCGCCGGCGACGTTCATGCGCTCGCCGTCGATCTGGAAGCGCAGGTCGGGAGACGCGATCACCCGATACTCCGGTAGATCCGCCACCAGAAGGTTCTGCCCGCGCAGGCTGAGTCCGCCGCGCGATTCGCCGCCGCGCCAGGTGAATTGTCCTTCCATATCCAGGCGCCCATCGCCCGCGCGGCCCGAGCCCCGAAAATCCAGGCCGTTGCTTGCAAGGTCCGCGATGAGGCCCAGATCGCGCAATGCGAAGTTCACGCGATACGAATCGAGTTCGCCGTTCGCAAGTTCGACGCGTCCACTGACTTCGGGCGCCGCAAGCGAGCCCGTGAACGCCGCGTTCGCGGTCAATAATCCGGCGGCATGGTCGATTTCAGGAAACATCAGCGGCAGGATGTTCGCATCGGCGGCGCGGGCTCGCAGATCGCCGGTGAGCGGCATGTTCAACACGTCGTTGCTGTTACGCCGCAGCAACTGCGCGTTGGCGTACATGAAGGTATCGCTGAACGCCTGCACACCGAAGGAAAAGTTGATGCGCTCGGCCGTCGCCGTGGCCGCCAGACCGCCGTTGCCCAGATTCAAAGTCTGCGGTTCCGCGCCGGGCGGGCGATAAATGATCGCCGCATCGATGATGCGCATACCGGCGTCGCCCTGCCACGGTCGTCCTGCCGCGCCATTCGCCCGGATGCGTCCTTCGATGCGCCCCGCGTACTCGGCTTCCGCGCCGCTCGGCGGCAACACGAACGCGAGCGGGATTTCATAGCCTGCAAGCGTGCCTTGCCAGGCGCCGCCGCGACGCCAGTCGCCTTCAGCGCAGATGCGCCCAGCACTGACGATGAGACACAGGTTCTCCAGCCGCGCGTGCTCGCGAGAAGCGACGATCTGCGCCGGCTCGACGATTTCCAGCCTGCGCTGCGCATCATCGCCACGCGTCAATCGCGTCGTCGTCACAACCGCGTTCCAGAGCTCCTTCTCGTAGCTACCGGCCACCTGCATGACCGCCCGTGGCGGCGGCTCGCGGGCGTCAGGCGCAAAGCCGGTGGCTTCGACGCCAATGCGATGATCGGTCGCGACCCCTTCGCCGGTAATGCGCAGCTCGCCAAGCAGCGGCTCGCCGCGTCCGAGCCGGGCGCCGTGCACGAAAAGACGCGACGGACCTGTCCCGGCGATGTCAATGTCGCCATCGATCGTCAGTTGACTCGCGAGCCATTCTCGATAGCGCAGGTTCCTGCCCTGCAGATTGGCGATGACATGCGGCGCCTTGCGTGGGCCGCTCGCCGTACCACTGAAATCAATCGACCCGGCCGCCTGCGGCAGGAGCTGCTCGAGCGACGGCGCGCGTAACGACCAACGCGCATCCACGGTATCGCGCAGACTTCCATCAAGCGCAAGTTGCGCTTCGCCAAATTGCAGGTTCACCTTGCGCGCGCTCCAACCCTTGCGATCCTTCTGAACGCGCCCGGCGCCGCTGACCCGCTCGCCGCGCAGTACGCCGGCGACGTTGGCGACGTCGAGCGTGAAGTTCGCATTTTTCTGTACATCCGCGCCTTCGGCGGAGGCGTTGAAGGCGAGGCGTCCGGGAAACTCCGCGTGCAGCGTGACTGGATTGACGTCGCTCGCCGTCGCGGACAGCGTCCAGGCGCGAGGTTGTGTGAATTGCAGCGATCCGGCGCCAGTCAATGAGCCGCCGAACGCGTCGATGTCGTACTTCGCGATCGTAATTCGTTCGCGGGACAGCACCCCGCTGGCTGCACCTTGTGCGGCGGGAATATTGCGACCCACGATCTGTGCATCGAGTGCGAAGTCGTATGGCAATGGACCACGCAACGTTCCAGCGCCAACAGCACTCTGGACGATCGCCTCGTTCGTCAGCGGCCATTGCAACGATTGCCAGCGGACGGCAAGATCGAGCGTAGGTGCATCGCCATCGAAGGCGACCGTTCCGGCCGCGTGAACCTTGGCAGGCGTCTCGTTCAATGCAAAGTCGGCTGAGGCGATGTGAAGGACGCGATTCGCGAAGCGGCCGCGCGCGTCGACGGTCAGATCGTTGTCGCTGAATCCAGGGACGCCAAGATTGCCGGCTGCCTGAACTTCTTCTGCATTCGCCGTGACGTCCAGTGCAACGTCGCGCAGCGAAAACGGCGGTCGCTCCAGAAATGCAGCCAGGGAGAATGCGGCGGAATTCAGCTTGCCGTCGAGCCGCCAGCGTCCGTCAGGCCGCGTGAATACTGCATCCACGGCTGCGCGGCTCGGTTGCTGCATTCCGCCCTTGATCACGAGCCGATCGATATTCCCGTCGACCTGCGCGTTCAATGCAATCTCGGCCCGCGGAAGACGCACATGGCCGGCAGCGCCGCCCTGCATACCGAGCGGCTTGCCCGCCAGCAACAGCAGATCTCCGGTCGCATCGAATTGCCGCGCATCCACCTGAAAGCTGCGCACGCGCAAGCGCCCGGAGGTGACTGTCGCGCGACCGCGTATGCGATCCGCGTCGACCCTGGTTCCGTTCAGATGTACGTAGCGCACCTGGTTCAGCTCGACGCCGCGGGCATCGACGCGCATGAAGGGCGGCAGAAATCGGGGCCGGCGGTCGCTCGGCGGCATGTCGGCGGCGCGGACTTCGACCAGTGTGTCGCGCGCCCTCACGGAGCGCGTGCGAATCGTCTGTAGAAACAGGCCGCGCAGTTGCGGATCGATCACAATATCGTGCGACACGATGTGCACGCGCGGATGGTTCAGCTCGAAGCGTTCGATGTACAGCGGTCCGGACAGCGTACCGCTGACGCCTTCGATCGTGATCCCGATGCGCTCCAGGCGCGAGAGCCGCCGCGCCGCCAGTTCGGCGCCGGTTTGCGTGTAGAACAGCGCCACGAACAGTGCGACGGGCAGGAGCAGCAGCGCGAGCACGGCGGCGATGAAGAGGCGCTTGCGCATTGCCAGTGCTGGATCGGTCAGAACTGCGTCGAGATGTATAGATGAAAGCGGGGGTTGCGGCCGGATTCCGAGAGCGCCTGCGCAACATCGACGCCAAAGCTTGCAATCGCAACGTTGTAGCGCACGCCGAGGCCGACGGAGTATTCGAATCCGGGATCGCTGAAGTCATCGAACGCATTGCCGATGTCGTAGAAAGCGGCCACGCCGAAGTTGCGCGGCAGATCGCGTGTGACCTCGAGCGAGCCGGTCGCAAGATGTCTGCCGCCGATGTGCTTGCCAGCCACTTCCGGCGACAGTTCGTTCAGCCCGAAGCCGCGGACGCTGCGTTCGCCGCCGGCGAAGAATCGCTGCGAGACCGGCAGTTCCGAGAAGTCGGCCACGCGGCTGGCGCCGATCTCGGCGCGCAGACGCAGATGCCATAGCTCCGACAGGTCGAACACATGTTCGCCTTGCAGGCGCACCTGCAGGAAGGATGCGTCGGAACCGAGCGTGCTGGGCGAGCCGCGCAGTTCTCCGTATAGAAAGTACGGCCGAGCGCGGCCCCCCACCACATAGCTCGGCAGGGTCGAATAGCTGATGCCAGGAATGAGCAGGAAATCGGAGCGCGAAGGATCATCGCCAATCGTGCTCGTTTCGTTCAGCAGGCGCAGGAACAGCACGCGCTGCCAGCGCCCGAGCACCTGCGTCAGCCCTGCGCCGATTTCGGCTCGCTCGCTCAGTGTGTCGCCGAGTTCCTCTTCCCTCAGCGCGGCGGTGAACTCCAGTTTCTCGAGCGCAATATCCAGGACCGGAATGATGTAGTGGGCGGCGAGTTGCTTGACCACCGACGAGCCGAGCAGCTCCATCTTGAAGCGATGACCCTCGCGATTGACGCGGCGATTGTCCCAGGTGAACTTGCCGCGGACCCTGGTGTCCGTGCCGTAACCAAGACTCGTGGCGAAGCGATGCTTGCGGTTCGGTTCGGCCGTGACGGTGATCGGCACGGTCAACGATTCGCTGTTGGCTGCGCCGCTTTCGATATCGACATCCGAAAAATACAGGCTGTCATCGAGCACGTATTGCGTGCGCAGGAGGGAGTCGAGTGTGTACGGATCGCCTGTCCGCATTCGCAGCAGACGCCGCATGGATTCGTCTTCGATCACGTCCTGTGCAATGGATATATCGCCATAGCTGTAGCGCGGCCCGGTGTCGAGCTGGATGTCGATGTTCGCGCGGCGTTCGTCGCGATCGATGACGAGTTCGCTCCTGGTCAGCTTCGCATCGAGATAGCCGTTGTTCTTCGCCGCGCGCAGCAGGTCGCCCTTCACGCGCTCGTACGAACCGTGATTCAGTCGCAGGCCGGGTTTGAGATTCTCGGCAGCGACGACTTCCCGGATGGCGCGCTCGCTTTCGCCCGGTCCGAGGGCACGGACGGAGACTTCGGACAGGCGCACCGGTCGGCCCGGCGTGATCCGGATCGTTACGCGCCACGCCGAGTCTTCCTGAGCGACGTCGTAGGCAACTTCCGGTTCGTAGTAGCCCAGAGGCTGCAGCGCTTCGCGCGTCTCCGTCACGATGCGTCGCTGCAGCCGCGCCATCGTTTCTGCATTGACGTCATCGCGCTCTGCGTACCTGGTAAGACTCAGGAAGGCGCGGACGTTGTTCGCGACCGCATTGCTTACATCCGGAATGACAATTTCGATAGCGGCCCCCGCTTCGAAGCCGGCAAGCAGCAGGAGAAGCGCAGCGCCAGTGCGTGCGAGCAATCCTGGGATGCGGGTGCGGCGACGTCGAGTCATGGCGATCATCGAACTACGGACGCGCGCCGCTCAAAGTCATTCGGGCGATGAGTCGAAAGAGGCGTCGCCCAATACGGTTTCGTCCGGGTCTTCGGCGCCAAACCAGATTTCCGGCACTTCGGTGCTGGTGTACTCGAAACGTGAAGCGCCCGTTTGTACGCCCTGTGCATCGAAACGATGTTCCTGAAGAATCGTTCGTCCGTTGCGCTCGACCAGCAGCACGCTGGAGCAGCGCGTTCCATAGCGCTCGTTGACGATGAACGGCGCCGATACAACGCGCTCCCAATCCTCCGGCAGGCCGGTCGAGGGCAGATGCTCCACGGCAGCCGGTTCGCGATCCGCCAGCATGGCGAACAAGCCTTCGGATGGAACGTCGGGCTCACCAAGAAGCTTTTCGAAGCGCGTGCGCGTGCGCGTGAGCTTCGGCCACGGCGTATCGAGCAGATGATTGCTCAACCCGTACACGCCGGGCGCGAGTGCGGTCGGCGCGTTCGGGCCGCGGTTGGAAAAGTAGTACAGCGCCCGCGAACCGCCGACCAGCAGATTGAAACCGGAATAGCGCGGCGCCGCGCCGCGCAGATCATCCAGAAATTCCTTGGGAGACGTCGCGCCGGTCAGGAATCTCGGCACGAGATTGCCGCGCGTCGGCGCGCCTTCAACCGGCGCCTGCAGGTCGCGATAGTTGGTGACGATGCCGAATCGGCCGGAACGTGCGACGCCGAGCCACGCGCCGCCGGCCTTGAGATCGCGGCCGCCGAGAATGCGTGGATCGTCCTGCCACCAGTTCAGCGGCGCCGCCGCGCGATCATGAAACTCATCGCGATTGCCGGCGAGAATCAGTCGATAGCGCGGGTGATGTTTCCAGGCGAGGACGAGAAGGCACATGGAGAAGCAGCTGACGGTTAGCGGTTAGCGGTTAGCGGATAGTAAGAAACGGAGGTTCAACGCAGGCTGAATCCAATCAGGCGCCGCATTGGGCCGCGAGGCCACGCGCCGGCTGGATTCTACGGCACGAAGTTGCCTCCTGCAGCGCTGCGCGCCCGCCCCAGCGGCGCATCCCGGGCGCTGCGCCGTCTACCACCGCCAACCGCCAACCGCTAACCGCTAACCGCGTTCCTCGGCGCCTGCCACATCCGAACGTTCGGCTCCTGTCTCAGAGGGATGCGCGCACCGGCGTCGTACCAGTCCTCGATCAGTCGGAAGGAGATGGAGTGGGTGGTTGGCAGCGCGACTTCGCCGGCGGCTATCTGTTCCCGCGTGAGCCAGCGTGCGTCCTCGAGCTCATCATCGGTGCGATGAATGTCGGTGCGGCTTGCGTGGGCGCTGAAGCCCAGCATGAGCGAAGCCGGAAACGGCCAGGGCTGCGAGGAGTGGTAATCAACGGTGTCTACTTCCACCCCGGTTTCCTCGCGCACCTCGCGGATCACCGCGTCCTCGAGGCTCTCGCCGGGCTCGACGAATCCGGCGATGGTCGAATAGCGTCCCGGCGGCCAGCTGGCCTGACGACCGAGCAACGCGCGCTCACCATCGGTGATGAGAACGATCACGGCCGGATCGATGCGTGGAAACTGCTGAGTCGCGCAACCCACATCGCCGCACTGAAGTACGTGTCCGCCCTGAACCGCGACCGTGCCTGTACCGCAGCGGCCGCAGAACCGATGTCTCTCGCGCCAGTGAACCATAGCGCGCGCGTACGCGAGCACCCCCGCCTCGTCGGCCGGCAGTTCGCCCGCGATCAGCCGTAGATCGTGAAACTCGGCGCTCGCGTCGAGTTGCGGCGCTTCGTCGCCCTGCATCTCCACCGCGAAGCACACACGGCTGCGAAACTCGCCGAGCAGAATGAATTCGTTCACATCGATGTTCGTGAATGCCTGACCGCCTTCGATGAAGTGCGCGCCGATGCGCCCGCTGACCACGGAGACGACACTGCGTGTGCGCCACACAGGTACGAACAGCGTTCCCGGATCTTCGAGCGCCGCGCGCAACCGCGCTTCGTCCTTGCGCCAGTGCGCGACGCGTTCCAGGTAGGGGCCGGAGAGGATATTTGGAAGCGGGCGCGCCATGCATCCAGTTTATCCCAGCAGGCCCACGCCGGCGTCTTCACGAGTCACGCCGGCGAGGGCGCAGGGCGGATATTCACGGCAGACGAAACGCCTGTGGGCGAGTTCGGGCGCTCGATGCTCTGGCTGGCCGCCGGACGCGCTTCTGCGAAGCGCTTCAATGTGCGGCCTTTCAACTTGCATACGGGGCAGGTGCGACGTACGGCATGCATCGCGTCGCGCAGATAGAGACTGTCGCAGCGGCGGCACCGCGTTGCGCGCAGCCCGGCGTGCTGCGCCAGCAACTGGAGCAGAAACCACGCATGTTCGAATGAAATATGGGCGTTCGACACCAACTGTCGATGCGTTTCGAATGCATCGCAGAACAAGCGACCGAACTGGATCGGTTCCGGCGCAGGCTCCCCCTGTGCGAGCAGCAGTCCGAACGACGAAAACGTGCTCGCGAGCAGCGAAGATTCGTATTGCGCGCGCACGTTGCGCACGAAGTACGAGGGCTGCCGCGGCGACTTGCCCCGGCGGCGCCGGATAGGCGTTGCGAGCGTATGACTGGCGTAAGTCTTGTACAGCCTGCGAATCCGATCGTCGGTGAGGCCCGTGCAAGAACGTATCGTGCAAGTGCGCGCTTCGTGACGAATCATCCGCAGCGCGAGATCGTGGCGTTCGCGGTCGAGAAAATACCGATCGTTGCTGATATGCATGACTGCTCCCTGTCGTTCTGATGGTGATGGACGCACACTCCGTGTGCGCACGCGTGACGGGGCGAGTGTGCGCCCAATTGACCGGACCGGGAAGACAGGTCTCTAATACGGCGTCGACCCCACGCAAGGAAGCATCATGTCGCGCACTGCCATGGAATGGTTGCCGGGCTCTTCTGCGCCCGTTTTGAGCGCCGCGCTGCTGGCGCGCATCCACGAACTCAATCTGGATTACCTCGAGTTACTGACGGCCGAGCACACTTCGGCTGGATCCGCCGTCCAGCTTCAGTATCTGCCGCAGCAGCTGGTTACTGCGATCGTCTCGCTCGTCGCGCCAGCCCGTCGCTGCCTCGCGGGGACGCCGTACACGTTGTACTCGCTCGGCTTCGAAGATGAGGGGTTCTGGCGCGCCGCCTGCCAGAAGGACGTGCAGCCCGTTGCGCAGCGATACGCTTCGGCGAACGCGGCGTGGCTGCAAGGACCATTCTGTGAAGTCGCATTGCTGCACGCATGGCACGTCGCGACTTCAAGTCCGCTGGCCGCCCGGGTGTTGTATGCGATGCCTGAAACCACCGCGAACAGGCTGGCGGCGACCTCGCTGTGGCGGATCAAACGCATTGCAAACGACTATCCCGCCCTGCTCACGCCACGGTGGCCGACGAATCCTGGCTTCTGGCCGGATCTGCTGCGATTCGCGAAAAGCAACGATATGCAACGCCTGGCGTTGGCGCAGCTGCTCGGCAGCCAGCTCATCGCTGCCGAACTCGAGCACGCAACAGCGCACAGCGGACCCGGCAAACGTACACCTCTGCGATTGCTGCAATCGCCGCGTCTACGCGCGCGCAAGCTGCGGTTTGAAGTACGAGTGCGTTAGTCGTGGACTGACCCCCGGGCCGCAACTAACGCGGTCGCGTTCGCAGCGAACTGGCGCGTGACAACGCTTCGGCGCCGAACTTCGCGCGAATGTCGTCGACGGCGGCGTCGAGGTGTTGATCGCGCGGTGAGTCGGATGCGGCGAACAGATCCAGCTGTGGAGCACTGGTGAGATCGCTTGCGCCGACGCCGAGCAGACGAATCGCCGCGCGCGGCTGCTCCTGCAGCCACTCATCGAGCAACTGCGCCGCGGCGAGCGCGAGCGGCCGCGTATCCTGAGTCGCCGGCCGGATCGGCCGCTGCCGTGTATAGGTCTTGAAATCCTTGCGGCGGATTTTTACGACGACGCGTTCGGCAAGCCACCCCTGCGAGCGCAGTCGCGACGCCATGCGATCGGCGAGCTGCGCAAGCTGTGCGTGCAGCTGCGCGCGATCCACGAGGTCGACATCGAAGGTCTCCTCGGCCGATATCTGCTTTTCATCCCAGTCTGGAATGACAGGTCGATCATCGAGGCCGGCTGCGCGCGCCTTGATCTGCGCAACGTATGCGCCGAACACGGGCCGGAGCACTGCGTCGGGCGCGGTACGAAGGTCGCGCAAGGTGTGCACGCCGATCTGTTCAAGCAGCGGCGCGGTCTTCGCGCCGATGCCGAACAGTCTGCGGATCGGCAACGGATCAAGAACAGCAGCGACGTCTTCGTCACGCACGACCACCAGGCCGTCGGGCTTGCGCAGATCAGATGCAATCTTGGCGATCAGCTTGTTGGGCGCTGCGCCGACGGACGCCGTCAGACCGGTGCGCTCGAAGATGCGTCTCTTGATCGCGGCGCCGATGGCGTCCGCCGGCCCGAGCGCCGACTGACTGTGCGTAACGTCCAGAAATGCTTCGTCGAGCGACAGGCCTTCAACGAGCGGCGTGAACTCATGGAAGATGTCGAATACGACCTTCGAAACGGCCTTGTAGCGCTCGAATCGCGGCCGTACGCAGATCGCGTGAGGACAGCGACGCAGCGCTTCGCGCATCGGCATGGCCGAATGCACACCGAACTTGCGCACCTCATAGCTCGCCGCCGCAACGACGCCCCGCCCGCCGACGCCGCCGACGATCAGCGGCTTCCCGCGCAACTCCGGATCATCGAGCGCTTCGACGGACGCATAGAACGCGTCCATGTCGACGTGGAGAATGGCGCGGGCGGGGGAGGCAAGCTGCGGCATTTCGGCTGGGCGGGATT
>JBOHZJ010000315.1:0-6451 GCA_050738395.1 Steroidobacter sp.
GTCTTCGATGATCAGCAGAAGGAGATCGGCAGGCTGCAGGTTCGCGCGATCGTCCTGCGTCGCGCTGGTCTCGAATCCCATCGCTTCGGTGAATCGGAGATCCTCCATGGCGGCGCGCGACAGCGGAGTCTTGAGCGCAGGTGAGGTGCGCGCAGGCTCCTCGGCGAGGCGTTCGAGCTCCTCGACGCGTGCATCACACGGCAGATAGAGGGTGAATGTGCTGCCGGCGCCAGGCTGGCTCTGCACTTGCAGATCGCCGCCGAGCAGCTGCGCCAGTTGCCGGCTGATGGACAACCCCAGTCCGGTGCCGCCGTATTTGCGAGCCGTACTGCCGTCCGCCTGCTGAAACGCGTCGAAGATAAGCTGCTGGCGATCCTGTGGGATGCCGATCCCGCTGTCCTTCACTGCAATCGCCACCACCCTGTGGGCGGCCGCCAGCGATGACGCGCGCGCGCTCCAACCTCCGCTCGCCATGTAGATGCGCAGTTCAACCATGCCTGCCTGCGTGAACTTCAACGCGTTCGACAGCAGGTTCTTGATGATCTGCTGCAAGCGACGCGAGTCCGTATGCATGGTCCCGGGCAACGCCTCGTCGCGCTCCACCCTGAACTCCACCGCCTTGCTTTCGGCCACCGGTCGGAACGTGCTTTCCATCGCTTCGCAAAGCGCCTCGAATCGCACTTCATCGATCTCCACATCCACCGCGCCCGCTTCGATCTTCGACAGATCGAGAATGTCGTTGATCAGCGCGAGCAGGTCTCGGCCCGATTCATGGATGGTGTTCGCGTGCTGCACCTGTTTGGGCGTCAGATTCCGCTCCGCGTTCTCGGCGAGCACGCTGGAAAGGATCAGGAGGCTGTTGAGCGGGGTGCGCAGCTCATGCGACATGTTCGCCAGGAACTCGGATTTGTATCTGGAAGTCAGCGCCAGCTTCTGCGACTGTCCTTCCAGCGCCTGACGCGCCTCCTCGACTTCGCGGTTCGAACGCTCGAGCTCGGATTTCTGCTCGGCGAGCAGATTCGAGCGCTCTTCCATTTCTTCGTTGGCCTGCTGGAGCTCCTCGTTGGCCTGTTCCAATTCTTCATTGGCCTGCTTGAGCTCGTCCTGCTGCTCCTGCAGCAGCTGTTCCGATTGTCGCAACCGCTCGGTCTGCGTCTCCAGCTCTTCGTTGCGCTGCGCGAGTTCGCCTTGTCTCTCCTTCAGGCGCGCCGACAGCGCTTGCGATTCGCGCAGCAGCTCGTCGGTTCGGCGGACGCCCTCGATCGTATTGAGCACGATCGCCAGACTCTCGGCGAGCTGATTCAGAAACCTGAGCTCCAGATCGGTGAGCGGCCGGAACGCGGCGGCTTCTACGACTGCTTTGACCTCTCCATCGAGAATTGCGGGAACTACGGCCAGATACGAGGGCGGCGCGGAGCCCAATGCAGACTGGATCCGGATGTAGTCTGTAGGGACGTCTGCAACGAGGATGGGCTGCCGCTCGACCCAGCACTGGCCCACCAGACCTTCGCCCGGCGCTACGGTTTGCGGCAAACCGCCGGCGGCAAAGCTGGCTGCGAGATGAAGACGGTTTTCGTCGCCGGCGCCTGGCGTGTACATGGCGGCATGCGGCGCGTTCAACACCGCGGCGAGTTCCGCCAGAACAGAGCGACTCAGCACCGACAAATCGCGCTGGCCTTCGAACAGGCGTGAGAATTTGGCGAGACTGCTCTTCAACCAGTCCTCGGCTGCGAGCGCCGTCTGGCGTTGCTCGACCTGTTCGGCCATCTCGTTGAAAACCCCTGCGAGGGCGCCGATCTCGTCTGCTCTGAGCACGCTCACACGGTGCTGGTACTCGCCCCGTGCGATTCGCACGGCGCCTTCGGTCAGCAACAAGAGGGGAGAGCGGATGCTGCGAGTGAGCAGCCAGGAAGCGATCGCCACGAACGCAAACGCCAGCAGCGTGCCGTACAGCAATGTGGACGCGGTGGCTGCCGCAGTCGCATCGGCCCGCGCCTGGCGGCGCTCGAGGAGGTCGCGTTCTTCGCGCTCGAAAGCGAGGGTGAGCTCGCGAATGCGGACGCCGATGTCGCCGCCCTCGCGCACCAGGTCGGCCATACCTCCGGCGGGTGCTTCTGCGCTCTCGCTGCGCGCCTGCACCAGACGGCGGGAAACATCCAGTCTTTGCTCAAGCAGGCGTGCGAGCTGAGCGAGACGCGGCCGCCGCTCGCTGTCGTGGATGAGCGCGTCAAGCTGCCCCAGGACGTTCTGCATCCGCACCGACTCAGTCTGGAATTCCTCTGCGAGAGGTTCATGGCCGCTCAGCGCATAACCTCGCGCGTCTGCCTGGGCGGCGGCGAGTGTGGCGGTCAGCCGCTCCTTGTTTTCGAGGATGTCGAGGCTTCTGAGCACCTCTTTCGAATCATCGTCCAGCTCCTGCAGGTTGCGATACGACACGCCGCCCACAACGAGCAGCGCAGTGAGCGCGATGACGAATCCAAGGATGATGCGGGCGCCAATGGATAGATTCATGTATTGCGGATCTCGTCGTACACGTGAGAGCTGAAGTAGCAATGGCGCCGCCGCTTCGGGCTGGGCTCGCAGACCAACTGAGCAACGCCTGGACCAAGCGGTCGCCTGGCTGGGCTGCCGAGCGCCGGCATCCGCGGCGGATGAATCGCGCGCGGCGTCGAGGCGAGTTCGACAGCAGGGAGGAGACTCGCGTGCTGCACATCCGTTGCCGGCAGGCGAATCAGGGGAATGGGTTCATTAAAGGTCTCGCGAACGTGACTGCAACGCCCCCCGACGCCGCAGTTCATGCCCGCGGACGATCGTGCCCGCAATGCACTTACATCGCAAGGGCGCCAGTGCTTTCAGGTTACGCGAGGTCTGCAGATGAGGTCTGCAGATTCAGCGTTTTGCTGAATCTCCCGCTCTGAACGCCCGACTCTCCGCCGATGAGCGCCGCTATATGGAGGCGCACTTGCTCAGCGGGTCGTGCAGTTCAGTTAGTCTCTTGTCGCGCGCTCATCGTGTCGCGCGGCGGGCAGCGTATTCAAATTTCCAGGAAGCAACTCGAATGAAACCGAAAGCGTCGTCTCTGCCTCTTATCTGTGCACTGGCGCTCGCCTGCTCCTCAGGCCCGGTTGCGTTGTCCGCCGCGCATGCCCAGGACGCCGCGACTAAATCGCGCGCCGTGTCACTGAACGCCGAGCACGCTCTGCTCGCGCAGATGGTCGGAACGTGGGAGGTCGCGCAACGAATCTGGACCAGCGCCAACACCAGACCGATAGAACCTCCACCCGCCATTGCGCGACGCCGCCTCGTCGGCGACGTGTTTCTGGAAGAAGTCATGGAAGCGGCGCCGGGCTCTGGGCAGGAGCCATTCACGCGCATCGCCTGGTTCAATTACAACAAGGTCACCCGGCGCTTCGAAACAATTTCGATGGACACTCGGGCGCCTCAGATGATGTATGAGAAAAGCTACGAGGATGATCGCAGCAAGGCGAAGGATGACCGGCGCACCATCAAGCTGAGCCTCGATGACAATTTCGTGTTGCCGCAGTGGGGCGATAGGGTGAATGCGGCGTTCAAGGGCCGCAAGGTCATCGAAATCGAAAAGGATCGCCAGACAGTGCGCCTTTACTGGACGCCTCTTGCGGGAGAGAGCGGCGAAGAGTTTCTCGCTGGAGAATATGTCTTCACACGCAAGCGCTGAGCACGGCGGGGTGGATTTGAGAGTCGTGAGTCGCGAGTCTTGAGTCGTGAGTTGTGCGCCGACGTTGCTGCTCATGTCCTGGCGCCGTCGCCAGCGGCGGCGTGTGCTGCACGTTCCTGCTCCCGCAGCACGTAACGCTGCAGCTTGCCGGTCGGCGTCTTCGGGAGGACATCGACGAACGCGATCGCGCGCGGATATTTGTACGGTGCGATCCTCTGTTTGACGAAGTCCTGCAGAGCCTGACTCAGGGCGTCATCGCCGGTGTGCCCGGGCTGCAACACGACGAAGGCTTTGACGATGCAGCCGCGCTCCTCATCCGGCGAACCGACCACCGCGCATTCGCGCACCGCGGGATGATTGAGCAACGCCCATTCGACTTCCGGTCCCGAGATGTTGTAGCCGGATGAGACGATCATGTCGTCGGCGCGCGCCTGAAACCAGAAGTACCCGTCTTCGTCCAGACGATAAGTATCGCCGGTGAGATTCCAGCCGTTCTGCACGTAGTTGCGCTGCCGATCATCGGACAGGTACCGGCAACCCGTCGGACCTTTTACTGCGAGGCGTCCCGTATTTCCGGGCGGCAGCGGCTTACCATGCTCATCGAGAATGCAGGCCTGGTAGCCAGGAATCGGTCGGCCAGTCGCGCCGGGGCGGATCGCATCACCGGCGGCAGAGATAAAAATGTGAATCATCTCGGTCGCGCCAATTCCGTCGATGATGCGCAGTCCGGTTCGCGCGCACCACGCGTCCGAAGTCGCCTTTGGCAGCGGTTCGCCCGCTGAGACGCATTGACGCAGGCTCGACAGGTCATAGTTCGCTGCGAGCGACAGCATCGCGCGATAGGCGGTCGGTGCAGTGAACAGGCAGGTCGCCCGCCACGACTGGACTGCACCGAGCAATGCATCGGGCGTCGGACTCTCGAGCAGGCCCGCGGCGGCGCGAAACCGCAGCGGAAAGACCAGCAGTGCGCCGAGACCGAACGTAAATCCGATCGGCGGGCTGCCCACGTAAAGATCATCGGGCGAAGTCTTCAGCAGGTGTCGCGCGACAGTGTCGGCCATCGCCAGCACGTCGCGATGAAAGTGCATCGTCGCCTTGGGATCGCCGGTCGTGCCAGACGTGAAAGCGAGCAGGCACACGTCATCCGCAGCGGTGGGTGCATTCTCGAACGCGGGGAGCTTGCGCGCGATGCGCGACTCGAGATCGCCCGAACCATAGCTCACCGAATTGCGCAGCAGTCCGGTGTCCCGGGCGGCGATCTCCACCTCCTTGCACAAACGCTGCTCGCAAATCACGTGATCGATTTTTCCCTTGCGCGCGATGACCGAAAGTTCGAATGCGCGCAGCATCGGCATCGTCGTCACCGCCACGCCGCCCGCCTTGAGCACGCCGAACCAGCTCGCAATCAGCATGGGCGTATTCGCGCCTCGCAGGAGCACGCGGTTGCCGGGGACGAGCCCGAGATCTTCGACAAGAACCCGCGCGATCTGATTGGAGCGCTCGAGCAGCTCACGATACGTCCATGTCTCGTTCGCAGACCGAAGCGCGACGCGATCGCCGCACCCTTCGACGACAGCGTCATCGAGCAGCACGCTCGCGCAATTCAGTCGGTCCGGATACCGGAGTTCCGGTAAATCGAAGATGAGTTCGGGCCACTGATCGCGCGGCGGCAAGTTGTCACGCGTGAAGGTGTCCTGGTGCGCTGTATACATCGATAGGGTAATCACGGGACTTTGAATCTCGGCGGCCCGGGAACGTTATCGCGCCCGGCTCACTGGTTTGCAAATTCAGGCGGCGCGATCGCCGCAAACGACCTGCGTAGCCGATTTCATAACCGCGACGACTCGCGGTGCAAATCCGTGATCTCCACCGGCGCGACTGCTCACCCAGGCAGCGCGCCCCGATCCGTCGTCCTCGCGACCGGTCCTCAGTCCGGTCTCTTACGGATTCACCGTCGCGGTGATCTGCCGGAAGTTGTTCGACGCATCGAAGCCCGCCGGTGCACCCACAACGATCGTCGCCGCTCCGGCAGCGAGTGGATCGAACTGTGTCGTGAGGGAGCCCGTGTTCGCACCGAAGTTCAGCGGGCTGATCGTGATGGCGCCCGCCGCAGGATTCGAACTCGTCACCGGCACGGCGACTGTCAGACCGGCGCGCACCGCTTCGTTCTCCTGGAAGCTGAATGTCCCTGCCTGCAATCGCGCCGCCGCAATCTGCACGTTCGAATTTGCCGCCGCCGCCGTGGTCGTGATTGCGCTCGGCGAATTGATGATGAAGCCTGAAGGATCGACGTTGATCGTCTGCGTGTTGGTTGCATACCCCGGCGCGGAGACGGTCACCTGGGTCGCGCCCTGAGCCATTCCCTGCAGGAAGACAGTGCGAGCGGTGGTATTCGCCACTCCAGGAATGACGATGATCGCTCCGCCCAACAGCGTTCCGCTATCGCTGACGCGCGCGATGGACGTCGAGGCGATGCTCACCGTGATGTCGACCGCAGAGGGCGGCGTCACGCCAAGAGAGATACTGACGGCGTCCTGCATATCTTCGCCCACCCGCGCGCTGGCGCCGCTGAATCCATTAATGGCGGGCGCGGCGACCGTGGCGGTGATCTGCCTGAAGTTTGCCGCGGTCTCAAACCCGGCCGGCGTCGTGACGGAGACCGCCGTCGCACCCTCCGTGAGTGGATCGAACTGAGCAGTGAGCGCACCGATGGCGCCGCCGAAATTCAATGGCGAGCCGATCATTGCACCGACG
>JBOHZJ010000316.1:0-8796 GCA_050738395.1 Steroidobacter sp.
CGACCGCACTCAACGCGTCAATCAGCAACGGAAAGTGCGTGCATCCCAGCAGCACCGTATCGATGCGCGGATTCTCCTGCAGGAGGTCATCGAGATAACGGTGCGCGACCGCCTCGGCGATGGCGCCTTCTGTCCAGCCTTCTTCAGCCAACGCCACAAACACAGAACACGCTCGAGCGAGCACTATCGCGTCCGGACGAAGGCGCGCAATCGCGCGCTGATACGCCCCGCCCTGTACCGTGCCTTCCGTCGCCAATACGGCGATATGCCCGGTGCGCGAAGCGGCGCATCCCGCTTCGGCGCCTGGCTCCAGCACGCCGATCACCGGTGTTGGAGCAAGACGCTCACGTAGTACTTCGACCGCCGCCGACGATGCGGTATTGCAGGCGATCACCAGGTATTTGACGCCGAGGTTCACAAGGAACTCCGCCGCCTGAACCGAATAGCGCAGCACCGACTCGCGACTCTTTGCGCCGTACGGCAAGCGTGCAGTGTCGCCCAGGTAAACAAACCGCTCCTGCGGCAGGGTTTCTCGCAATGCGCGCAGGACCGTAAGTCCGCCGACGCCGGAGTCGAATACGCCGATGGGCAGAGATGCGGCTGGCCGGCCTGGCCGGTTGTTGATCACCACTGAGGATCAGACGCGCGCAGTACTGCTGCGAGCATCGGCATGGCTGATTTTTCTGGTATCACGCATCTCATGCGACGTCCCGCCAACCTCAACCGTTCGCAATCAGTTTCGCAAAGCTGGCTTCGTCAATGTTGCTGCCGCAAACGACCACGCCGACCCGCCTGCCGCGAAGTCGATCGCGCAACGCGCCGAGCAAGGCTGCGGTCGCTGCAGCACCCGCCGGCTCGACTGCGAGCTTGGCGTTGCGCAGCAGGAAGCGCATGGCCGAGCGCAGTTCTTCGTCAGTGACGAGCACGAGTTCATCCACGTTGCGGCGGCACAGCTCGAACGACAATGGCAACGCATAGGGTGCGCCCAGGCTATCCGCGATCGTCGCAACGCGATCGATCGAACGCGGCTCGCCCGCTGCGAAACTGCGGTGCATGGAATCCGCGCCCTCGGGCTCGACGCCGAACACCTCGCAAGCAGGCGCGCACAGTTTTACTGCGGAAGCGACGCCCGCGCACAGACCGCCCCCGCCGATCGGGATGATGACTGCATCCATGGTCTGAATCTGCTCGCACAATTCCAGGCCCAATGTTGCTGTCCCCTGCACCGTCGCTCGACCATCGAAGGGATGAATCAATGGACGCCCCTCGTCCTGCGCGATGCGCTGCACCAGTTCGAAGCCGGCATGCGCGTCAGGGGCGAAGACGATCTCGGCTCCGTACGATTTGCATAACGCGACACGCAATGGATTGGCCGTCGAGATCATGACGACCTTCGCGCTCGCCCCCACTGACGCCGCTGCAAACGCGACCGCCACTGCATGATTGCCGGCGCTGATGGCGGTGACGCCGCGCTCGAGTTGCTCCGGCGACAGAGCGAGCACGTTGAGCAGTGCGCCGCGGGCCTTGAACGTGCCGGTCCATTGGAACAATTCGAGCTTGAGGTGCACTTCCGTATTCGGGCCCAGCAACCTGGAGACTTCCGGGCCTGCCAGTCGGTGGACGGGCGTAGCGACTATGCGACCCAACAACTGCCCGGCGGCATTGCGAATCTCATCGAGCGTGAGCGGTGTAATCATGTCAAACGAAGTTTCTGTGATCGCCAGTCAAGTAGCGAGGTGCGCGATCCGACTGTGCGAGGCTGGCTGGTTTCGCGAAATCCGGCGTCGCTTGCGACATAAGACCCTCACGACGCACTTCGCACTCACGCAGCATCGCGGCATAATGCGGGCGGTATCGAATTTTCGCCTGGACCTTGCCAGGCACTCATCGATTCCGGGACCATCGATCGTGCGCACTTGAACAACAACTACGACAGCTAAGGTTTCGGGGATCTGAATATGGAGAGACGCCTTCACACTCGCCATCGCGCGCGAACCGCCGTCTACGTTTCCGTGCCTGGACGACCCGGGAAGCTGTGCCGGGCGCGCAACTTGAGCGCCAACGGCGTGTTCATCGAAACAGAAAATCTCGGACTGAAAAAAGGCGCCACTGTGCATCTCGCCTTCGCCATCAATCTGGGCGTGGTCACGAAAATCCACCGGCGTACAGCGATCGTCGCGCACATCTCCAAGGGCGGCACCGGTCTGATGATGGAGAGTCTGACCGGCACGCGCTGACTTTCCCGATGGACTCCCGCATGTCCATCATTGCCGTTGCAGACGACGATTTTGAGCGGCGCGCGGCGGCGGCACATCGCAGTCGGTGCACCACCACGTCACGCACTCTAGCCGCCGGGTTCGAGTCAGCCAGCCGCCTCCGGCGCGGCTCCCACCGGAGCAATGACCGGCGTTCGACGCAGGCGCTGCATATCCGCCGCCACAGTTCGCGCCGCCCCGAAGAGCGATCCCGCGCACAGCAACATCAATGCAGGCATGACGTACATCGCAGTGTGCAGTCCCTCGGCCTTGAACGATTCCGCCATGACAGCGGCGCCGGCTGCAGTCATCGCTTCCCGCGCGAAGTGATCGCTCAGCGCGCCCATGATCGTCGAACCGAAGCTCGCACCCAGCACGTACATCGCGAAGAAGTACAGGGATACCGCCGTGCCGCGCAGCTTTGGCGGGACGACATCCTGAATCGCGCTGTACACGGTCGAGTAATACACAAACGTCAACGCGCTCGAACTGCCCATCAGAATCGCGAAGGCGGCGACGCCGCCTCTTGGCTGCTGCAACGCCATGAAGACGCAGGGCGCCGCGCAAGTCATCGCAATTGCGGCCAGCAACAAGCGGCCGTTCGGACGCCTCGTGCGCAAGCGATCACCCAGCCAGCCGCCGATCAACAGACCGATCGCGCCGGTCAGACCCAGCGATACAGCCGAGATATTGTTCGCGTGGCTGATATCCAGTCCGTGGAAGCGCTGCAGAAACGCGGTCTGAAAGGTGTTCACGGCGTAACTGTTGAAGTTGAACAGCATGCCCGAAGCGATGATCCACCAGATGGTCCCGATGCCGAGCACGGCGAGATACGGCGAGCGCGTCCCGGTGTCCGGTGCATCGACCTGCGTTTCTGATGCGCCTCGGGGCGGCTCGCGAATGAATAGGGCGAGCACGGCCAATATCAGACCGGGAATACAGGCGACGAAGAACGCCGCACGCCAGCCCCACGCCTTGGCGATGTAGCCGCTCAACATGTAGGCCGCGAACAAGCCGAGCGGCAGTCCCATCATGAAGATCGCCATGGCGCGGGCGCGACGCTCGGGCGGATACATGTCGCCGATCAGGGATTGTCCCGCCGGCGCGCAGCTCGCCTCACCGATTCCAACGCCAATGCGCGTCGCGAGGTAGGTTGCATAATTGACAGCGAACCCGGACGCCGCGGTCAGCACACTCCAGAACGTCACCCCGATCGCGACCAGTCGCGTCCTGGCCCAGCTATCCGTCAGGCGACCAAGCGGCACGCCGATGAAGGCGTAGACCAGAGTGAACACCGTGTTCACCCAGCCGATCTGCGTGTCGGACAAACTGAATTCCATTCTGATCGGCTCAACCAGCGCGCCCGCCACCTGGCGATCGAAGAAATTCATCAGGTTGACGCCAAACAGCACCGCAAGCGCGAACCGCGCATTCTTCTGCTGATCCGTCACAGTGACCGCCTCCCGTATTTCAAACTGCTGCTGAGCGCTGCGCCGCGCACCACTCATGTTCTTCTACGTTTTCAATCGACGCCGTGCGGCGATGAATGAAGCGTGGGTGAACCTAGCATGCACTCGTCGGAACTGACCAGCCCCGTGCAGTCGCGCCCTGAAAAAGATTTGTCCAAGCGCCCGGTCGTGATGCGATCATGCCGCCGACGATGACCGCCACAGCCATGCAAGACAACGACTCATCACGGATGTCGAGTCCCGACCTCGCGAGCGCGCTGAAAAATCATTTCGGCTTCGAGTCCTTCCGGCCCGGCCAGGAGGCGATCGTGCGCGCCGCGCTCGCGCACCGCGATGTGCTCGCCATCATGCCGACTGGCGGCGGCAAGTCTCTGTGTTTCCAGTTGCCGGCCGTGCTTCAGCCTGGCCTGACGCTCGTAGTGTCGCCGCTGATCGCGCTCATGCAGGACCAGGTGCGTCTCCTGCAGGACAACGGCGTTTCAGCCACGTTCATCAACTCGAGTCTGGGTTTCGCGGACGTCTCGGCGCGACTCACCGCCGCGTATCGCGGCGAGTACAAACTCATGTATCTCGCGCCGGAGCGTCTGCTGCAAGCCGACTTCATGAGCGGAGCACTCGCGCGGCTGGCGACGTCGCCCGGTATTTCAGCTTTCGTCATTGACGAAGCGCATTGCGTTTCCGAATGGGGCCATGACTTTCGCCCGGAGTATCGCCAGCTCTCGACGCTGCGAGCGCGTCATCCCGCCGTTCCCATGCTCGCGTTTACTGCAACGGCGACGTTGCGCGTGCGCTCGGACATCGTTCAGCAATTGGCGTTGCAAGAGCCTGATATCCACGTTGCAAGCTTCAATCGCCCCAATCTGTTCTACGCCGTCCGCGCGAAGAACAAGAGTACCTACGACGAACTGCTCGCGCGCGCACGACAGTCCGATGCGAGCGGGATCGTGTACTGCCTGTCGCGCAAGCGCGTGGATGAACTCACCGCCGCGCTGCAATCCGACGGCGTGAGCGTCCTCCCCTATCATGCCGGCCTCGACGCCGAAGAGCGTCGAGGCAATCAGGAGGCGTTCATTCGCGACGATGCGCGCATCATGGTCGCCACCATCGCGTTCGGCATGGGCATCAATAAACCGGACGTGCGCTGGGTGGTGCACTACGACTTGCCGCGTTCGCTCGAGAGCTACTATCAGGAGTCCGGACGCTCGGGCCGCGACGGCGATCCTGCTCAGTGCATTCTCTACTTCGGCGCGGGCGACATTCGCACTGCGGAGTTCCTGATCCAGCAGAAAGTCGATCCGATCAGCGGCGAGCCGCTCGCCGATGAACAGCGGATCGCTCGGCAGCAACTGCGGCAAGTGTTGAACTATGCGGAGTCGACTGAATGTCGCCGCGCAATCCAGCTGCGCTACTTCGGCGAGTCGTACGAGGCGCCCTGCGGCGGCTGCGACAACTGCACCGAGCCGCGGGAGCTGAAGGACTGGACCACGCAGGCCCAGCAGTTCCTGTCGTGCGTCGCGCGGCTTGTACAACGACGCGAACGTTTCGGCGCGGCTTATCTGATCGACATCCTGCGCGGTTCGGAGTCGCAACGACTGATCGATCGCGGTCACGCGTCGCTCAGCGTGTACGGCATCGGCAAGACGCACTCGGTCGATGAATGGCGCGATCTCGCGCGCATACTGGTGCATCAGGGGCTCGTCGATGAAACCCAGGATGGCTATCCGGTGCTGGTGTTGAACAAGCAGAGCTGGGAAGTGCTGCGCGGCCAACGCACTGTACAGATGGCGGTCCGCGCGCGACCGACCCGCAAACAGAAGGCGCCAAACGCGGTCGCGGCGGTCGATGACACACTATTTCAGAAGCTGCGCGCACACCGCAAACAACTCGCCGACAGCCAGGGCGTCCCGCCCTATGTCATCTTTCACGATGCAACACTCCGTGAGATTGCGAATCGATTGCCAGCAACGCTCAATCAGTTCGCGGCGATTCCCGGCGTGGGACAGACCAAGCTCGATCGTTATGGCGAATCTTTCACTCGTCTGATTCAGGAATATGCAGCCAGGACGTAAGCGGGTCCCGTTGCTCCGCTACTCCCGATACAGGTACGCCATTACATCCGACTTGTGTTTGTTCCCGCGCAACCAGGCTCTGAACTCCTCCACCCTGACGGCGCCCGCGTCGCCTATGGCCCGAACCAGGATCGAGCGGCGGGTTTCTTCGCTCAGCTCGCGGCGAATGCGTCGCTGCCATTGATCGGTGAAGATCGACGGCATCAGGTGGCTGAGTTGCAGTGCTTCGAGCAATTCCCATTCGCCGCGATCGAGCCAGGCTTCGTCGCACACGGCGCATACGTCCACGCGATTCGAAACGCTGCCGGTCAATTTGTACTTCGTCATGATGCGGCTGCACTTCGGGCAGGTAATCGCGGTGGTCGTATCTGTCGTTGCGATCGATGCACCAGCGTTGGCCGGAGCCGCTTCCGAGGTAGGCTTTTGAGTCTCGGCCCAGTGCCGGTAGTAAAGCAGCGACACGAGACTTCCCTCGCAGGAATCGCAGCCCATCGCCGGCAGATATTCCTCGATCATCGTGGGCCTGAGCTCAGGCGTCTTGCAACGCGGACATTTCATCGTGGACCTCCGTCGGCATAGGGCTTCCTCTATATATATGAGTGTAGCCCCGGCCAGCGCCCAGCCCGGCCTCTTGAGATGCCGATTTGACTCATCAAGTCTGGGACTGTTATGTGCAACACGGATCGCCCTGCTTCAGGCTTCGCCGTAGTGAGGCGGTGGGATATGCGCGGTAAGCTCCCGCCATCTTTTGTTAAACGGGCCTGTCGTCATTCGCCAGACATGACGACCAGGCCCATCAGCGGTGGAACATCGCCTACATGCGCTATCTCTTACTCACAATTGTCGCCCTGAGCGGCGCGCTGGCAAGCCAGTCGAGCTGGGCAGAGAGCAAGGACTCCTTGCGCCTGTCATTTGCGAAATCGTCCGAAACAGATCTCGCCACGGTCGTAGTCGGCGACTACAACGCCTCGAAGGAATCGAACTATCTGATCGACGCCACCTGGGGCCGGCATCTGAGCGACACCTCATTCGGACTGCCCTTCCCCGTGACCGCCAATGTCGGCGTGCAGTATCTGGCTGAGCGCGGCTATCAGGAGGATGGCGTCGGCGCCACCGCTTTCATCAAGGCTCACTACGACTGGAAGCTGCCGTTCACCAACAAGTACGTCCGCCTGGGGCTGGGCGAAGGTCTCAGCTACACCTCGCGCATTCCGATGAGCGAACAACGCGACTTTGCGAAGAAGGGCGTCGAATCGAACAAACTGATGAACTATCTCGAGTGGACCATCGATCTTCCGCTCGGACAATTCACCGAAGCGACAGCCGCGAAGCCAGAGGGCATCGAAGACATCTCGGTCGGTTTCATCGTGTGGCATCGATCCAGCGTGTTCGGCCTGTTTGCCGATAGCGGCGGCGGCGTCAACTTCATGGGTTTCGGATTCCAGGCGCGCTACTGATCCAGCGCGGCCGGCGCCAGGCGAAGGAGGCCGCGGGCGATCCCGCTCCGCCGGCTGTCCGTTCTCCGTTGTCCGTTGTGCGCAGAAGGCCGCGCGCCATCCTGTTCCTTGCGGACAACTCACAACTCACAACTCCACCGCAAGGGGGTATCTTCCGCGTCGGCATTGTGGCTACATGCGCCGTAAACCTGCGTGGAGAATAAAGATGCGGCGCATAGCTCTCCTGGTTCTTGCGATCATCTCAGTCGCAGGATGCACGCAGAAGAAGAGTCCTGCGGCGACGGCCCCGACTGTCTCGATCGCAATCGTCAATGGGAAAATCTGGACCGGCGATGCATCGAAGCCCTGGGCGGAAGCTCTGGCGATCGATGGCGAAAGCATTTCGCTCGTCGGATCGACTGCACAAGTCAGGCAAGCGGTCGGCGATATCGAAACCATTGACGCCGGCGGGCGCCTCATCCTGCCCGGCTTCATTGATACGCACGTGCACTTCATCGAGGGCGGCTTCCGCCTCTCCTCGGTGCAATTGCGCGATGCGGCCACGCGCGAGGTATTCGTAGCGCGCATCAAGGATTTCGCGGCAACGATGCCGGCTGGCGCGTGGATCACGGGAGGCGATTGGGATCACACACTGTGGGGCGGCGAGCTTCCCACCCGCGAGTGGATCGATGCAGCGACGCCTCATCATCCAGTCTGGATCAACCGTCTCGACGGTCACATGGCGTTGGCGAACAGCGCGGCGTTGAAGGCCGCGGGCGTCACGCAAGCGACCGCACCGATCGAGGGCGGTGAAATCGTCCGGAACGACAATGGAGAACCGACCGGTATTCTGAAAGACAACGCGATGAGCCTCGTCGATCGGATCGTGCCGGCGGCTTCCGCCGAACTGTCGGATCGCGCACTTGCTGCGGCGATGAAGTTCGTCAACGAGCGGGGCGTCACGTCGGTCCACAACATGGGTGCGTGGAGCGACCTGGATACCTTTGCGCGCGCCGCCAACGCAAGGCGCCTGACGACTCGTATTTATGCCGCCGTGCCGCTGTCGGATTGGAAGCGTCTCGCGGGTGTCGTAGACCAACGGACTTACGGCGGCGCCAGCGGTCGGGGCGATGAGTGGCTGCGCGTCGGTGCGTTGAAAGGTTTTGTCGACGGCTCTCTCGGTTCGCACACCGCTGCTTTCCACGAACCATTCAAAGACGCACCCCGGGACACGGGTCTGCTCGTCAATACACAGGAGAATCTGTACGCGTGGATCTCGGGTGCGGACAAGGTGGGTCTGCATGTCATGGTGCACGCGATCGGCGATCGGGCGAATGGGCTGCTGCTCGACACATATGAGCGTGTGAGTAAGGAGAACGGCGCCCGCGACCGTCGCTTTCGTATCGAGCACGCGCAGCACCTCGCGAGGGATGACATCCCGCGGTTCTCACGTCTCGGCGTGATCGCCAGCATGCAGCCGTACCACGCCATCGACGACGGACGCTGGGCCGAGCAGTTCATCGGAGCACGTATTGCGACGACTTACGCATTTCGTAGTCTCCTCGAT
>JBOHZJ010000317.1:0-5082 GCA_050738395.1 Steroidobacter sp.
CTTCGAGCGAGAGCGTCGGCGGCGGATCAATCGTCAGCGTCACCGTGCGATGATGGTCGACGCGGCGAATCTGCTCGGCCGCGAGCGTCGTCTCCAGCGTGACGAGTTCTCCCAGCGAGACGACTTCGCCGGAAGGAGTGACCAGAGGCGCCTGCGCCAGATCCTCGGGCGTTTCGCCGATGTTCGCGCGCAGGATGACCGGCAGACGCGACTGTCCATCGAAATATTCGCCGAGCCAGGCGCCGTCGCCCAGCGCGCGCACGACTGAACCGAGCGAGGCGCGGTCCCAACCGGCTTCCGCGATGCGCCGGTCGTTCGGTACGGCCCGCAGTTCGAGCGCCTGCACATCCGCGTTCGGAAATGACTGTACGTTCGAGCCGGGGAACGTCGCCTCGAGGAGCTTGCGTCCTTCCTCCGCCGCGACGTTCAACGCGACCGTGTCGGTGGACTGCAGGTGAATCGCAACGGAGCGCGCCGATCCACCGACGCCGCCGAACAGCTCGCCTTCATTGACGAACACGCGCGTATCGGGAATCCCGACGGCGACCTCATCGCGCACGATGCGTTCGAGCTCGCCAATGCGCTCATCATCGATGACGCGAGCGCCCAGCGTGCCGCCGCCCGGCCACAGGAGGATGTAGTAGTTCCTGAGCTGCGGTTGTTTCTCGCCGGTCATATACGGCTGCATGCGCTGCTGCAGCTTGCCGACGATCTCGCGGTTAACCACTTCAGGGCTCATGCCGGGGGGGAAACTGAAGAAGGCGTCGATCGCGGCGCGCTTCACCGGCGGCAGGTAGTCGAGCTTCGGCAGCAGCAGCCAGGCGAGCGCGAGCGGCGCAATCAGCAATGCGCCGACCCACATCCATTGTTGCCTGCGCGTTCGCGTCCACTCGATCACGCGATCGGTAAGTCCGGGCCAGCCCGCGCCGTAGCCGGAATTCTTCGAATGACCGCCGAGCCAGCGACCCGCGGCGGCGGGAACCACGGTGACCGCGACCACAATCGAAAATGCCACGGCGATCGAAATCGTCAGCGCCAGATCGGCGAAGATCTGTCCTTCGACGTCCTTCAGAAACAGCACCGGCAGAAAGACCGCGATCGTGGTGGTTGTGGAGGCGAACAATGCGGGCGCCACCTGGCGTGCACCATCGTGCGCAGCCTGCGCGATCGGCATGCCGCCTTCCTTCAGGCGAATGATGTTGCCGGAGACGACGATTGCGCCTTCGACGACCATGCCCACGGCGAACGCGAGGCCGGCGAGTGAAATCACGTTGATGCTGCGACCGGCGAGTGCGAGCGCGCAAAACGTCGCCAGCAGGCACACCGGTATCGTCGATGCGATCACGACAGTGGCGCGGACGTCGCGCATGAACCACCACACGCACGCCAGCGCCAGCAGCGCCCCGACCACCAGGTTTTCGATGAGCAGGTTGACCGCGCGCTTGATGAACAGGGAAGCGTCGAATGACTGCTCGATGGCGAGGCCGCGCTCCTTGAGCGGGCCGTCGCGCAGTTCGGCGACGACTCGCTTCACTTCTTCCAGCGTACTGAGCACGTTGGCGCCTGGTGCGCGCTCGATGCGTAGTCCGATCGCCGGATTGCCATTCTGATATGAGATGAAGCGGCGCTCCGGTGGGCGCAGCTCAACCGTGGCGAGATCCTCGAGCCGCACCGGTTGACCGTCGCGCCACGCAAGCACCAGCTCGCCGAGATCTTCGGCTTCATATCGACCGGTATAGCGCAGTGAATACTGGCGCCTGCCGACTTCGAGTTGCCCGGCGGAGACGTTTGCCGCACTCGCGGCCTGGCGCGCGATGTCCGGAATACCGACGCCTAGCGCCGCGGCGCGCGCAAGATCTACCGTGATGCGCACGTCATTGGGTGGTCCGCCCTGGATGTCCACGAGCGCCACACCGGGCGCCGACTCGATGCGCGATTTGACGACGTCCTCCACGAAGCGGCGGTGATCGTCAATAGAGCCTTTGCCGCCCGGCAGTAGCTGGACGAAAAAGAAGGAAAGGTTCTGATTGGAGTCGTTGCCGCCCAGCTGTACGACGGGGCGATCGACGTCGCGCGGCAGCGGCGGCAGGCGGCTCATGCGGCCGATCACGTCGACCAGCGCGGATTTCATGTCCGTGCCGATGGCGAACGTCAGAAAGACCTCGCTGCCGCCGGCGTTTGCGTTGCCGGTGACCTCTTCGACGCCGGCCAGCCCCTGCAGCACCCGTTCCTGTGGCTCGAGCAATTCCGCCTCGACCTCTTCGGGCGACGCACCGCGCCAGCCGGTAAAAATCGAAATCGTCGGACGCTCAATGTCCGGAAACAACTGGAGCGGCAGTTGCTTGAGGCTCAGTGCGCCAAACAGACAGACGAGCAGCACCGTCACGCCGATCGCGATCGGGTTCCGGATCGATCCAGCGATGATGCGCACTGGAAACTCCCTGATTTTTGATCCAAGTTCTGGTTCGCGGATTGGACCACCGCGTACGATGGCTGTTCAGGCGAGTGCGGTGAAGCGACGCGAATTCGCGATCAGTCGTGCATTCGCCGCGCACTCCTTGAGATGCTGATGCGGGGCGCAGGGTTTAAGTCGCAGGCAATGACGAAGCGTCGGTCGCCTGGCGGTGGGGACTGGCGGGCGCGGGCATCGCTATACGATGCGGCGACGCAGTAAGCTGGCCGACGTAAATCGGTTCGACCGGCCAACCAATAATCGGCGCGTCGGCCAAAAAGGAAACGGCATCGTCTCGGCCCAATTGGCAGGTCGGCCAGTTGGCCAGTAGGCCAACTCCGAAGGAGTTCAGTTGCCCGATTCGAATCCTTCCGCCGCGGACCGGCGGCGGACCCTGACCGCGCTCGCGGTGGTCGTGCTGTTGAGCGCACTCGATCAGACGATCGTTGCGACCGCCATGCCGCGCATCGCCGAAGAGCTGCAGGGCCTCTCGACGTACGCGTGGGTCACGACCGCGCACATGCTCACCTCGGCGGCGTCCGTGCCGATCTTCGGCAGGTTGAATGATCTCTACGCTCGTAAACCGATCCTCGTCTGCGGCGTGGTGCTGTTTCTCGCTGGCTCGGCGCTTTGCGGGCTGAGCGGCAAATTCGGGACATTACCGGTGCTCGGCGACGCCATGATGCAGCTCGTTGTGTTTCGCGCGCTGCAAGGACTCGGCGCCGGCGCGCTGATAGCAGTGTCATTCGCCATCCTGGCGGACATGCATCCGCTGCGTGAACGCCGATGGCTGTTCGGCCTGGTGGGTTCGGCGTTCGGTCTGGCGATCGTCATCGGTCCCGTCATTGGCGGAGTCCTCACCGATCACGGGACCGTCACGCTGTTGGGGCGCGAAGTGGCCGGCTGGCGCTGGGTGTTCTACCTGAACCTGCCGCTCGGCCTCATCGCACTCTTCATCATCCTTCAGCACATGCCGAGCCCGCGCAAATGGGGACGCAAATGGGGACAGTCCCTGATTCGCCGCCCGGAGGGCGAAAGACGTGAAACGGGAGAAATAGGGACTGTCCCCATTTCTCGCTGGCGGGTGCACCTGTTTCGGGTTCGCACGTTTCGTATCAGTGCGCTCGTCTCGTTCCTGATGAACATGGTGTTTCTGGGCGTGGTGCTGTTCATGCCGCTCTATATGCAGGTGGTGCAGGGCGTCACGGCGACGCAGAGCGGCCTTGCGTTAGCGCCGCTCATGGGCGGCATGATCGTCAGCAGCATCGTCAGCGGGAGACTGGTCTCGCGCATCGGCCGCTACAAACCATTGCTGATCGGCGGCGGGCTGATGCTCATCGTCGGCGTCCTTGCGCTCACCGGCATCGGGTCTGATACGACGCCGCGTGATCTGGTGTGGCGTCTCGCGCTCATAGGGATTGGCCTGGGCCCCGCGCAAACGCTGTTCGTTGGGTTGATCCGTAACTCAGCGCCATCTACTGGGATCGGCGCTGCGACGGGCATGAGTCACTTCAGTCATCAGATGGGGGGCGCCGTCGGCGTCGCAATTTTGGGGGCGTTTCTCACGCATGCTCTGGCGGCGGAACTGCCGAAACACGTCCCCTTGTTGCCGGGTGCAAGCGACCAGCGCGTTGATCTCGCGCATGCACAGAGTCAGGCGATGGACGTTGAGCGGATTCGTGCACGGGTTGCCGATGCGCTCGATCGACGCTATGAAAGCGTCGCGCGCGCCTACGCGGGCGATCAGGCGGCGGTTGATGAAATCGCTGGCGATCCGCGGATGCCCGCCCAGATCAAGGCTTCAGTGCGCGACGGCGGAGTGCGCGCACGCGCTCATCGCGAGGTCATTGAACGCGCGGACGTCATCGAGCAGGAATTGCGAATCGGCGCGGAGGGACGCGATCGCCTCATGCACAACGCGGAGCTGCCCGCGGCGCTCAGACAGCAGCTCGCGAATATTCCCACGCGCGCGTTTCGTGAGCCGGAGCTCATGAAGAATGTCGCGGCCCTGTTTCGCGACGCTCTGCTCGCGAAGCAGGACGCGATTGCGTCCGCCGCCATTCAGCGGACCCTACAGAGGGTGCACGCCGCGTTGTCCATCTACGCAAATCGACTCGCCGAGCAGATTCAGCGCGGCATGAAGATCGCGTTTGCGAATTCCATCGCGCAAATGCTGGAGCGCGCGCTCTGGATCGTCGTCGCGGCGCTGATCGTGATCCTGTTCATCCCGGAGGCGTCATTGAGGTCGCAGGCGACGCCGCAATGAAACGATGGCCTTGAAAATGACGGCCTGCGGCAAGCAGGCATTCGCAGGAAGGCCGTTGGCAGGAAGGCCTGCGCATGCCAGATAAAGAGAAGACGGTCTCCGGATCTCAATGGCGCCTAGTTAAGGCGCGGAGTCCATGTCGCTTTCATCTTCACCTCTCCCGTTGGGAGAGGTCGCGCGCGGCGCGGGTGAGAGGCGATGCATGTAGTGGACTCAAAAAAGGATTTCGCGCTCCGCCATCCCCTTGTATGTTCGCAAGGTGGACTGCGTGTCTAAGAAAAGCATCTCTGCTACGGTTTCAGCCGTCGCGATAGACCGATTTCCCCGAGGTCCCAAGACCGTGGGTGAGCGAGGGTCGTCGCGG
>JBOHZJ010000318.1:0-8458 GCA_050738395.1 Steroidobacter sp.
CCCGTCACAGCGGGGGCGCGCATACCGCAAGCGATCCAGTCAGGTGGTGTTCCGTGCGGCCTCGCCGTTTCTCTATCTGGAAGATCTGGTCGATAAGCGCGGGCTGCCCGAACCGCAGGGCACACTGTTCTTTCCCTCGCACTCCACGCACTGGGTCACCGCCGTTTCCGAGTTTGACGCCTTGGCCGACAGGTTGGCGGCGCTCCCGGAAAGGTTTCACCCAATCAGCGTGTGCGTTTACTGGCGCGATTTTCTGCTGGGGCATCACGATGCTTTCGTGCGGCGCGGCTTTCGCATCGTGTCCGCTGGACACATGTACGACTCGAACTTTCTTTTTCGCTTGTATTATCTGTGCAGGCTCCATCGATATGCCGCCTCGAACGAGCTCGGTTCGCATCTCTTCTATACGGTGAAGGCGGGCTGTTCCTACTTTCATCTTGCGAGCGAAACGAAGTACGTGCACGAAGCTGCGCGTGGCGAAGATATCGCGCGGATCCCGGTCGAGATTCGGGCCAAGTTCGAATCGATGTTCAGCGAGCCCAAAGACGAGCTTTCGCCGGAGGAGATCGGAGTCATAGACGAGTACACGGGGGCCGATCAGAAGATGTCACCGGCTACCATGCGTGAGTTCTTTAGTTTCTGCGAGACCATCGACCGCTTCGGCACGGCAGTGTGGAACGAGCGGCGTCACTGGATGTTTCCGCGCTCACTCAAGCGTGCGTTTTGGCACAAGCCAAGAGCTGCCGCTGGTCGCGCTGTGTGTTTCGCACTGAGAGCGCTGTCTCACGGTCCGGTGAAGAGCAATTGAGTACATGATTCGTAAGATGCGCAAACTGATCTCTCGCCTCAGGCGCCTGCCGGTCTCGCTCAGAGATTTCGAGCAAAGGCTCGATCGTATCCAGGAAACGCTCGGGCGCATCGAGTCCAGGCACGTCCGCGCGCTTTCCGCGCCGAGGCTTTGCGATGCGGAGTTTCGCGTTTACTCGCAGTGGGGCGAAGATGGGATCATCCAGCTGCTCTTGAAGTACGTTCCGATCGAGCGGCGTACGTTCGTCGAATTCGGTGTCGAGAACTACCGCGAGTCGAACACGCGGTTCCTGCTGATGCACGACAACTGGAGCGGCTTGGTCATGGATGGCGACGAGCGGAACATCGACTTCATTAGGCGCGACGCTATCTTCTGGCGCCACAACCTCAAGGCGGATTGCGCCTTCGTGACTCGCGAAAACATCAATGAGCTGCTCAGGCGCAATGGGCTGGAGAGCGATATCGGCTTGCTCTCGATCGACATAGACGGCAACGATTACTGGGTGTGGCAAGCGATCGATGTCGTGACGCCACGTATCGTGATTGCCGAGTACAACTCCAGATTCGGTCATGATCGCTCGGTGACCGTGCCATACCGTCCGGACTTCACGCGGCACGGAGCGCATCCATCGATGATCTACTATGGTGCTTCGCTAGCTGCGCTCGTGCGCTTGGGCGATCGTAAGGGATATGACTTCGTGGGATCGAATTCTGCGGGAAACAATGCATTTTTCGTCCGGCGCGATGTGCGACCCGACTCCCTTCCGGTGCTGACGGCGCGGGAGGGATACGTTCGCAGTCAATTCCGGGAAATGCGCGACAGCGCCGGCGAGCTGACGTTCTCCTCATTTGAGGAAGAACAAGCATTGCTGAACACCTTGCCGCTCACGGAAGCGCCTTGAGCTCATCGAGCGCGCGCTCGAGCATCAGAGCGGCGAGATCGGGAATGCTCGCGGGCAAGCCATCCTGAATATCTATGACGGCCTGTCCACCGACAACGTGCTCTAGGCCACGCACGCCGCCTTCGGTTTCGTCGCTGCCACTTTCGCGAGGATCTGAAAATATTGGTCGATAAATGTTTGCTGATTAGCTTCAGCGGTGTCGGCGCTTCGTTCAGTATTGAATGGCGACATCGATGGTCTCAGTGCCGCTTCATCAAGCAGCTTCGCCAAGGCGCTCGCATCCTCAGGGCAGAAGAAGCGCGCCCGCTCCTTTGCTTGTTCCATATGCACCGGCAGTGAGGAGAGGATCATCGGCTTCCCGTGCGCCTTGGCTTCTTCGACGGTCGTGCTCCAGCCTTCGAACAGCGAGGGATTCAACACCGCGGCTGCATGATGCATCAGCGCGATGACGTCGCTGTACTCGACCACCCCAAGAACGCGAAAGCGCGATTCCAGCTTGGCGCGCTGTACGCGATCCATCAGCCCGCTAAAGTACTTGTCATTGCGCCGATCGCTGGACGTGCCCGTGCACACTACCGTCGCGTCCGAGCGGGTCTGCGTGAGAGCATCGATGACGATCCCGTGATTCTTATGCGCCCAGAACTGGTTGGGTAGATAGATGTAACGCTCGGGGATCGAGTGTCGCTCTCGCAGGTCTGCCAAGGATCTTACGTTCTGGCCCGACGCCGGGCCGAACGCCGGGAACCGCAATACGTGTACTTGCACGTGGCGCATGGACGGGTAGTACTGTTCGAAGTCCTTGCGAGCAGACTCGCTGCTCAGCAGCAGATGCCCCAGCTTGGCATGGATCTTCATGTTTGCTTCGCGGCCTGCGTATTCTCTGGCAGAGAAAAGATGCGGCAGCGCGCGATGCTGGAAGTCCGGCATCCACGGCAAACTGGGGACCAAGGGCTGTACTCCGGCATGGCCGTGGCTGATCACATCCGGGCAGTGCCTGCGGATGATTGAGAACAGGGCGGGATTGCGGTGTGTGAGGCGCTGCAGTATGCGGGAGCCGAGAGCGATAGGGCCGCTGCTAGAGTTGAGCATGCGACACATCGCGATGTTTACATAGGGGCCGTCGAGGTCAGCGAATTGATCCGGCTCGTTAGTGAGCAGTACGACTCTAAAGCGGCCGGCTGAGTGTGCGTTGGTGGCTTTTAGCAAATTGCGAAAGTAATTCACGCCGCCTAACCAAACCTCGCGACTAATCACCACTGGCAAAACGACTTTTAGCATCTACCCATGTCTCCTTTCCAACCGCGCCTCTCAGTTGCGATCAGCATCTTCGCATCGATGCGATCTGAACCACTGAGTCGACAGACACTCGTCTCGAAGTTTGCCGTTGAATGATTCGTTCGACTTGTTTTGACCGGACCGCTGCATGCCAAAGCGCTGCTCTCGATCGCTGCAACCATCCTGCGGCGCATGAAGGAGTTGCGCCGCATCAGCGCCATCGCCAACTGCCGAAGTGAAGCGTTGAGTCGCATCGAGCCGCGGCTATTTCTTGGTCAAGACGATCATTGGATACTGAAAGTGTTTGACGAAGAACGTCGGAAAGCGTTCTTCGAGCTTGAAGACGGAGCGGAGCATACGCCGACCGAGCGCGTTGTCGGGGATGATCCGCCGCTGCACGTTGGCGGCAAACGCTCTCCAAGGGTGGATGCTGACGGAGGCCACATCGCTGAATCGCTGCCACCATTCGATGGTGTGCGCGTGAAAGTAGATATCAGCGCCAGCCGATACCGGATCACCGCCGAAGCGCAATGCTCGCCTGACCCTGGAAAAGAGGGTGTCTGGATTGCTGTATACGATGATCACAGGATGCCCGCGCTTCGTGATGCGTACCAGCTTGCGCACGGCTTCCTCCTGACGGTTCTTGTCCATGTGGTAGATGGTGTGCAGGCTGATCGAGCAGTCGAAGAAGTCGTCGGCGAAGTCCAGGTCGAAGAAGCTGCCTTGCATGAACACGCCATGGTCGCCGATTGTCGCCTTGGCGAGCTCGAGCGCCGATGCCGAAAGGTCGACACAGAATCGCTTCGCGAAGTTCTTCGAGAACTCCAGATATTCCGGGTACTGTATGGGGCCGCTCGCCATATCGAGGAAGTTCTCGCCGCTGCGCGGGATGAATTTCAAAGTCCTCATGCGGCACAAGCTCACGTATTCGGCGGCGTGTTCGCGCAGATCTTCCCATCTCCTCGCGTCTTCGGTTACTCCATGGTTTACTGCCCAACCTTCATTGGCATAGAAGTTAGCAACGTTCTCTTCGGCTTTGTTGCTCATGGCGCTCACTCGGTAAGTCGATGTGCGTTGTCTCGGTGCTGGCCGACAGGCGGCGCGAAGACTAGCACCATCGGGACCTGGCATCCGTAATTCATGAAACACTGTATCGGCCGATAGGCCAAATCGCTGTCGGACTCATCTAGAGAAAACAATTTCGGGCAAAAACCTATGGCAGTCAGCATCGAAGCGGACAATTCAGATTCAGTGTCGCTCAATCAATTGTTCGGCGTCATTTGGTCGGGCAAGTGGGTAATCATTGCCGTCACATCCGCGTGCACGCTACTCGCCGGCGTTGCCGCTTCGGTGCTGCCGAAACAGTACGAGGCGCAGTCGGTCGTGGCTCCTGTTTCGAGCGGTTCAGCGGGAGCCATAGGCGCCATGGGTTCGGTTGCTTCCCAATTGGGCGGGCTGGCGTCACTGGCGGGAATCAGCATTGGGGCCGACGAGAAGGAAACAGAGTCGATCGCGGTGTTGCAATCGGAGGCATTGACGGAGTCATACATCAGGGACAACAACTTACTTCCGGTGCTGTATGCCGACCTTTGGGACTCGACTCGTGGCGAATGGAAACCGATGGAGGCCGATCAAGCACCGACTCTCTGGAAGGCGACACGCTTTTTCAGAACCAGCGTTCGACGAGTGAAAACGGACGGTGCTACGGGGCTTGTGACGATCACTGTCACCTGGAAAGACCCGGAACTCGCCGCAAAGTGGGCCAACGGATTGGTCGCTCTCGCCAACGAGTATCTTCGCGCGAAGGCGATCGATGAATCACAGTTGAATATCGCGTATCTCAATCAGGAGGCTCAGCGAACCGATCTCGTAGGCGCAAAAGAGGCGATCTATGCAATCCTTCAGAATGAAATCAACAAAGGGATGCTGGCGCGTGGCCGCGCCGAGTACGCCTTCAAAGTGATCGATCCGGCCAAGCCCCCTGAGATTAAATCCTCGCCCATCAAATTGCTGTGGCTGGTGGCGGGCCTCGTCTTTGGGATGTTCTTGTCCATCTTATACGTGTTCGTGCGGGCGACTTGGCGCTGAGGCGCCGTCGACTTCCAGGCGATGCTGAGGTTCAACCCCACCGTTTGGACGCAAAGAGTGTTGCTGACGCTCTTGGCGTTGACGCCGATTTTTTCGGTCATGGAAGTGATCGCCCTGTTTCAGGGAACGATTGAATCGCAGGCCAAGGCCTTGACGCCGACGGCGATCAAGGCGATTCGTGACGTCGGCTGGGCGCTCGTCGTTACGCTTGGGTTCTGCAGCATACTCATTCGTCAGCGAGTGCCTTCGCATTTCATCGTTGCGGTAGTCCTATTCGTGCTTGGAGCGTACGCCGCATTCGCGATATTTCCGCAAAGTGCATATTTGGCGGCGGCAGGCGTGCGCTGGTTGTTGCCTATCGTGATGACGTTCTTTCTCCTGGGGCAGGTGGACGAAGCGTTCTTTTACAGGGCGCACAAGATTATGCGACTCCTCCTGATCCTGCAGCTAGCCGTTCAATTCGGACAGTTTTTCTTCGCGTCGGATTGGTACGGCAAGAATGCATTTGGGTTCGCAGCACGCTCGCCAGGTTTCTTTCTGATCCCAAGTACAGGCGCGTTCTTCACCGTGCTCTGTTTTTTTCTGGCGCAGTTCTATTCGAAATCGCGCGTCGAGAAGGCGCTGGTGGCCTTCTTGAGCATGCTCAGCATCCTTCTCACGGCATCGGGTACTGGGTACATCGTTTTCATGCTCGTCCTTATGATGTGCGTGATGGGGCAAAAGTACATTCGCGTCGCATTGCCGCTCATGTTCGTCGCCGCGGCAATCGCGTTTCCATTTGTCATGTTGCTCACCGGTCGCGGCGCCGACTATGCGGAAATTTCGTTCGGCAGTCGCGTCGAGATATTTCTGGATGCATTCGAGACCGGGACATTCCTGCCGAGTTTGTTCGGCATCGGCACCAATACCGGGGTACTGATGAGCAATTCTTTGGATCTCCCGCTGCAAGCTCGGATCGTGGACTCGACGCTTACGTCGGTACTCATCAATTTCGGGTTCTTGGGCTTTGCGCTGTTCTTGACTGGATTGATGGTTTGGACCGCTTGCGTCTTGTTTCTCAACAAACTCGAAATCTATGTGTTCACGATCATCTTCGTCTGCTTTAGTGTCGTGGTCATCGTGCCGGAGTGCTTTCCAGCCAATCTGCTGTTCGCGGCATTCATGGCGCACTATCTGCATCGCTACGTGCGCGTCGCAAGCCCAGCGAATGGACGAGACGATGCTTCAGCATTGCAAGGCGTTCCCAAGCTCTCGGCGGCATCACAGCCATCATGAGCGCCTTGCACAGATTCCAGGTCAGGGCCGCGAAGTAGTAAGCCTTGACCCGCAGCCCCTTGTGCGTTCGGCTCACGGTCCGATAGTAGCCTCGAATGGCGTTGACTCGCCGCGTGTCTGAGACACCGCCAGCAAGAATGCTTGCCACCACGACATCGCAGTGTTCGATGCGCTTCCCATTGACTTGTTGTTGCAACAAGAACGCGAAATCCGCAGTGACGCGCTCGCTTGTGTCAAACGGGTTCTGACGAAGCAGCGTGGTCTTGCTCAGCAGCGCCTGGTGCGAACAAATCATCCCCTTCCACAGTCTGCTCGGCGGCGCCGCGCGCTCGATTCGGCTGCTCCCGCCCGGATATCTGACTTCGTGGTCTCCATAAAGCAAGTCGGCGTCCGCCTTATGTGCGCATAGCAGGTCCTTGACTGCGTCGTTCGAATAGAAACGGTCGCCCGCGTTCATGAAAATGATCCACTCTCCGGTCGCGAGCCGTGCGCCTTTGTTCATCGCATCGTAAATGCCTGCGTCCTTCTCGCTCACCCAGGTCGAGATTCGATTCTGAGCAGCTTTGATCTTCTCGACAGTGCCGTCGGTGGAAGCGCCGTCAATGACGATGTACTCAACTGTCGGGTATGACTGGTTGAGCACACTCGCAATGGTGCCTGAGATCTCATCTTCTGCATTTCGGCAGATCGTGATCACAGACACCAACGGCATTTTCTTTTGTGAAGACATCGCTCCGCCGGTCTTATGGCGCAAGACGCTCTATGAACTGCACAAACGCATTCCAGTCCGGACAGAACGGCTCCGCGACATCGACCCGCAGGTCGACAGGAGAAAATTCGCCGGCCGCCAATTTTCGGATCTTCTGCGCACAGGCGCCGACGTTATCGAGCGAAAAGAGATCCGCGGCAGAGTAGTCGCTCAGAACCTCGCGGGCATACGGCAAGTCTGCGGCAAGGATTGGCTTTCCTGTCTGCATAAATTCGCTCAGGGGCAGTCCCCATGTTTCGAGGTGCGAAGGAAAAATGAGAGCGTCAGAGTGTCGATACAGGTCGAATAACGCAGCCCTAGATTGCCTTCCAATAAATCGGATCCTTCCGAGAGCCGCATAGTTCTTCCACAGGAAGCGAGCGTACGGATTCTCATCCCCGCTAATCGTGATTGAGAACTCAATCGGTTCGTCAGCCAGGAGCTTCGCGAGTTCTCCCAGATACTCGATGTTCTTGAACACGCGCGGCAGCGCGGGATAGAGCAATCGCAGTGGTGCGGCTGCAGTCGCCTTTCTGAATGCACCCACGATGACGGGCTGCGTGCGACTGATGCAGCGAGACACGGGTCTCGCCACCATAACCTGTGATGAGTCCAGATGAAATCGCCGCAAGAACTCCGTACGCAGCCAATCCTGCTGCACGATGACGTGCTTATTCCTGTTTATGCCCCACCTGTAGAGATACTCATAGAAACGCACAAACAGCGCGAATTTCACGTCCAGGACAGGCAGGCGCACGGTCCGATCGAGAAATGGACTTGGATTGTGGCAGTACAGTAGCTGGGGTGTCTGACGCAGCGAAGCCGTAATGTCATGAAGTGAGAGCCAGAGCCTCGGCTTTAGCCGCTGCTCAATTCGCTTTACGAAAACCTTTTCGAAATAGAGCCGATTCGCCCAGGACGCCTTCGGCCACGAGTAGCATTCGTAACGCCGGCCGTCAAAATGCGAGGCGACGCGGTCGTTGATCAGATAGACGACGTGGCGCGTATCGAAGACCGCCTGAAGGTGAGTTGCGAGGTCAAGCAGGATCGAGAGCGTCCCCCCTTCGTTCAAACTCACCGCTGACACGACCAGCTTTGGACTATCCACCAGGCGCCTTTAATAGAATGCTCAAAACCAATTTTACTTGAGTGGAAGTCAGCTTGGCGACGGCGCTGAACGTCAGTCGGTTTCACTCCTGCCCGCTATGCGCGACTGCACGCTCGGTAGCAATGAGAACTGGACGAAAGAAGTGGCCTCGCTAATTTGAACAACAAACCGCGCTGCGTTAAGTGGACGACCCTGCAGTTTCAAGCTACCAGCGCGAGCGGCAGCGATTCAAAGTACACGGCATCGGGCGTGCGC
>JBOHZJ010000319.1:0-2598 GCA_050738395.1 Steroidobacter sp.
CTGCGGCATGACGCGTCTGCCGCACCACATGAGGGAGACCCTGACGCCGAGTGGGGCGAAGCGATGCAAGTGTTAAACGGAAGTGACTAGTGACTAGTGACTGGTGAACTGATGAAGCGGCGCTAAGGACGGCCTGCGGCAGGAGGGCGTGCGCAGGATGGGCCAGCGCCAGGAAAGCCTTCGGCAAACCAGAGCGGCTCGATCGGCGCCGTTGTCCAAATACTCGATCCTCAGGACCTGTGGTTCTCCGTAAACCGCAGGAACTCGGCGCGCGTGCGTGCATCTTCGCGGAAGGCGCCAAGCATCTTGCTCGTGACCATCGAGACGCCGCGCTTGTGGACGCCGCGCGTGGTCATGCACTGGTGATACGCGTCGATGACGACGCCGACGCCGCGCGGCTTCAGCACCTCATCGATACAGCGCGCGATCTGAGCCGTGAGTTTTTCCTGCACCTGAAAGCGGCGTGCGTAGCCGTCGACCACGCGCGCGAGTTTGCTGATGCCGACGATCTTGTTGGTCGGCAGGTAGCCGACATGCGCGCGACCGATGATCGGCGCCATGTGATGCTCGCAGTGCGACTCGAACTCGATGCCGCGCAGGACGATCATTTCGTCGTAGCCTTCGACCTCCTCGAAGGTGCGCCGCAGATACGCTGAGGGGTCGCTCATATAACCGGAAAACCAGTCGCGGTAAGCGCGCACCACGCGCGTCGGCGTATCGCGCAGACCTTCGCGCGCCGGGTCTTCGCCGGACCACCGGAGCAAGGTGCGCACCGCGTTCTCGGCCTGCTCCTGACTGACGTCGCCGGCGGCTGGACCTTGCTTTGGTTTTTTCGCGGGAGATGTACGGCTCATCGAAAGACCTCATCGGATGTCGAAGCGATGCATCGATCGCCCGTTCGCAGGCGACAAGCTCGGCTCAGGAGCGACTGGTGTGTGGACGGCAGGATAACGAAGTGCCTATCCAGGCGCGAACGGATTACCATGCGGTGAATCACCGGAGGAACACAACAATGCGATGCAATTTGATGCTCGTCGCGGTACTCGCGTTCCTGGCTACAGGCGTGGTGCGAGCCGAAATCGTCAGCGCCGGTCCCGCGGGGTTCAGCATTCGTCACGTCGTCGACGCGCCGAACGTCGCGGCTCCGGTCGTGTGGGCTGCGCTCTCCGACGTCGCGAAGTGGTGGGATCCCGAACACACCTATTCAGGCGACGCCGGCAATCTCACGCTCGATCCGGCGGTACGCGGATGTTTCTGTGAAAAGCTCGGGCTGTATGCAGGCATCGAGCATGGCAGCGTGGTGTACTCGCAGCCGGCGAAAACGCTGCGCCTGAATGGCGCGCTCGGGCCGCTGCAGGAATTCGGTGTGAACGGCAGCATGACCTGGCAGATCGAGCCTGCGGCCGGCGGCTCGCGCATCACGCTTACCTATAATGCCGGCGGTTACGCCGATCGCCCACTTTCGGAGTGGGCCACGATCGTCGATGAAGTGCTCGGCGGACAATTGCAGCGTCTGGGCCGCTTCGTCACCGCGGGAAATCCGGAAGAGCAGAAGCAGTAACAGAGGCCAACCGACTAACTGGCTACCTGGTCGGATCCAAAGAGGCCGGAACCCTGAGTCCTTTACGATCAGCTTTGCCAGTCGGCCAGTTAGCCAGTTAGCTGGGCCGGAACTACGGCCCTGTCGCGGCGTTCACATTGCGGGTAGCGACAGGTCCTCATCATGCGTATCCGCATCTTTCTCATCGTTGCAGTCGCGACGTTCGCCGCGGCCTGTCAAACCGTTCAGACCACTCAGCCGGGCTCGGTGGGCGTCGAACGCAAACAGTTGATGCTCGTGTCTGAAGAGCAGATCGCGGCGGGTGCGCAGGAAGCGTATCGGCAGGAACTCGCGAAGGCGCGCGAACAGCAGGCGCTCAACGCCAATCAGCAGATGCATCAGCGCGTGCAGGCAATCACGCAGCGGCTGATTCCACAGACAAGCGTGTTCCGGCCGGATGCGACGCAGTGGGCATGGGAAGTGAACGTGCAGACCTCCAAGGACGTGAACGCGTATTGCATGCCGGGCGGCAAGATCATGGTCTACACCGGCCTGATCGAAAAGCTGAATGCGACCGATGCGGAAATCGCTGCTGTGATCGGACACGAGATCGCGCATGCACTGCGAGAGCATTCACGCGAACGAATCTCGCGCGCCTACGCCGAGCAACTCGCCCTTGCCGGCATAGCAGTCGCGACCGGCGCCGGGGAGAACACGATGGCCATTGCAAATCAGGTGTCCGCGGTCACATTTTCGCTGCCGCATAGCCGCGAACAGGAGGCGGAGGCCGACCGCATCGGGCTCGAGCTGATGGCGCGGGCGGGGTACGACCCGAACGCATCAGTGTCGCTCTGGGAGAAGATGTCGCAGCTCGGCGGCGGCGGGCCGGAGTTTCTGAGCACGCATCCGTCAGGGCAATCGCGGATTCGCGACTTGCAAGCGGCTATCCCCAGCGTGATGCCGCTTTACAAGAAGTGACTAGTCAGTCATGTCACCAGTAAAGCAATCGAGATCAGTGCGAGTACGACCGCGACGCCGCAGCCGACGCTGAGCCAGAT
>JBOHZJ010000320.1:0-7167 GCA_050738395.1 Steroidobacter sp.
GCCATACTGGCCTGCCCAGCGCTCACGACGTCCGCGACTCAGCCGGCGGAACAGAAGACTTTCTCTTCCGGGCGCACGGTGCGGACCTACTACGAATCCGCCCCGCAATCTATCGGCTCCGGGCCAGGAGCGCCGCTGCTGATACTGCTGCATGGCTCCGGTCTGAACGGTCGCGCCATGATCGACTCATGGATCGCCCTCTCGCGGGAGCGCGGCTTCATCGCCGTGGCGCCTGATGCGCTCGACAGCCGAGCCTGGCGGCTGCAGGACGATGGACCCGCCGTGTTCCGGGATCTGCTGCAGAGGGTCATGAGCGAACATCGGGTGGACGGGCGGCGAATCTACCTGTTCGGGCATTCGGGCGGCGCGGTTTACGTTCTGACGCTCGGGTTGCTCGAGTCCGAGCTGTTTGCCGCGATTGCGGTCCATGCCGGCGGTTGGCGACGCACGCAGGAGTACCGCGTTTTGCAGTATGCAAGCCGGAAAATTCCAGTGGCCGTATTCGTGGGCGATCGTGACCGGTACTTCCCCGTGCGAGACGTCAGACGAACTCACGCCGCACTGCAGGAGGAGGGGCATACAGCCATGATTACGATTCTTCCGCGGCATAATCACGACTACAGCCGCGTCGCGACTGAGGTGAACGTGGCGGCATGGGAGTTCTTGCACGGATATGAACTTCCGTCCATCCCCCGCTTCCACGACTATGAATCGAAATGAGCCGATCCTTTTTGGCGCGCGCGTGATGGCTCTGAACAACGGCTGTGGGCGCAAAGCGAGGAATCGTACTTCCCCGTAAAGGCTGGCGATGAAGTCACGATCGAGCCAGGCGCGCTTGAATCGTTCCGCACGAAAGTTCCTGTCCGCGCGCAAGCACACACGTCACGCGCATCGAGTACGGCGGAACTGAAATTCATCTGGGCACGGCGTCAAACGCTATCGTGGTGCGCGGCTCGGAGCCGTGAATCGGATTCGTGCCGTGCCACATGTATGACGGGAAAAGAACCAGCCGTGCTGCACGCGGCTGCACCACGCCCTCCGCACCGGCGCCCGGAACGGGGTAACGGGTTTCGCCGAATTTGAGCCAGCCGGACATCAAGGTTTCGTCATTCACTTCGGCTGGCACGGACACGTAGTACGCCGAACTGATCCAGCCCTGTGGATGCACATGGTTGACGTGGAATCCTTCGCGCCTGAGCTGCACTGACCACGCACCAGTGATCGTTGCCGCGCCGCGATTGCGCGCCGACAACGGATGCTGAGGATCTGTGCCGATGATGCGAACGTAGTCCTCGATGGGCTGCTCGAATATGCGCAACAGCGCGCGAATGTGCGGATCTGGATCGGTGAGCAGGCTGCGCGCGGTCTGACTGCCGTTGCGCAGGCTCTGATCGAGGGGATGATTCGCAAAGCGATGTCTGGCGTTCAGAGATGCAAGTACGGCCGCATTGAGTTCCTCCATCGATGACCAGCCCGGCGGCGACTCGAGATCGTAGCTGCGAATGAGGCGTGCATAGTCATAGAGCTCTGCGTAGAGCGGATCACCCAACAGTCGAGCGGCGGTCGCTTCATACGCGATCCATCCTTGCGAGTCCGGCTGCCTGACGCGCTGCGCACGGATGAAGGGCAGAGCGTCATCGGGCCGGCCGCGCGACAACAGAATCGTGACCAGGACATCGACCACGCCGGGATCGTTTGGTCTGCCAGCCGCGGCCTCCATGGCTTCGTGTTCCGCCTCCTTGAACCTTCCGCATTCCAGCAGCACTTCCGCCAGCGCAGCGTGAATGTCGGGCGACTCTCCGGTGCGCGCTGCGAGATCGCGGAGCAAACTTTCCGCATTCTGGAGATCTCCGGCGCGTCGCAGAATCTGACTCAGCAGAATTTGCAGCTGGGGATCGTCGCGCCGCGCTGCCGCGGCGCTGATGATGTCGCGTGCGAAGTCCGCATCGCCGCGCATGAAGCGAATGCGGGCGAGGTTGATCTGCGCTTCCCCGTGCAGCGGATTCAGCTTCACCGCCTCCGTGAAACGCTGTTCAGCGTCTTCGATGCGATAGAGTTGCAGCAACGCCAGGCCGCGATTGAACGCGAGTTCGAATCCGCCAAGCCCCAGCTTCTGCGCGCGATCGAGCGCGCTCATGGCCTCTTCCGCGCGATCCATGCGTGCGAGCACTGAACCCAGGTTGTGATGCGTCCGGGCGTCCGACGGTGCAAGCGCGATCGCCTGTCGATAGGCGGACTCCGCCTCCGGGAACCGGAGCTGGTCGCGCAGCGCCATGGCGAGCGTGGACCACGCAACTGCATCGCGATTGCTCGTCGACAACAGGATGCGCGCTTGTGCTTCGGCGCCGGCGTGCTCGCCCAGATCGTTCAGTGTGCGCGCGAGGCCGACGCGAGCGGGACGGTGGTGCGGGTCAAGCTCGAGCGCTTCGCGATAACTCATCACCGCCTGCTGGCTGCGACCCGTCCGCCGCAGAAGATTCGCCAGATTGCCGTGAAACTCAGCCTGTCGCGGCTCGAGCGCGATGCTCTCGCGCAGCAGGCGCTCGCCATCGGCGACGTCGCCAGCTTCCTTGCGAATCAGGCCCAGCAGGTGTGTGGCTGCTGGATTGTGCGGCGAAGTCAGCAAAAGAGTCCGGCACGCAGCCTCCGCCGCGGTCAGGTTGCGCTCCTGCAGGAGCGAAGCTGCGCGAGCGAAATCCGACTGACTGCTTGCCGGAAGATTCATGATTGCGATATGGGTAGACGAAGTGACTGGTGACTAGTGACTGGTGACTGGTCCGAAAGGTTCGCTCTGGCCGTCAACTGTCAACTCCTGGTTTCCATCAGCCTGCGGCCGATCCCGAAGGGCGGAAAGCGCCAGCGCTCCGACCAGTCACTAGTCACTAGTCACTTCCTTTTGAAAGCTGCATGGAGCACCTGCGCCCCCGAGCTTATCTTGAGACGCGCCGCGGTCCCAGCCTTCAGCTCGACGACCGCCAGCACAGGCTTCCCCGACTCGATCGTCTCGAGCGACTGCGGTGTGGTGTTCTCGGCAACCCGTTCGACGCGCCCGTCCGCGCGCACGAACAACATGTCGAGCGGGATGAACGTGTTCTTCATCCACATGCCGATGGGTTGCGCCCGTGGATAGATGAAAAGCATGCCTTCATCGTCCGCGAGCTGGCGGATGAACATCAGACCTCGGGCGCGGCGAGCGTCATCGTCAGCGATCCAGATGTCGAACGTGTGCAGTCGAGCGTCGGGCGTGGCGATCTGCAGCGTTGAGCGGGCGAAGAACTGATCGAGCTGCCGCGCATCAGGGTCGTCCGCGCGCGCGAGCGCACCGAAGAGCAAGGCGAGCAGCGCGAGCGCGGCGTGTCGGGCCAATGGTCTCAAAAGCGGGGGTCTCAAAAGCGGGGGGTAGTTCATCGGGAAATCACCGCGAGGGATTCGTCGCTTGAATCGTCTTCGCTGCCAAAGTCGACCCGGCCGGCGATGTCGAAGCGCGACAGCAGTACGGCGCCTTTGCCGCGCACAGCCCGGGCAGGTTCGGTGCAGAAACCGCGAGCCACGACGCGGTAGGAGCGGGAACGATTGGGGATGCCGACGATCGGTTGCTGCTGCACATCATCGAGCATGCATTTATCGTCCCCCTGAGTACTGTAGAACTCGCCCTTGCCTTCACGCATCACAGTGACATTGACAGGCACTAGTTTCGCGGGCTGCCCTTCGCGCAGCTTCGCGATTCCAAAAACCAGGACGAGCTTTGCGCCGTCGTCGCCCAGGTCGACGCGGCTGAAGCGCATCCGGATGCCGCCGTCAGTGGGTCGAACCGCGCCGGTGCACTCCGTCCCTTCATTGCCCCAGCTCAGCTCGGCGTCCAGCGCACCGCTGATTCGCGCGCGGACGTAGCCATCGCCGCTGGGCAGGCAGGCTGCGGCAGGCGCCGATGTCGGCGGCGGCTGCGCCCCGCCAGCATGGGAACTGCAGCCCAGACCAGGAAGGATCAGGCAGGCCGCGGCACAGGCGCGCGCGAGCGAGCCGCCCACAGGGCGCACGTGGACGATGTTGTGACCAGAATGCATCCGGGGAGTTTTCTCTCGTTGGCAGGAACTCAATGGCGCCGGCGGGGCGTTTTCAACAATGCCGAACGCCAGCCGTGCTGGCAAGCGAAGCGCATCTCCGCGACGCGTCGGCTACCATGACGATTGCTGTCGATATGACCCGTTTGAGTGCGAGAGTTCCTGACATGCAACGAACAACGAACGACGGATCGAAACGCAGCGCACCCCAGCGCGTCCAGAAACCGGTGGCGGTGCGCCGCTATGTGAGCCGGATCACGCGGCACACACTCGCTGTCGTCATGGCGGGCGGTCGCGGCGAGCGCTTGAAACATCTGACGGACCATCGTTGCAAGCCGGCGACCCCTTTCGGCGGCAAGTTCCGCATTATCGATTTCGTGCTGTCGAACTGCGTCAACTCGGGTATTCGCAGAATCTCGGTGATGACGCAGTACAAGGCGCATTCGTTGATTCAGCATATTCAGCGCGGCTGGGGTTATCTGCGCGGGGAATTCAACGAATTCATCGAAGTCATCCCGGCGCAACAGCAAATGGGCGACTTCTGGTATCGCGGCACGGCGGACTCCCTGTACCAGAATCTGCAGATCATCAAACTGCACCATCCGCGTCACATCCTCGTGCTTGCTGGCGATCACATCTACAAAATGGATTACGGCCCCATGCTCGCATCGCATGTGGAAAAGAAGGCCGACATCACGGTCGGGGTCGTGGAAGTCCCGCGTGAGCAGGCGACAGCGTTCGGCGTCATGAGCGTCGAGCCCGACTATCGCATCACGAAGTTTTCGGAGAAGCCGCGCGAGCCGGAAGGCATCCCGGGTCGCGAGCAGTTCGCGCTCGGGTCCATGGGCATTTACGTCTTCAAGGCGAGCCTGCTGTACCGGCTGCTCGAGGAGGACGCGAAGCGCCCGGATACGTCGCACGACTTCGGCCGCAACATCATTCCCCAGGCGCTCTCGACATTGAAGGTGTTCGCCTATCCGTTCACCGATATGCGAACCCGCGTACAGCATTACTGGCGGGACGTCGGCACGGTCGATGCGTTCTATGAGGCGAACATGGAGATGGTGCACGTCAATCCGGAGCTGAACATCTATGACGAGCACTGGCCGATCTGGACGCATCAGCGCCAGTACCCGCCCGCAAAATTCGTACTCGATGAAGATGGACGCCGCGGCATCGCAGTGAATTCGATGGTTTCCGGCGGCTGCATCATTTCGGGCGCACACGTGAATCAATCGCTGTTGTTCTCGAACGTCCGGGTGGATGAACGCAGCTATCTCGAGCGGGCCGTCGTTTTTCCCGACGTGCACATCGGCGCAGGCTGCACCATTAAGCGCGCGATCGTCGACACGGCGGGCGAAGTCCCCCCGGGAACTCAGATCGGCGTCGATCCCGACGAGGACGCGCGGCGTTTCTATATGAGTGAGAACGGCATTGCGGTCGTCACGCGCGACATGCTTTCGCGTTTGCGCAACCACGGGGCGTAGGCCAGAATTCCTTGCATGAGCAAAATCCTGGCGCGAACGCTGATTGCCGTCACCCTGCTGATCACGGCTGCTTGCAGCAGCCTGGGTCCCAAACTCGAGCCGCCGCGCTTGTCCATCGTCCGGGTAGCGATGACTTCGGCCGACATCTTCAACCAGCAGTTTCTCGTGCGCCTGCATGTGCAGAACCCAAACGATCGCGACCTGCCGGTGCGCGGGATCGATTACAAATTGTTCCTCCAGGGCGACAGTTTCGCCGAAGGCGTCAGCGGCAAACCGTTCGTGGTGCCGGCCCTGGGCGAGACTGAATTCGACATGACGGTGCGGACGAACTTTGTCAGCGGCATCGGCCGCCTGCTATCGCGCCTGCACGGCCGGGACCAGGTCGAGTACGTACTCGAGGGCAAGGTGCTGACCGATCTGGGCATGATCAAGAGAATTCCCTTTCAGGAAAGCGGGACAGTGAGTCTGGCGACGATGAGATAAACATGGCCAGCGGCGATATGGACGCCCTGCAGAGGCTCGCGCAAAGTGGCGACCCCAGCGCACTCACAGCTTTAGGCAAGCGTCTTCTGGTCGGAGAGGGCCTCCAGGCGGCCCCCGGAACGGGCGCAGACTTACTCCGAAAGGCTGCTTCGAACGGCCACGCTGAAGCCGCTGCCCAGCTCGCCATCTGCGCCGCCTGGGGTGTTGCGCAAACGCGCAATATCGAAGAGGCGCTCGATCATCTCGAGCAAGCGGCCGGGCTCGGTTGGCTGCCCGCACAACGCGAGCTGCAGTTGCTCGCGCGAAACTCCGGCAGCGATTGGTCGGCCCTGCGCGGCAGAATCGCTGTCGCGACGTGGACGACGCCTCCAGCGGCGCGCATCGTTTCCGAGCGGCCGCGGGTCATCGTGATCGAGGGCTTCATGTCGGCCGCAGAATGCGATTGGCTGATCGAGCGCGGTCGCCCGAGTCTGAGGCGCGCGATGGTTTATCGGGACAGCGCGAAACCGCGCACCGCCGACACCCGCACCAACAGCGAGGCTCCTTTCACCCTCTTCAACGCCGATATCGTGCTGAACCTCATCCGCGAGCGCATGTCGTCTGCGACGCGCGCGCCCACCACGTTCTTTGAAGTCGCCAAGCTTCTGCACTATGAACCCGGCCAGCAGTTTGCGCTGCATGCCGATTTTCTCCAGATCAATACGCCGGAACTGTTGCGGGAAGTTGCGGCCCGCGGGCAGCGCGCGGCGACGTTCCTTGTCTATCTCAATGACGACTTCGAGGGCGGCGAAACAGATTTCCCTCGCATTCCTTTCCGCTTCAAAGGCGGTCGCGGCGATGCGCTGTTGTTCAGCAACATCGATCCGGCAGGCGCTCCAGACTACGACACCGTGCACGCGGGTCTGCCGCCGACGCGCGGCGAGAAGTGGCTGCTGTCGCAATGGATTCGCACGCGGGCGGTCGGTGCGTGAAAGCTGCAGCAACTGGTTGCTGATTGCCCGCAACAATCACGTTCTCTCGCGGGCTGATGAGCAGCCGCCGCGCAATTGCCGGATGACGTTCGAACGGCGCGCGTCAGCAACGCTTGAGTGGTCACTCGACACATGGCGGCTATCCGATCATCAGGCCTCTGCAAG
>JBOHZJ010000321.1:0-5245 GCA_050738395.1 Steroidobacter sp.
TGAATGCCGTGCTCATGCAGGACGGCGAATCGCTCGTTGAATTCAGCCGCACCGGCAACCCCGGTTGACTGCGCAGAGGATTCCGCGCTTTGCAGTTCGATCAGCCGATCACCAACTTCCACGGCGCAGTTGGACCGTACGCTCACGATGGTGAAGCGCTCGCCGTTCGTGATGACCATCGGAGTGATCAGGCTTTTGGCGCGACGCGCGAGCAGATCGAGATCGAACTTCAGCAGCGGATCGCCGCTGCGCACGTTGGCGCCCACCTGAACGAGTGCGTGAAATCCTTCACCCGCCAATGCGACGGTGTCGATGCCGACGTGCAACAGGATTTCGGCGCCGTTCGTCGCACGGATTGCTGCTGCGTGCTTCGAATGCGGAATCGAGATCACTTCGCCATCGCACGGTGCGTGCAATGTATCGCCGAGCGGATCGACCGCGACGCCATCGCCGAGCAGACGCTGTGCGAACACGGCGTCCGGCGTTTCATCGAGCGGCGCAACCCAACCGCGCAATGGGGCGACCAGGATCAGGTTCGACATCGGTGGTCCTCGTGAGGGCTACAGGCCACAGGCTACAGGCGACAGCCAGAAAGGATCGGGCTCTGACTCTGGCTGTCGCCTGTCGCCTGTTGGCTGTTGCAGCGTCCCGTCGTTTGTGACCCGTTCACGTAATTACTCACCGGCGCCAATGAAATCTATCGAATCAATCACCCAGAACGGATCAATCTTCGATTGCGTGAACATGAAACACAGATCATGTTTGCCTGATTGAGCAGTAATCGCGGCCGCCGGCAACTTGGTGACCGCATGGTTCGTTGCTGCGGAGGCAAGCGGCAGGGCAGCGATCTTCTCGCCCTCGCAACCATCGAGGCGAACTTCCAGTTCACCGGCGGGTGTAGCCGGAGCGCGTAACGGGATCTTCTTTATGTCTTCGCCGATCTGGAAGTTGAACGGCAATTGCCCAACCGCCGCTTCGATCGCCGTGATCTTTGACAGATCCACGCCTTCATAAATCCAGCAGGGATTGAGGATGTCCACGTGAAATACGGCGCGCTCGCCTTTGAGCGGCGCATCATCTTCCAGTGAGAGCACAAGATCCTTGCTACACAGGCTCATGTCGCGGCTGGCGCGCCGTCGACCGACCGGGGGACCCACCGTCGTGCTATCCGCGTATTTGACGCCCAACATCCGATAGCGCGCCAGCTGAGCGGGAAGGCGCTCGGAAAACGACGACCAGTCATTTCGTTCAGCGGGTGACCACGCCACCTCGGCAAGCGCCGCGGCGCGCGGGAAGGTCTGATACGCGACTCTATCCTCCGATCTCATGTGCTCCGTCCAGATGTTCGCCTGCAGGCCGAGAATGCGCTGCCGTTGTTGCTCGTTCAACCCGGCGGGCGCGGGGTCGAAGCGGTAGACCTCTTCTACGTCGATAACGCGCCCGCGACCCGGCTGACCTGCCATGTTCACCGGCCGGTAATCGAAATACAGCGTCGGTTCGGGCGAGAGCACCGCATCGTGACCTGCCGCCGCTGCGGCGACCGCGCCCTTGACGCCGCGCCACGACATCACAGTTGCATTCGGCGCCAGCCCTCCTTCGAGAATCTCATCCCACCCGATCAGTCGCTTGCCGCGGGCGTTCAGGTATTTCTCCATGCGCTTGATAAAGTGACTCTGCAACTCCGCTTCGCTGGCGACGCCGAACTCGCGCATTCTTGCCTGGACGCGAGCCGAGGCTATCCACTGATCCTTCGCCGCTTCGTCGCCGCCGATGTGCACGTACTCGCCAGGGAACAGTTCTGCGACTTCTCCCAGCACCTCTTCCAGAAAGACGAACGTCGCTTCTTCGACGTTGAACACACTGTGGTAGACGCCCCAATCGGATGGAGGAAGCGACTGGCGAGCAGTGACTGGTGAATGGTCGCTCACCGCGAGCTCGGGATATGCAGCGATTGCAGCGCTTGCGTGCCCGGGCATGTCGATTTCCGGCACGATCGTGATGTGACGCGCGGCGGCGTACGCGACGATCTCGCGCACCTGTTCCTGCGAGTAGAAACCCCCGTAGAGACGCGGCTTGCCGGTCGCCGGGTCGATGTCCGCCGCCGCTGCTGCTCCCGCCGGCACGCGCCAGGCCCCGATCGATGTGAGCTTCGGATACTTTTTGATTTCAAGTCGCCAGGCCTGATCGTCGGTGAGATGCCAGTGCAGCACGTTCAACTTGTGCAGCGCCATCACGTCGATGAACTGCCTGATGAACTCGGGCGATTGATAGTGGCGCGCGGAGTCGAGCATCAGGCCGCGCCAGCCAAAGCGCGGCGAGTCATTGATGGTGATCGACGGAATGCGAACGCTCCTGGCGCCCGGCGCAGCCGTGAGCATCTGCCATAAACTCACGGCGCCGTAGAAAAGGCCGCGAGGGTCGCTGGCGGAGACGACGATTCGCTTGGGGGAAACGATAAGCGAATAGCCTTCTTCGTTGGACGCGCCCTCGCTGGCCAGAAACCTGAATGCGATCACATCGCTCGCGCCCGCCTCAGCTGACGCGCTTGCAGTCGACATGACCCCTGACGTGCGCTGCAGAAGATCGGTGAAGTACCGCGCCACGCGCTCGCTCTCGGCGTTCGCCTCGAAAGCGATCCGCGTGTCCGCCGTGAAAATGAACTGTCCATCGCCCGCGGCGATTTCACGCGGCGCCGGAATGATGGAGACCGCAGCGTCGACTGCACTGCTCGCCGCTGAATCCTGCGACCGGCGCACATCGCAACCGCTCAGCAGAAGCACAACAAGTGCATTGCACTCCAGGACCTTCCGGATTCTATTTTTCTTGTTCATATCATCAACGAACGAATGAGGTCAGCGTCTGCGGCTGAGACGGCTGCGCGGCAAATTTGAATCCGGGCTTGTAAACGTGCTCGAGCAGATCACGGTGTCGAGGAAGCGCGTCGACCGCGCGTTGCGACGCCTGCCGAACACGCATGAACTCCTGCCGGGCCGTATCGAGGTGCGGATAGGCGGCGCGATTTGCGCTCACGTCCGTCGGAAAGTCCATTCCATAGAGAATGAAGTGATAGTTCGCAAGCGCGAACGTTTCATGATCCATGACAAAATCAAAACGTCCGGGGACGCGATGTCGCCACATTTCGAGCTGTGCGAGCAGGCTGTCCGTGGCTGTCGCGGGGCGCGCGTTATCGAGCCAGAAGGCGCTATCGGTCCGCTGCGTCAGAAAATAGTGCATTTTGATGAAGTCGACGATTCGCTCGTAGCGCTTGTTCATCAACCGATTGAAGAGATCCGCGGCGGGCGCCATTCCGCCCGCGCGTGGAAAGAAGCTTGCAATCATGTACGCGGCCGCCTCGATCATGATGATGCCGGTTGATTCCAGCGGCTCCAGGAAGCCTCCCGCGAGACCCACTGCGACGCAGTTCTTCACCCAGTGACGCTCGCGCCAGCCGATCTGCAGTTTGAGCAAGCGCGCGTTCAGATCGCGCGACGCCGGACCGATGTAGCTGCGCAGTACGTCTTCGGCTCGGCTGTCATCCGTGTGGCTGCTGCTGTAGACGTAGCCCACGCCGCGTCTCGAATCGAGACCGATGTCCCAGGTCCAGCCGGCCTCGTGCGCCGTTGAAATCGTGTACGGCGGAATCGGTGCGTCGGGTGTCGCGTACGGGACCTGAATAGCCACGGCGCGATCGACGAACAGGACGTCATTCTTGCTCTTGAACGGCACGCCGAGCGCACGTCCGATGAGCTGGCCCCGAAAGCCGGTGCAGTCGATATAGAGCCCTGCCTTGAGCTCGCCGTGCTCACGCGTCGTGAGCGAAGCAATCGCACCGTTTTCATCGAGGTTCACGGTCTCGACATTGCCGAGGAGCCGCCGCACCCCAAGCTCCTTGCCGACATCACACAGCAAGGCGGCGAAGCGTCCGGCATCCAGGTGATAGGCGTAGTTCATCGGTCCGCGGTACGCCGCGTCCGTCGCGCGCTTGGGCGCACGACCGGCGTCGCATACTTTCCCCTGCAGCGTCACTGCATCAGCAAAGGACACGCCCTCACCCGCCGCTCCCATCAGCCAGTACGGCAGCAATTCGACGCCGCCTTCCTGACGCGGCAGGGCGAATGGATGGTAGTAGTGCGTGTGATGAGCGTTCTGCGGCGCATGCACCCAGTCGACGAACTTGATTCCCTGCTTGAAGGCCCCGGAGCTTTCCCGCATGAAGCGGGCCTCGTCGACGCCGATCGCGGACAGCGTTTTGAGGATGGTAGGAAACGTTCCCTCGCCGACGCCGAGAATCCCGATCTCGCTCGATTCGATGAGCGTGATCTTCACGCCGTCCGGGCGATTCGCTCCCAACTGTTTCGCCAGGTACGCAGCCGTGAGCCATCCCGCCGTGCCGCCGCCGACGATGAGAATGTCATTGATGGGATTGTCATCGACGACGGGCATGCATTCACCCGGGCGAGGGGACGTAGAAGAAGGCGTTTGCAGTCAATCGTCCGGTGCGCGGATCGTCGCTGAAACCGCATGCGCCATTGACGCTGCCTGAGTGCAGCATCTGACTGCGGTAGATGAGCGTGCGATTGAAACTCGCATCGAAGCTTGCGATCTGCTCGAAGCGACTGTCGGAACCAGTCAGGTATTGCGCAGGCGGCGGACCGTTGATTTCGATATCCCGCCTGAGCGTCTCCAGATAGGAGGCCGCCCGCTCCTCTGTAATGGATTCGAAGCCCGTTTCGCGATGTCTGTAGAAGGCGGTGCCGCCGTGCGATGGATCGCACAGGTAGTGAAGCACCGCGAGTTGCCGGGAATCGGCGCTATCGAAGTGAGCCAGCCGCTGAAACGGGTTGAGCCGTTCCGGGGGCAGGGTCGCGATGGAGAAGGAGCAATTTGCCTTCACGGGCCCATCGACCGGAAAACCGAAAGTGTCGCGCATGAGCGGCTTGATCGCGTTGTAGAGGCTGGCGAGATACGGCTGTGGAACCTGCGCCCGCACGCCCGGATAGTAATTGGCGTCGTGCTTCAAGCGTCGAAACCCGCCTGCCATGGCCGCAAAGTTCACCAGCGATTGCGGGTCGCGCATCAGGTCATCGATCACGATCACAGGGCGCTGTTCATGACCGACTGCGACCGTGCGGATCGTCAACTGAGGATTGACGCCAAAGTCGTACTCCATCGGCTCGGTCTTCGTGTGGGCTGACAGCATGAGGAAGTCGCGCGAGACGCCCGCCGCCGATGATCCGCTCTGCCT
>JBOHZJ010000322.1:0-24421 GCA_050738395.1 Steroidobacter sp.
CTATTCCACCTATGCGCGCGGACTGGACGGCCTCTGGGGCATGTACCAGTGGCTCGACCGCGCCCCGAAGGGGCGCAACGAGACGGGCGTCTGGTGGCTCCGCCACGACGAGTACGACAAGCGCTGAGCCTGGAGAAGCTCCACACCCATCAACTACTCTGACCTTGCAACGATGCAACTGATCAAGAGACGGCGCTCGCAGTATCGCCGGCCGCTCTAAACCGAACTGACGTGGTGCGTGTGGAAAACCGCGATCGGTTGCGCTGACGAGCTCGCATAGAGCGACGGCCCTGTGGCTTCACCAGGGCGGAGGTGTGTCGGCGCCGCAGGTGCAGGGTCCTCTGCGCGTTCTGAATTCTCGGTGCTCGTTGGGCTGAGCGGCGATATGACTGCTTCCTTGCTCGGTGCATCTTCGTTCGATTTCGGGAGCGCGCGCTCCTGACTCGCCGGCGAGCCGGGCTCGCTATACACGCCAGCGATCGCGACGCCCAGTATCAATGGCGTCAGCGCAAGCAACGTCAGCCGGCGTCGCGACCTGTTCGTTTTCATTTTCATTCACCAGCACGGATCCCTGAGGAGTTAATGCAAGGATCGCTCCACGCTGCATTTACTCGGTGTCTGATGTGTGAATGTAAACAATTGCGACGGTACGGCGACTTACGTCGTATCGGACGAGGATGGCTCCCGCTTGGTATCGGCAGCCGGCGATTTTCGAAGGGTTCCGAATCCATTTGCGATTCGCACGATGTTCCTGCCGTGAGTGGTGGGCCCGGCAGGATTACTCCGCACGTCCATGTGCTCCGCCCCGTTGGGGCCATCGTGCAAATCGCGTTGCCGATTCGCACGATGTTCAAAATCGCTCCCGGCGATTTAGTCGAACCTGCAACGTTGCAGGTTTTCATCCTGCCGGTGGAAGTGGTGGGCCCGGCAGGATTCGAACCTGCAACCAAGGGATTCACCTGACTCCCCGTTTCCGGAGAGAGTCGGACTATCTCATCATCCTCGAGCCTGGCTTTACGCCAGTCGCTAGGACGCGGGACGCTCTAGCCTGTTATCAAGGGCATTCGGTCTTGCGATCCAGCCCTCAGGTAGTCTCTGCACCTTCCGGTCGTTTACGACCGGCTTGGCTCAGGATTGGCATTGGCTGTTCAGCCGGCAGCTTTCCCTGAATTCATCCCGTTCACTTCGCGGCTTTCACTGCGAAGCCACCATTTTTGATGAGTCCCCTGCACTAACCGTTGTGCTACAGGCCCACGTATCGAACGCTTCCAAACTTGTGGCCTGGATATCCCAGCAACTCAGAGTCCCCTGCACTCATGTCAATAGCCGGGTTGTGCTACAGGCCCACGTAACCAGAATTTTCAGCCGTTCTGTGCTCCGCGTAGTCAATCTAAATCGAGAACGGCGCGCAATTCTAGCAGCGCCGCTCATGAATGGGCGCAAAAGAAAACACGACTGCGCTGTGCGTGATGCGTGCACGCGACGCAAATTCCTCGCGCGGAGCGCGCACAAGGCGGTTGCGCAACATCAATCGAGCCCCCTCGCGCCTGACGACTTCTCTTCCGCCCATTCGATCGCGTCCGCTCTGACGATTCACCAGTCACCAGTCACAACTCACTTCTCTGCGACTGTTATCCACAGAAGCAGTGCATAACTTCTGGATAACACGGGCTTGACTTCACGGATGTGCGGAGGATTATGGCGCGTCGATTGGATTGCTCGCTTCGTGATCAATTCACTCGTTGCATGCGCGAAGTACGCGCACAAAAAAAATCAAGTCTGCTGCGGAGGGTTTCGGGATGGCTTCATCGACTCCACGCGCGTTCTCGGGCTCGAAAAATCATCAGACGACGAAAGAGGCGATCGCCGAAGAGACGCACACGCCGGTTGACGAGGTTGCGAAGATCTACGACGAAGAACTCTCCGCGCTCGCCGCCGACGCGAAGATCACGCAGTACCTCGGTGTACTCGCGAGCAAGCGCGTGCGCATGAAGCTGCGCGAGCACTGAAAGAAGCAGTTGACAGTTGGCCGTTGACGGTCAGAAACGCCGCGATGCTCCGGCTGTCAACGATCACCAGTCAACCGGCGCAATCGAAGTGAGGCTGGTGATGAGAATCGCTGTGCGGGTCTGGGTCGGCATCACGGTGGCTCTGTTCTGCGCGTCGTCGATTGCGCAGGACGCGGCGGGGCCTGCCCGCAAACTTGACGTCTGGTACGTAGCGACTCCGCACGAAGTCGTTGATCGGATGCTCAGGATGGCCAAGGTCGGTCCGCTGGATGTCGTCTACGACCTCGGTTGCGGCGACGGCCGCATGGTGATCGCGGCCGCGAAGAAGTATGGAGTGCGCGGGGTGGGCGTCGATCTGGATCCCGCACGAATTCGCGAAGCGCGCGCGAATGCAAAAGCGGCCGGCGTCGAGAAGCTGGTGACGTTCAAGGTCGGCGATATGTTCGAGACCGACATTACTGAAGCGACCGTGGTCCTGCTTTATCTGCTGCCGGAATTGAACAGGCGCCTCAAGCCAAAGTTTTTTGCTGAACTGCGGCCGGGTGCGCGAATCGTCTCGCACGATTTCGACATGGGTCGCGAGTGGCCCGCGGATGAATACGTGAAGTTCGGGCAGGACGGGATTTATATGTGGGTGATGCCGCAGCGGCCGGGATGAGCGGCCGGCGCATCGTTGTCCGTCGCCCGTTCTCCGTTGTCCGCAGAAGGCGCAAGCGCCGCTCGCCGCGCACAACGCAAGACAGTCAACGCACAACACGCTCGCGGCGGCTTCGCTGCACGGCGAGAAGCACTACCGCACCGCTCGCCATCACGGCGATCGCAACGTACGCGGCATTTTCCGATTGTGCGTGCCTGATGCTGGAGTAGAGCAGATACGCGCACGTCAGCACGAATACGAGCGGCAGCACCGGATACAGCGGAGTGCGAAACGGGCGTTCGATTGTCGGGTCTTTCCGTCGCAGAACGAACAGCGCGACGCCGCTCAACATGAAGAAGAACCAGAACACAGGCGCCGTAAACTCCACCATGGTCGCGAAACCGTCCTTCTCGATCGCGCCAAAAGCAATCAGCGCCAGCGCGATCGCCGCCTGAACGACGAAACCGACCGCGGGCGTGTTGCGCTCGCCTTGCCACTGACCCATGAAGCCGAATACAGGCCAGTCGCGCGCCAGTGAAAAATTCGTGCGCGCGCCGACGATCATTGTCGCGTTCATGGAGGTGAGTGATGAGATCGCGACGAGCACGCCGATCAATTGTCCACCCCAGGACCCGAGCGCTCGCTCCATGACGTCAACGCCAACGGCGTCGCTGGCCTTCAAGGCTTCGAAGCCCACTCCGTGCAGCACCCCCGCGACGAACGTGACGTAGACGATCGTGATGATCGCAATCGACAGCAGCAACGAGCGCAGCACGGATCGCGCGCCGCCCCGTACTTCGGCCGACACATACGCTGCTTCATTCCAGCCGCCGTAGGTCAACAGAACGAACACCATCGCGAGACCAAACGCACCGGACCCGGATGAGAGCTCATGCGTGTGAGTCGCCGACGGCTCCGGATCAAGCATCATCGCGGCTCCGGCGACCAGCAGGACGCCGCCGATCTCGACCACGGCGAGAACGTTCTGCATGCGCGATGAACTGCGCAGCCCGATGAGGTTGATCGCGGTGAGCAGCAATGTCGCCAGTGCTGCATAAATAGCCGATGAGAATTCACCGAGGCTGTACAAGCGCGTGAGGTAGTCGCCAAGGATGAATCCGAGCAGCGCGATCGAGCCCGTGACGATCACCGTACTGCGCGCCCACGCGAACATGAAGCTCACGTGCTTGCCGTAAGCGCGTGTCAGAAAGGTGTAGTCGCCCCCTGCGCTTGGATAAGTCGTTGCGAGCTCGGCATAGGTGAGCGCGCCGATGAGAGACAACACGCCGCCAAGCACCCAGGCCGTCAGCATGATCGCAGGCGAGCCTGCAATGCCGGCGACGAGCGCGGGCGTCTGGAAGATGCCGGCGCCGATCACGATGCCGGCCGTGATCATGGTGGCGTCGAAGATCGAGAGCATCGGCGTGGGGGCGCCGGCTCCTGGGGGCTGCTTCGAGTTGGGCATCCTGCTGGTGCGCTCTGTTTTTCTTGCTTCGTGAAGTTCGGCGATTCAGAAAAAGAGAGAAGATCGCTTCGACAAGCTCAGCGCGAACGGGGCCCTTCGACTAACTCAGGGCGAACGGAAAAAGATGAAGAGGCTGCCTCTTCCCGTTTGCCCTGAGCCCGGTCGAAGGGTTCTTCAGTTTTGCGCTCGTCCATAGAATCTCAGCGCAAGCGGAGAGGGTTTCGTACATGCACGCCAACAGCGCTACTCCACGACGAAATTCCACTCTGACTATTCACCAGTCACCAGTCACTAGTCACTAGTCACATCCTCCCGTATTCACATCCGCTCGCCGATGTAATTCGAAGTTGTTCCGCCGCGCGTGATGCGCGCTTCGATACGCTCGCCATTCACGCGTCCGGCCAGCGTTGCGGTCGCGCCCTTCTCCGGGAACGACGCCTTGAGTTGATCACCGTGCAGCTTCGCGTTCGTGAGCGGCGTCTTACGTTCGCCGGCCGTGCCGTTGATCTCCTGAAATTTCTGTTCGAACTGGACAGCGAGCCGATCCTTCCCGTCCTTTTGCTTGAACATCCAGCGTCCGTCGATGTTCGCCGGGACGATCCACAGGTACGCATGGCCGTCCTCGGTCATCGAGCGGTCATCTGGATCCCAATCCTCCATCAGAAAGGAATGCGAGACGATGCGCGTGCCCGGCTTCATCTTGAGAATCGTCGGGCGCAGCCGCAAGTTCAGCTCGGGCAGCAGATACAGCGTCACGACCGACGCGTCGCTGAAATCGGTCTCGAAGATGTCGCCATTGACGATCCGCGCCCTATCGGCGACGCCTTCGACCTTGGCGAAGCATTGCGCAAGCTTGGCCAGCGCCGGGTCGTATTCGACGCCGACCGAGCGTGCGCCGAAGTGTTTCGCGGCGGCGATGGCGATCTTTCCGTCGCCCGCGCCCAGGTCGTAGACCAGATCCGATGCAGCGACGTTGGCCATTTTGAGCATGCGCATGACCAGTGCGTCGTTGGTCGGAACCCAGACGACGTCCTTGCCGGGTTGGCCGCTTTGCGGCTTGAACTGCTGTTCACAGTCCTGCCGGGTTTCGCCCAGGGCATTCGCGGTAAGTGCGAGACAGGCAATCAACGCACCTGACCGCAGGGCCGCTCGCATCTGCAGGTTGCCTCTGACCACCGTAGTTCTCCTGATCGAACGCCCGGAATGAGCGCCGCAATATCGACCGCAGGACAACGTGCCGTAGCGGCAATAAGTTCGCAATGACTATTCGACGCAGAGACGGTCGGATACGGAACTCACGCTACGGTCCGGGCATTGAAGCCGCAATCGGGGTCATCGAACGCCCGGGCGCGCCCGAGCAACGGAAAAACGGCATGCGCTTCGAACCAACAAGCACTCAGCAATCAGCCGTCCGTCACGAGTTACTTGTCGATCCGCCGCGCGAGTTTGCCTCGGGCGGTCCGGATCACGCGCGTGTTTTGCTGCTGACTTCGGGCCTGGGCCTCGGCCACGTGCGCGCGGCGCAGGCGATCGAAGCCGCATTGCGCGACGCGGCCGAAGTTCGCACCCTCGATTTATGGTCGCTCATGAATACGGGCGCCGCGGCAGCGTTACACCGGACATACCTGGAGCTGGTGCAGAACCATTCGCAGCTATATGAGCGGCTGTACCAGCTCGATGAACATACCTGGCGCCAGATTCTCGAAAGCGAGTCCGGTCCGCCGCGCGCAGTGCTGGAAGTTCTCGAGTTGATCTCCGGGATTGCGATCGAAGCAGGCGCGAATGCACCTTGGGGCGGGCGGTACGCCTCCGACAGGATGCTGCTGTCATTACTGTGGGCAGCCCTGCCATACGATCGCGACAGTCTCGCCGGGAATGGCGTGCGCGCGCGGCTGGCGCTCATGAAGTGGACCTGGTTGCGCCTCATCCGGCGGCTCGAGCCCGCAGTCAAACGATTCGCGCCGGACGTAATCATCAGCACCCAGATGATCCCGGCGGCCATGGCCTCATACCTGCGGCTGCGCGGCAAAGCGACGGCTCCGATCATCGGCGTGATGACCGACTTCGGCGTGCATGATTTCTGGAAGCAGCGCGGCGTCGATTTCTACTGCGTCGCGCACGAATCGATCACGGCGGGCGTACGCACACTGTTTCCTCATGCGCAGGAAGTCGCCGCCGGTGTGCCGCTGATGCCGGGTTTCTCCCATCCTGTATCGCAAGCCGAGGCGCGCGCTACGCTCGCACTCCCGCAGGACGCGGGCGTGGTGCTGGTGCAGGGCGGGGGTCTTGGGCTCAGCGTCGAGGCGGCCGCGGCGAAGGTGCTGAGCCGCGGTTCGAGCTTGTACGTCATCGCCATGTCGGGTCGCAATTCGAGCGCGCGAGCTGCGCTGTCGACGCTTGCCCGCCAGCATCCGCAGCGCTTGCGGGTGTGCGACTGGACGGATCGCATCGATATCTATTTGCGCGCGTGCGATGTAGTCGTCGGTAAGCCCGGCGGCATCAGTGTCGCCGAAGCACTGGCCTGCGGCCGGCCGTTGCTGGCGACACGATCGCTGGGCGGACAGGAAGGTTTCAACGTCGATTTCCTCGAGCGCCATCGCGTTGGCGGACTGGTCGCCGATGATGAATTGTTCGATCGAGTGAACCTGCTGCTCGGCCACCGCGAGACGTTGCAGCGCATTCAGCAGCGTGCATGGGCGCTTGGCCGGCGCGACGGTGCGTCGCGGATTGCGGAATTAACGCTGGAGCTGGCGGCTGCGCGGCCGTCGCTCGCGATCGACTGATGAAGTTGCTGCACACAATCTCGCGACAGGCGCTGGGCTGCATCGATCGTTGGTACTACCGACGTCATCGCCTGCGCACGCTTGGCCCGGTGCTGTATCTCGGTCATGCTCGTTACCGGGGTCCCGAGTTGACGTTCCCCGACGGCACTTTGCTGCGCGATAACGACCCGATCGGTCGACTGCACTTCAACAACGCGAGCATCGCCGCGCTCGGCGAAGGCTCCATGCAGCGCGTCGGCTTTCGTTTCGCGAAGCTGATGCGCGAGTCGCTGCGTCATCTGGCTGAAGCAGCACAGGCAGATCCAGCGTTGCGGGACGTGCGAGTGTTTCAGGGCGTCACCTGGATTCCTGCACATGGTGAAGTCGTCGGCTTCGTCAGTACGCCGATGCCGAGAAACTGGAAGACACGATTGCTGACGCGACATTTTCGAATGCTCATGTGGGTGTTTGCGCCCGCGGCGCGTATTCGTTCGCGCGAACACGCTGAACCCCGGTTGTACTGGCTGACGCGCACGGCGCTCACGGAAAATCTCGGCAAGCTCAAAAAGAGGGTTGACGGTTGACCGTTGGCCGTTGACAGCCGGAACCGAAACACGCTCTTACCGTCAACATGCACATGCAGCCGATCTATCTCACCTTCGATGACGGCCCGGATCCCGAATGGACGCCGCGCGTTCTGGATGTGCTCGCGCATGCGCAGATGCACGCGACGTTCTTCGCCATTGGTGAACAGGTGCGGCGTGCGCCAGCCCTTGCGCGGCGGATTGCACAGGAAGGTCACGCCATCGGCAATCACACCTTCAGCCATCGGCATCCGTGGCTGATGACGCCGCGTACGGCGCGTGCGCAGGTTCGCGAGGGCGCCGCTGCTCTGCGTGATGTCGTGGGGCAGGTGACGCATCTGTACCGGCCGCCGCATGGGCGTCAGCGCGCATGTATGAACGACGAAGCACGGCGCTACGGCGAGCGCATCGTAATGTGGAGTCTGAGCGCGATCGACTGGGGACCATTCGGTGCGGCCGACCAGATCGAGCAGAGACTCGCCCAGGTGAAGCAAGGCGATGTCGTGCTGATGCACGATGGCCGTAATCGTCACAATCGCCCCGATCAACTGCTGCGCGTCCTGCCGGCATTTCTCTCTGGACTACCAGAGCGCGGACTGCTCGCGGCGCGCTTGTAGCCGGCAGGCAGGCAGGTCGAGGAGGCGATAAGGGTCGAGGGCCGATCGGCTAACTGACCGACTGGTCGATCCCCAATGGGTCTATACATAACGTAGAAGCGGAACCGGTTCTGACCAGCTGGCCAGTTGACCAGTCAGCTGGTCGGCCTGAAAAACGAGAGCCAGCGCACAATTGCGTGGCTCACCTACAGACCCCGCCTTGTAGGACTGGCACATTGCCCCACTGTGACGCAGCGGCGAGTCGGTGGGATGGACGCGCCAGATATCAATAATGAATCGGTGGGGGAGGCTTCTCTGCCCTTGAGCGCCAACGGCGGTGCGCGTGCGTACCGCCCCGGGATGGCGTTGCGCGTCGCCATCGGGTTCGCCGCAGTCGCGCTGACGGTCGTCAGCGCCAATCTCCTGACCCAACAAAGCGCAAACGATGCACGTACGCGCGTGCGACAGCTGCTGGTGCAGCACGAACCGCTGGTGCGCGCGACCGAATCGCTCGCCGCCGCGGTCTCTCATTACGAGCGCGTCGTCGTCGATCAGACGCAGAGTCTCGCCGCCTCGGCGCAGCAGGTAGAAATCGCTGCGCGTCGCATGCATGAGTCGGCGGCTGAGTACGCGGCCGCGGTCACCCAGTTCCCCGATCACTCCCCGACGACGCGGTTTGCGGATGATCTCGCCGCTTTCGAGTCGATGGGTGCGGCGTTGCTCCGGCAAAACACGGATCGCAGCGCTCGACTGCGCCAATACTGGTCGCGGTTCGACCAGCTGGAAGCCAGTCTGAACGCACCGCAGGATCGAGCGACGCGCTTCGCGGGAGCGGTGTTCGCGAGCGAACGACTCATGGAGTTGTCGCGCACGCTGGGTGCGGTGCGTGAACAGGTCAGCGCCGCCGCGAGCGTCGCCGCACCGCGGTCGGCGCAGCAAATCATCGGCAGCGAGAACGCGTTCAGAAGGAGTCTGCAGGATGCTTCCGAGGAGCTCTCGAAGCTGCACGGCGAGCCCTGGGTCACAGAGGTATCGCGGCTTTTCACGAGACTCGTCGCCGCCCGTCGCGCTGCATTCAACGCCATCGAGGAGTTCAACGAACGCTCGGCGCTGTTTCGCGATCACGGCGCGCAGTTGTCGGGCCTCGTAGTCACGCAGCTTGTAGAGCCGGCCCGCCGTGCACTCGCGGATGCGGATCGTCTCGCCGTTCACGCATCGCAGAAGGCCGATCGGCAGTTCGTGTGGGCGACTTCGGCCGCGCTGCTGTTGCTCGTGATCATCGCCATCGCGACGGTCACCAGTGTTACCTGGCCTGTGCAGCGCCTGACGGAAGCGACGCGTCGGATCGCGAGCGGCGCCATCCGGACACGGGTTCCGCGCGGCGGCCTGCGCGAACTCGACACGTTGGCCGGCGCCTTCAATCAGATGGCCGAAGAGTTGCAGCGTGCTCAAGCTGCGGTGCGCGCGCATCAGATGGAGCTCGAATCGAAGGTGGTGGAGCGAACTCGCGAACTCAATCATCTGGCGCACCACGACCCGCTGACCGACATGCCCAATCGTCGTCAGCTGTTCGCGCATCTCGAGGCAGCCATTGAACGCACGAAGAGCGGCGGCGCGCGCATCGCGGTGCTGTTCATCGATCTCGACAACTTCAAGACCATCAACGACAGCCTCGGTCACGCCTTCGGCGATCACGTGCTGCAGGCGGTCGGCGAACGCCTGCGGCTGAACAATCTGTTCTCGCGCTCTTTCAGCGCGCGCCTGGGCGGCGATGAGTTCACGGTCGTCTGCGAAGACGTGCAGACGCTCGCGGAAGTGGAGCGGCTGAGCTCATCGGTGCTCGAGGAATTCCAGCGTTCGCTCTCGGTCCACGGCCGCGAACTGCGCCTCAGCGTGAGCGTCGGGGCCAGCATCTATCCGGACCACGCCGCGGACCCCCATGCCCTGCTGCGCGCCGCCGATGCGGCGCTGTTCAGAGCGAAAGAGCTTGGGCGCAATTGCTTCAGCCTGTTCGCGCCAGCCCTGCTCGAAGCCGCCTCGACGCGCTTCAAGCTCGAGCAATCGCTGCGACGCGCGGTGGAGCGCGGCGAGTTCGAACTGGTCTATCAGCCCGAGGTGTGTTTCGAAACCCTCGAGACGCACACGGTCGAAGCATTGCTGCGCTGGCGCCAGCCCGACGGCCAGATGGTCGCGCCCGCGGACTTCTTTGAGGTGGCGGAGCAGTCGGGCCTCATCACCGACATCAGCGACTGGGCGCTGCGCACGGCCATTCAGGCGGCGGCGCGCTGGCAGACCGGTCCCTGGCCGAAAGCTCGAGTCGCGGTCAACATCTCATCCCAGCAATTCCTGAGCGGCGATTTCGTCGAACGTCTCGACTCGCTGCTCAAACAGCATGCGCTGCCGCCCGCATGCCTGGAAATCGAACTGACTGAAAACGTTCTGCAGACGGGCGCGACGACGATTACGGCGCTGCACCGTCTGCGCGAACTCGGCGTGAGCATCGCGCTGGACGATTTCGGCACGGGCTACTCTTCACTGACATCGCTCGAACGTCTGCCGCTCACGCGCGTGAAGATCGATCGCAGTCTGATTGCAACCATCGATAGCGGCGGGCGCTCGCCGGCCATCGTGCGCTCGATCATTGGCCTGTGTCACAGCCTGGGGCTGCAGGTGACCGCAGAAGGCGTCGAACGACCCGCGCAACTCGGTCTGTTGCTCAACGATCGCGGCGTCCAGGTGCAGGGTTATCTGGTGTCGCGCCCGATCGAAGTCGCCGCGATTCCGATGTTTCTCGCGCAGGCGCGCGCGCATCTGGAAGAACTGATGATCGCGGCGCCTTCGCGCCACCACGATATCGATTCGAGTACGACGCGCCTGCGAAGGCTGCATCTGTCGCGCGTCCCCAAAGCGCCCAAGAACAAGACGCCCGACGCGTAGCGCGGGAAGTCGTCTTCTCCGTTCTCCGTTGTGCGTTGTGCGTTGTGGGCAGAAGGGAGCCGCTGCGCTCTGACGGACAACTCACAACGCAGAACGCACAACCGCCTGGGGCGGGGTCTCCGTTGTCCGTTGTCCATTTTCCGTTGTGCGCAGAGGGAAGCCGCTGCGCTCTGACGGACAACTCACAACGCAGAACGCGCAACCGCCTGGGGCGGCGTCTCCGTTGTCCGTTGTCCGTTTTCCGTTGTGCGCAGAGGGAGCCGCTGCGCTCTGACGGGCAACTCACAACGCAGAACGCGCAACCGGGCGTGATCCGTCGCCCGGCGCCGAGGAACCCGCCCGATGTCGGCGGAGTTCCTTCATCGTGCCGCGGCATCCCCGTCTCAACAGCGTCAACGGTCCATGGGGATCGTTGCTTGCGATCATTCTGGTCGTCGCAGTGCTGTGGGCGGCCAAGGCGGTGCTGATACCGCTGGCGCTGGGCGTCATCCTGGCGTTCCTGTTGACGCCGCTGGTGCGGCTTTTCGATCGCTCGCGATTCCCCCGTTTCGTCGGCGTGATGCTGACCATGTTGATCGCGCTCGGCGCCGTCGGAGGCGTGGGCTATGTGGCGTTCGATCAGTTCGCCGAACTGTCCACGCACGCCTCGAAGTACACCTCTTCGATGCGCCGCAAGATCGCCGACCTGCCGCTTGGCAACGACGCGGCGTTGAGCAAACTCACGCGCACCATGGACAGAGTCACCGAACAGCTCGACAACAACGCCGCGGATCTGCGCCGCGCGCAGCCGGTGCGCGTCGTGCCGCCGCGCCGTACGCCGATAGAGCGCTTCCGCGACACGGCGCACACGGTGTTCGAACCGCTGGCGAGTGCGATCATCGTGATCGTGCTGGTCGCTTTCATGCTCGGGCAGCGTGAGGATCTGCGCGACCGATTCATTCGCCTGATCGGACCGGAGAGCGTCACGCTGACGACGCGGCTCATGGACGAGGCGGCGCATCGCGTCAGCCAGTTCATTCTTGCGCAGACCCTGATGAACATCGCCTTCGGCATGCTGGTCGCGGCCGGCCTCTACTGGATCGGCGTGCCGTACGCGGCGTTATGGGGCGGACTGACGGCCGTGCTGCGCTTTGTGCCCTATGTCGGCACGCTGTTGTCGACGCTCAGTCCGGCGTTGCTCGCGTTCGCGACGTTCCCCGGCTGGGCGGAAACCCTGCAGACGCTCGCCTTGTTCATCTCGCTGGATCTGCTGGCGGCGTACTTCGTCGAGCCGGTAGTGTTTGGTCAGCGCACCGGCGTTTCATCGTTCGCACTGCTCGTCTCGGCGCTGTTCTGGATCTGGGTGTGGGGACCGATCGGACTGTTGCTCGCGACGCCGCTCACCGTCTGCTTCGCCGTGCTCGGGCGGCACGTGCGCTCGCTGCGCTTTCTCGCCGTCATGTTCGCCGATGAGCCTGCGCTCACCCCGCACGTACGTTTCTATCAACGACTTCTGGCGCGCGATGAGGATGAGGCGAGCGCGCTGGTCGATCACAAGCTTGCGGAGCTCGGGCCAATCGGCCTTATCGATCACGTGCTGGCGCCGGCGCTTGCACTCGTCATCCAGCATCGTGCGCAGGACGAGATTACGGAGGAGGACGCAAAGTTTGTGCTCGACGTGGCTTCCGAAGCCGTGCAGCAGATCGCGGCCGCCACACCGCCGCCGGCGCCGGGCGCGCCCTCGATCGTGGGTCTTGCGGCGCGGACGCCGGTCGACCAGGTGGTGCTCGAAATGCTGCGCGCGGCGCTGGGCGAAACTCCGATCGAACTGGTTCCCGCCGAGCTCTCGGAAGAGCAGGCCGTCCAGCGCGCCATCGAGCGCAAGCCAACGCTCATCTGCATCGCCGGGATCTCGCCGACGCGCGGCTCGGAAGTTCGCAATCACTGCCGCCGCATTCGAAGCGCGCTGCCGGACACAAAGGTGCTGGTGCTGCGACCGACGCTCGCGGAAGCGGATCCATCCCGGTCCGCGGCCCGCATGAAAGAGGCCGGCGCCGACTACGTTGCAACTGGAACGAAGGATGCGGTGGAGGCTATCGCGAATCTGCTCGCCGGCAAGAGCGAGCAGCCGATCGAGGAGCCGCCGATGGTGGTTGCCTGATTGGCCGATTGGTCTGTTGTCCGTTCTGCGTCGTGAGTTGCCCGCCGCGCTTCTGGGCGGACAACTCACAACGGGGAACTCACAACGTGAAGCGCGTGTTAGCGCTGCCCTAACACTGCCGATTCGCTCATCGGCGTCACGCGCGCAAGCCAGGCGTCGGCCTTTTGAGGTTCGCCGGTGCGCAGCCATCCGAATACGACGTTGTGCCACAGGATGCGCTGCACGTAGTTGCGCGTCTCGTTATAGGGAATGTTTTCGATCCACACATCCGGCTCGACCGACTGCGCCGGCAGCCAGCGCGATGCGGCGTTCGGCCCCGCGTTGTAGCCCGCGAGCGCCACGATGGTCTGGCCGTCAAAGCGATCGACCAGCTCGCGCAGATGCGCTGCGCCGAGTGGGACATTGATGTCGGGATCGAACAAGTCTTCGGCAGCCGGTCGCGGCCGCTTCCATGCGCGCGCCGTGCGTCGAGCGGTTTCCGGCAGCATCTGCAGTAGTCCGCGAGCCCCGGCGGACGACATCGCGTCGCTTCGATACAGGCTCTCCTGCCGCATCACACTGTAGATCAGATCGGCGGGCAGGCCTGAAATCCTTGACGCTGCGCGTACTTCGCGCTCGAACGGAAGCGGGTACAGCAACTTGTAGTCGTTGAAGACGCGCTCCTGCGTCGCCGTCGCAATCGCCTGGTCGTACCAGCCCCAACGCGCCGCGAGGTGCACCGACTGTCGACGTGCAGCTTCGGACAATCGATCGTAGCCCTGGCGCCACTCTGCTCCAGCCAGATTGCGCATATCGGCCAACACGAGCTCGCACGCGCGCACGAATTCCGGCAATTGCCCGATCTCGTTCAGATGCGTCGGATCCGCCACGAGCTTTTCAGGATGCGGCGTCACAGCCCGATCCAGTCGCGCCGCCGCCATGACCGAATAGAAGTTGTCGTCGGTCAATACCGATTCATAGAGCTGACGTGCGAGCGCCGGATCATTGGTATGTTCGGCGGCGCGCGCCGTCCAATACCGCCAGCGGGCCTGCGTGCGTGGTTCGTCGGACATCGAAGCGATCGACTTCGCGACCAGCCGCCAGTCTTCCGCCCAGAGCGCGGCGCGGGTCTGCCATTCGAGCGCATAGTCATCGAAATCGCTCGCGTCCACGCGAGCAAAGTACTCGAGCGCTTCCGGACGCCGGTCCCACGCCAGCGCCAGCGCCAGCGCCAGCGCGTACGGACTAGCCGCCTCCGCGTCGAGGTCGCGCGCTCGAACGAATGCTTCGAACCTCAGCATGGCCGCATCGCGATTCACGCGTGCAAGTCGCGACCAGCCAGCCAGCAATGCGTCTGGTGCGACGGGTTTTCGTGGTGAGTCGATGAGGGCGTCGATTTCGCGTTGAGGCTTGTCGAGCAGCGCCGCCCAGAGCAGCAGTGGAGCTGCGCGCTGCGGCGGCAGCGTGGCCGCGATCTGGCTCGCAAACGACGGATTGTTGTCTTCGAGCGCACGTCGCACGCGCTGCTCGATGAGTTCCGGCGTCAACGCGCCCTGCGTCCGTAGCCATTCGAATGCGCGCTCACAGTCCGGCAGACTGCGCGGCGTCAACCATTGCTGCGCGACATCGGCCGGGAGCCCGGTCGTGCGAGCCAGCTCGATGCGCGCGGTGAAATTCAGGCACTGCAGCGAATCATCGGCGACCTCGGCGCGGTATTGCTCCAGGAACGTCTGCCACTGACGTCTTTCGGCGAGGCTGGCAAGCCACACGCGTCGAAGTGCGCGGCCCACCGGATCGTGTTCATGGTGCGTGGTGAACGTCTGCGCACGCTGATCGACGGCGGCGTCGACCTCCGTGACGCTGGCCAGCGCCCGACGGATGCGCGCGGCCTGCAGATAGGGGTAGAGCAAATAGGTGCGCAGCTCTTCCGGATCAGGTCGCTGCGCTTCGCTCGCTGTATCGACTTGTTCATAGGCGCGCTGGAACGCTTCGCGCGCCTGCTCGAGGGGATCGCGTTCCTTGGCGACGATGGAACTCAGCGGCAGCAGCACGCTGAGCAGCAGGACCAGACGGACAGGAGCTCGAACAGTCATGCGGCGAGGTTAGCTGCAAACGGTGGATGCTCGCTATCGTGGATGAATCCCGACACCGGCGCCGCTATGCTGTCGGCTGACTCCGCCGAAATTCTCCTGGAGCGTAACCATGAACGTGCCCAGCTTCGTCTTCCGCTCTGTTGCGACGTTCGTAAAGTAACCGAGCCGCGCCATGGAGGTCTTCGCCTGGCTCGGAGGTGAGTTCACGCAGATCGCATCCCGCGAGGCGTTTCTACGGATGCTGGTCGCGGTGCTCGTCGGCGGTGCGGTGGGGTTCGATCGTGAGTTGCGCAGTAAACCAGCTGGCTTGCGCACGCACATCCTGATCTCGCTCGCAGCGGCGATTTTCACGCTGATCACCTTCGAATTGCACAGTGAAGTTGGCGCTGGCGAGGGGCGAACCACTGCTGATCCGATTCGAATCGTCGAAGCGGTAACGGCGGGCGTCGCATTCCTTGCGGCCGGCGCGATCATTCAAAGTCGCGGCGCCGTTCATGGCCTTACGACGGGCGCCAACATGTGGCTGGCCGGCGCACTGGGCGTGGCGTGCGGATCGGGTTACTACACGATTGCAGCGATCGGCACGGGATTCGCCCTGCTGGTGCTCATTGTGCTGGGCCACCTTGAAATGCGGCTCGAAAGGAAGAAAAGGGACGTGAGCGGTAGAGCAGGGGATCGGGAACAGGGCCGCGACTGACTACCACGTCATTCGAATTACGCTGGCTTTCGAGAGCACGAACCTATGAGCCGTTTGTCGCCGCTCGCCTTTCAGCGCTTCGCGTTCAACAGCGCGCTTGGCGCGTGGGAGTTCCTGATCGCACCGCCGCCGGCCGACCTTGCTGGCGTTGTCGAGGCATTCTGGATCTCACGCGGCTGCGTCACTTTTCTGCACGAGAAAGTGCTGCCGCAGAACAATGTCGAGCTGATGTTCAATCTGCTGCAGCCCTTCGGCGTGCCGAATCGCCCGCCGGTGCATCGGCGCTTCAAGCGAGCCTGGGTGGCGGGCATGCAACGCGACTGGCTGATGGTCACGCCGCAGTACGACCCGACTGAGCCCTCCTATTTACTGAGTGCGCGGATGCCGCCGCTCGGAGCCTACCGGGTGCTCGGCCTGCCGATGGGACAAATCGCCCAGAACGTCCTGGAACTCGATGATGTGCTGGGAGATGAAGTGAACGCTGTGCACGAGCGTCTGGGTGAGCAGGGCGATGTCGGACTGCAGTTCGCCGTACTGTGTGATTTTGTCCGCAAGCGTCTGGCGGCGAGCCGTATCACGTTGCGTCCGGATGCTCAGATCGCAGTCGACATGCTGTTGCGATCCATCGGCGCCGATCGCATCGAATCGATCTGCCGATCACTGCGCGTGAGCCGCAAGCATCTCGGCGCGCTGTTCGATGCGCACATCGGGCTTTCTCCGAAAGCCTACGCACGCATGTTCCGCTTTCGTCGCGTTGTCGATCTGGTGCAGAGCGGACGGCGGCTCGACTGGTCGCAGGTCGCGATGAGCTGCGGCTACTATGACCAATCACACTTCAATCGCGAATTCCGCGAATTCACCGGGATGACGCCCGGCGAGTTCGTCCGCGCCGGTTCGGTGGACGGTTTGACGGTGGTGGTCGCCTAGAACGAAAAGTCGCGGTAACATTTTTACAAGAAGCCGTCGCAGCGGCTCGCTAGCATTCGCGCGTCCGTTCAAAAACATCTGGTTCAACAGGGGAACAATATGCCAATGATCAATTGGTGGGCCGTGCTGGCGGCCGGCGCATCAAGCATGCTTCTAGGCGCTCTGTGGTACTCACCGCTTTTGTTCGGCAACGCCTGGATGCGCGCGGCCGGCGTCACCGAGGAAAAGGCGCGGTCGGCCAATATGGCCAAAGTAATGGGGACTGCGTTCGTGCTCGCACTGATCGGCGCGGCGGTGTTTGCGATGTTCCTGGGTCCGAAGCCCGCGCCGGCGTTTGGCGCTGCCGCCGGAGTGGCCGCAGGCCTGTGCTGGGTCGCCGGCTCGTTCGGCATCAACTATCTGTTCGAGCAACGCCCGCTCAGCCTCTTTGCGATCAACGGCGGCTATCACACTCTGCAGTACACGCTGATCGGCCTGATCCTCGGTCTGTGGCATTGACGGCTTGCGTGTGGCGGCAAGCGGCTACGCAGGTGTAACGTCCGTGACATGCATGCCCCGCCGTCGAATCTGCCGCTACGTGCGATCGACTCCTTCGAGTCGCCTGTCGGTCCGCTGCTCGCCGGAGCGAGCTCGGACGCTATCTGCCGGCTCGAGTTCTGCGACCAGGGCGACCTTCAGACGCGCATAGCGTCGCTGCACGAACGAAACGCATCCCTGATCGTGGGCGGCGATCCATTGCTCGATCGTCTGCGGCGGCAACTGGAGGACTATTTCGCCGCCAGACGTTCGACCTTCGATGTGCCGCTGGCCTACGCCGGCACAGCGTTCCAGCAGCTTGTATGGGCGACGCTGCTGCGCATTCCCTACGGTGAGACCTGGTCCTATCTCGACGTCGCGCAACGGATTGGCGACCCCGCGGCCACGCGTGCGGTCGGCGCCGCGAACCACATGAACCCGATCGCCATCGTCATTCCGTGCCACCGCGTCGTGAATGCAAACGGCAAGCTAGGCGGTTATGGCGGCGGGTTGCGACGCAAGCAGATTCTGCTGGATCTGGAACTCGGGCAGGGCTCGCTGAGTCTGTAGTTCAATAGAAGTGACTGGCGACTAGCGACTGGTGACTAGTCACAGCAGAAGTGCGCGCAGCGCTTTGGTATCGCCAGTCACTGGCCGGTCAGATTGGTACGGCGTGCAGCGATTCTGACCATTCACTATTCACCAGTTACTTCTTCTTGAGGAGCACATCATGTTCAACCGCCGTTCAGCTGTTTCAATCTCGATCGCGATGTGCGCGGCGCTGCTGGTCGCGGGCTGCGCATCCAATCGCGCGCCCAACAGCCGCATCGACTACGACAAGTCAGTCGATTTCTCGGTCTACCGCACCTTCGGATTTCCGAAGGAGACGGGCACCGATCGCGGCGGCTATTCGACGCTCGTCACGAGCTATTTCAAGAACTCGGTCACCACGGCGATGGAAGCGCGCGGCTACAAGTACAGTGAAGAGAATCCCGACCTGCTTGTGAATTTCTTCATGAATACGCGCGAGCGCACCGAAGTCCGTTCGGGGCCGAACAGTTCGCTGGGTTTTGGCTACTACGGCTATCGCTACGGCCTGTACAACGCCTGGCCGATGTACGACGAAGACCGCACCGTGACCTACAAGGTCGGCACGACCAACATCGACATCGTCGATGCCGAGAAGAAGCAGCTCATCTGGGAAGGCGTGTCGGAAGGCCGGATCACGCAAGAAGCGATGGCGAATCCCAAGGTGACAGTAAACGCTGTCGTCACCGAACTGATGCGTCAGTATCCGGGCCGTCCGAATATGTAAGTTGACGGTTGACCGTTGACGGCCCGAAAAGACGGCGGCGGCCGGCGCAGGGAGGCTTCTGCTTTCTGGCTTCTGACTGTCAACCGCCAACTGTCAACCGTCAACCTTCTTGGTAACCGTCGACCGGCAGGAGCGCACCTTCGAGCAGTGCGTTCATCTGCTCGGCGGTCAGTTCGATTTCCACTGAGTCTTCGCGGTCAGCGGCTGTGAGTTCAGCCGGGGCATCGGAATTGGCTGCGAACGAACCGGTGCGCAGCAGCGGATCCACGGCGCAGATATCGTCCACTTCGACCATGCCGGCGGGCGTGAACGGCGCAAGTAATTCCTGAGCGGTCAGATCGATCGAGAACTCCATGGATGGCTGCATGGCGAAGCGTCTCCCGTAGTGCCGACGCAAATATGCTGCCAGAGCACACCCCCGGAACCTGCAACGCAGTTCACAGGCGGAGCCTCATCCACAGGAGGAATTCGTGAACGGGTGCTGCCCGCGCGTGAAAAAGTTCGCTTTCGTGTGAGGGACTTACCGTAATCACGCGCTGGCGGCGAGGGAACCTTGCGTGGCAGACGGCCATTGACGTGTGCCGCTCCATAATGACAAGAAGATCGATACGACCATGCCGCTACCGGATCCGCACGCACTCGCAGTCATGGCGCTCACCGTGGTTGCCTTGTATCTGTTCTCGCGCGAAACCATCGCGATCGAAACGTCGAGCTTGTCGATCGTCGCGCTGCTGGCGATCGGTTTCAGTCTCTTCCCTTATGGCCCCAGCGACGAAGGCTTCGAGCCGATCGGATTCTTCGCCGGTTTCGGCAACGAAGCGCTCATCGCCATCTGCGCGCTGATGATGGCGAGCCAGGGACTGGTCGCCACCGGCGCGCTCACGCCCATCGGCCGCATCGTCAGCCGCATCTGGACCGTGAGCCCTGCGCTTGCGATGGGCGTGGTGCTGCTCATTACCGCGGTCGCCAGCGCATTCATGAACAACACGCCGCAGGTCGTACTGATGATCCCGATCCTGACGAGTGTCGCGCTGCGCTCCGGCACGTCGGTTTCGAAGCTGCTCATGCCGATGACCTTTTCCGCACAGATCGGCGGCATGGGTACGCCGATCGGCACCTCGCTCAATCTGCTGGTGATGGGCAGCGCCACGGCCCTGGGCGTCGAACGCTTCGGCATGTTCGATTTCATCGCGCCCGCCGCGCTCGCAGCGATCCCCGGCCTTCTGTACCTCTGGCTGATTGCGCCGCGCTTGCTGCCGGACAAACAGCCGGCGTTCGTCGGGGCGTCCCCGCGCGTGTTCGAAGCGCAGTTGAACCTCTCGGAGGACAGCGCGGCGGGCGGTCTGACGTTGGCGGAAGCGAAGAAGCTCACAGATGGAGAAATGACCGTGCACTCGGTGCTGCGCCCGCCCGGATTGTCGATCGCACCATTGCCTGACGTGGCGCTGCGCGCGGGCGATCAGATCGTAGTGCGTGACACGCCGGAGCGACTGATGGAATTCGCACGGTTGATGGGCGCGAAATTGTTTTCCGGCGACGTGCCGGTCGATGCCGATCATCCGCTGACCGCCGAGGATCAACAGACCGCAGAACTCGTGCTCACGCCCGCCTCGCCGCTGCGCGGCCGTACGCTCGCACAGGCGAACTTCGACTGGCACTACCAGCTCATTCCTCTGGCGATTCACCGTCCGGGCGAGCCCGCGGCGCTGGGTCAGCGAACCACCCTGCGCGATGTGCCGCTCGGAGTCGGGGATGTACTGCTGGTGCAGGGCCCGGCAGAGCAGGTCGCTGCGCTCAAGCAACGCAGCGAACTCATGGTGCTCGATGCAACGAGCGCTGTGCCGCTCACCTCGAAGGCGCCGCTGGCGCTCGCCATCATGGCCGGCATCGTTGTGGCCGCTTCGTTGCGCATCGCCCCCATCGCAATCGCAGCGATCTGCGGCGTTTTGCTGATGGTGACGACCGGCTGTCTGAAATGGCGCGACGCCACCCGCGCGCTGGACTCCTCGATGATCCTGCTGACGGTCGCAAGTCTCGCGCTGAGTCTCGCGCTCGTCACGACGGGCGGCGCTGCGTTTATCGCGAAGCTGCTGGTCGCGGTGAGCGGCAGCCTGCCGCCCGTTGCGATGCTCAGCGCCACGATTCTGCTCATGGCGATCATGAGCAACATCATTTCCAATAGCGCCGCCGCCGTGATCGGCACGCCGATCGCTATCGAACTCGCGCGACAGTTGGGCCTGCCGCCGGAGCCGTTCGTGCTTGCGGTGCTGTTCGGCGTGAACATGGGCTACGCGACGCCGCTGGCCGATAACTGCAACCTGCTGGTCTACAGCGCAGGCGGATATGCGTTTCGAGATTTTCTGCGGACGGGCGTTCCATTGACAATCATCATGTGGCTGGCGTTGAGTTGGATTCTGCCGCAGTTCTACCCGCTCACACGATGACAACAACGCAGACGCTCTCCATCGCACAAGCCCGACGCATCGTCCTCGCCGCACAACAGTTCGTCCCCACCGCCGCCGCTCCGAATAGCGTGCGCGGGCTGACGCATCTCGTGCGCCGACTGGGCGTCGTGCAGATGGACTCGGTGAACGTGCTGGTGCGCTCGCATTTTCTGCCCGTCTTCTCCAGGCGCGGCTCCTACCCGACGGCGCTGCTCGAGCGCGCCGCCTACTCGGACGGCGAGCGCACTCTGTTCGAGTACTGGGGCCACGAAGCTTCGCTCCTCCCGATCGAACTGTATCCATTGTTTCGATGGCGTATGGAGCGGGCCAGAAACGGCGAGGGAACCTGGGCCCGTCTGCGTCGCTATGCGAGCGAACACAAGGCATTGGCCGACGCGGTGCTTGCGCAGATTCGTGAGCGCGGTGCACTCGGCGCAAGCGAACTCATCGGCGGCGGCCGCGCCAGTGGCGCGTGGTGGGGCTGGAGCCAGGGCAAGGAAATTCTGGAATGGTTGTTCTGGACGGGAGAGGTCACGACGGCTCGCCGGCGCAACTTTGAACGTCTCTACGATCTGCCCGAGCGGGTGCTGCCGGCTGCTATATGCGGCGCGCCGGCGCCTTCGAAGCAGGAGGCGCAACGCGCGCTCATGACGATTGCGGCGCGCGCGCTGGGCGTCGCGACGTTGCGCGACTTGCGCGACTACTTTCGATTGCCGGTGGCCGATGCGAGCGAGCGCGTAGCGGAACTTGTGGAAGCCGGGGTGCTTGCGCCAGTAGTCGTCGAGGGCTGGAAGCAGGCTGCTTATCTGAGCGCCGATGCAACCTGTCCGCGACGTGTCGAGGTCAGTGCGCTGCTCTCGCCGTTCGATTCACTGATCTGGGAGCGACAGCGCACGGAGCGACTGTTCAATTTTCATTTTCGCCTCGAGATCTACGTACCCGCCGCAAATCGGCAGCATGGTTACTACGTGCTGCCGTTTCTGCAGGGGGATCGGCTGGTGGGGCGCGTCGATCTGAAATCGGATCGTAAACGGAGCCGACTTCAGGTGCGCGGCGGCAGCGTAGAGGGAGGTGAGAGCGCGAAGGATGCGGCCGAACCGCTGCGGGTGCGTCTTGATGAGCTGGCCCACTGGCTGGGCCTCGAGACATTCGAAGTGACTTCGCGGCGCGGCGAGTTGATGCGGGCGCTGCGTCCTCAGCGGGCTGCGCCGAGCAAGTCGACGGCGTCAATCCGCTAGTTCGTATCTGCGCTTTCCAGTAGTGCGTATCTGCCTGATCGAACCTCAGCGAATACCGCTGGATTTTACCGACCAGCCAAAAAGACACACCACCAGAAACAACACGATGTAGAAAAGCAGTCCCATCTCCACTCCAGAAATGTATGTAGTCTCTTGTACATAAAGACTCGGCGGGGCGGTGGTCAGTTCCGACAAAGTGTGTAGACGTTTGCAGACAACGCGAGGACGCAACGAGCGATTAGCGACGAGCGACTAGCCAGAGAAGAGGCACGTCGCGCGCACACGCGCGGAGCGGAAAACCCTCTCCTACAGGAGAGGGAGGCGAAGCGGGTGAGGTGGAGTCCGGAAGCGGCCAGCAACTTCGAAGTCGTCAAAAAGCAAAGGGCCGGCTGCACAACTCGTGCGGCCGGCCCTTTTCCGTTCTGCCTCGTCGCTAATCGCTCGTCGCTTCCTCAATCATCCATCAGGAAGCTGCGCAGCTGTTCGCTGCGGCTGGGATGGCGCAGCTTGCGCAGCGCCTTCGCTTCGATCTGACGAATGCGCTCACGCGTCACGTCGAACTGCTTGCCGACCTCTTCGAGCGTGTGGTCGGTGTTCATGTCGATGCCGAAGCGCATGCGCAGCACCTTCGCTTCGCGCGGCGTCAGGCCGGCGAGCACCGAGTGCGTGGTCTCGCGCAGCGACTCCATCGTGGCGGAATCGATCGGTGAATCCACCGACGTGTCCTCGATGAAATCCCCAAGATGCGAATCCTCGTCGTCGCCGATGGGCGTCTCCATCGAGATCGGTTCCTTCGCGATCTTGAGCACGCGGCGAACCTTGTCTTCCGGCATCTCCATGCGCACCGCGAGTTCTTCCGGCGTCGGTTCGCGGCCCATCTCCTGGAGCATCTGCCGGGAAATGCGGTTCAACTTGTTGATCGTTTCGATCATGTGCACCGGGATGCGGATGGTGCGCGCCTGGTCCGCGATCGAACGCGTGATCGCCTGGCGAATCCACCAGGTCGCATACGTCGAGAACTTGTAACCGCGGCGATATTCGAACTTGTCGACCGCCTTCATCAGGCCGATGTTGCCTTCCTGAATCAGGTCCAGGAACTGCAGGCCGCGGTTCGTGTACTTCTTTGCGATGGAAATCACGAGGCGCAGATTCGCCTCCACCATTTCCTTCTTCGCGCGCCGCGCCTTGGCTTCGCCGACGGCGACCTCGCGGTTGATCTCTTTTACTTCCGCGATCGACAAGTGCACCCGCACTTCGAGCGCCTGCAGGCGGTTCTGCGTCTTCTCGACGTCGTCGCGCAGGCGCGCGAGCGCGGCTGAGTGCTTGCGCTTGGCGCGGATGTGCTTGTCCAGCCACTTGGTATTGGTTTCGTTCTTCGGGAAAGTCGAGATGAAGTCCTTGCGCGGCATGCCGGCGTCACGCACGCACAGCATCATCACCTGCTTCTCCAGATTGCGGATCTCGGCGACGTCGATGCGCAGCTGCACGATGAGTGCGTCGAACATCTTCGGCGAGAGCTTGAGCTCCATGAATTCGCCGGCGATCTTCTTGCGCAGCTTCTGCGTCTTCGGGTCCTTGGCGCCCTTTTCCGCAATCGCCTTGAGCACCTGCTGCAGGAGCTTGTGAATGGATGCAAAGCGCCGCGCCGCTTCCTCCGGATCCGGACCGGTTTCGAGAGTCTCTTCTTCCTCGGAGCTTTCGGCGGTTTCTTCCTCTTCCTCGCCTTCCTTCTCAGCGGGCGCCGCGGCGGCGGCGAGTTTCGGATTGATCGGCGCCGCGATTTCATCGGGCGCGTTCGGATCGATGAAGCCGACGATGATGTCGACGAGCCGGCCCTGACCCGCCTTCACCTGTTCATACTGATTCAGGACGAAGTGGTAGGTGCTCGGATAGCTCGACAGGGCCAGGCGCACCGCATCGAGGCCTTCCTCGATGCGCTTGGCGATGCGGATCTCGCCTTCACGCGTCAGCAGCTCCACGGTGCCCATCTCGCGCATGTACATGCGCACCGGGTCGGTGGTGCGGCCGAACCCCGCGTCGACCGTGGCCAGCGCGGCCGCGGCTTCTTCGGCGGCTTCTTCG